>CALVDU010000107.1 GCA_944326375.1 uncultured Bacteroidales bacterium | reverse complement strand
GATTATAGAGCCATTTTTCCATCATCGTGGAGCATTCGTCCTCCTCTTTGGCAAATTTCCGTAAATTTATGAAAATCTGTCGGATTTCGTCGACCCTTTCGCTCATATCCTCGACATTCACCATGCGGAAGTCCTTGAAGAAGGCCTGGGAGTCGTCCCCGATTCCGCACCATGTGAGGAATATCCCGTACACGCCCTTCAGGGAAGAATAGTCGTCCCCGGGCTTCAACTGCGAAGACAGAGCCCTGCCTATATAGTAGAAAGTCCTTTCCAGCAGCCCTGCGTGCCCCTTGACCTGCATCTCCAGCAGATACTTGTTCCCGTCCGCATCCCTGCATAGGATGTCATACCTGATAGGCTTCTCGCCCAAAGTCTCCGGCAGGTCCTCCGTATTCAGGAAAGTAATGTCCACCACGTCGAACCCAAGGATGGCGGAAAGCAGGCTCTCCGTGAGCTCCTTTGACTTCTCGCTCCCGAACAGGATTTTGAACCCGCCGTCAATCATTGGATTGATGTACCTCGACTTGGCGATTTTCCTGTGTCCTCTCTCATCACGAATCATAACTCACAAAATTTAACGGTAAAACATAGCACACATGGTCGTGTGGGGCGACTTATGCCGCCGGGAGGCAATATATGAAGTCCTGCCGATAAAAGGCATCAGAAAAAGAAAAAGTTTGTCAAGTTTTTCTTTTTTGATACTTTTTTCTTTTCTCGACATTCCTGAGCATGTTTATCGTGGAATAGAAAACTCTATTTCTGTGTTGAAAGGATCTCCGGCACTGAATGCGATTTCATTGCCGGACATGTCGTATATTTTGCTTACGCCAAACCACCGCTCATCCGACACAATCCTTATGGCTATCGGAGCTTCAATTTTGCTTCCGGAAATGGTGACGGTATATTCGTGCGAAGACCGCGGCCCCGCCTCTATGGAGTCAAAATCAGAAAGGACCGCCTGTACGGCTGATTTTTCACTGACATAAACCACATTTGTTGCAATATTGCCTTTGTCGGAACTTATGACTATGTCTTCGGAAAACATGTCCCCCATGATTATCGTCATTTCTACCGCAAATGAAACTCATGCCTTATAATATACAACCATCACGCGGCAGTTTACCAACGATTGTGATATGTAGTCATAATATCCGATATTTACCTCCATTGAAATTCGCCCTTCGGACAACTGCATTATTTCCGCATTGTCCACACTGATATATCTGTGTTCATTCATCTTCATCAGACAGGTAACTTCGGTATAATCCACTTCCGGAAGCACATCTACCGAACCGTCCATATTCACTGCATACGAAAATGTAAGGCCTGTTATCAGCGGGAGTCTCACGGTCGAATATGAACCGTCATCCTCAATCCAAATATTCTGCAAAGGGAACTTCAAATAAATCTTGCCTTTCACTCCAACATCCGTTATCGGGTCAACATAACCGCCGAAAGAATCTGCGAGCACTTGTACATTATCGTATTCCAACATGGAAACCATGTTGCCTGCCCCATCTGAATCTCCGTCAAGGTCAATAAGCCAGTCTTCCGAAATAATGTATGCCATATTGAACACATATTTCCCGGAAACAATTTCATTGAAAGCATTGATTGCATTTTCCCTGTCTTTTGAACATGAGGTCAAAAACCCGAACAATACGCATAGGCATACGGACAATGCCGCCCGACATTTAAACAGATTCATCACAATTATAGTTTATCGTAGAAATAGTAAACATATCCGTTTTCCTCTGCATCGTCCACAAACAAGGAGCACGACAACCTGACGGTAAGGCTTGACGCACCAAGTTCCGACACACACGCCTCTTCAAGGGAAGACAGGAACAGGTCCGGGTTGTCTGAATTAAAGTCAATCGTATCGTAATACGGATGTTCCGGGTCGGTTATAAGTATCGAAACCGGCAGATAATTCAACCGGGAGACAACATATTTCCCGTCAGCGGAACGGTAATCAGGATAGGGCAGCCGCGCATTCACGTTTATCGCAGACTCCTCCCGAATTGTTATGGATGACCTGTTTGACGGTTCCCAATAGCCTATGATGTTCTGAAATTCATTCAGAAGTTCATTTGTGGCAGTCCCGTCTTCGTCGAGATCGACAAGCGTCCCGCTCCAAAGAACCCGCCGGAGTTCATATTCACCTTCAAGGTTTTGGACAGTTGCATCCTGCGGCATGGACGCCCCTCCATTGTCTTTTCCGCAGCCCATGCAGAACATCATCCCAACAATCGCCGGGATGATGAATTTGGCAGTATAATATTCAATTTTCATTGCCGGTCATATCTTAATTTGAGTATGTGAACAAATGCCTATATTATGCTTAAACCTGCGGAATTGCTGCATAATATGCTACGGCAATTGCAGAAGCCGCTGAATGACGATCACTGACTGATGACAGATTCGGTAAAATAATTGTTATAATAAACAAGCGTTACCGGAGTCTCTATAATTCCGCCCCCTCTGTTGTAATTATAGAACCCCATCGTCATATCAACAGATATTCTGCCCATGGAAAGTTGGGTTATGTGCGCATCCTTGACATTAACATATTTATTTTCGCCTTTCAGCCTGTCTAACTCCGAATAATCGACATGCGGAGAAACTGAGACCTCCCCATTGGAGTTTACCTGATATGTAAATGTAATCCCGACAAAGACCGGCACCTCGACATCGTAGCCTCCGTCCTCCCTTACGGTAATGTCCTGCATCGGGAATTTCAAGTATATCCTGCCGAAGTTGGAACCGTCGATCCTGTCAACGTAACCTGAACAAGAGTACAAGTCCTGTATGCTTGTATAATTTCTCAATTCTAGAAGGACGTCGTTGTCGTAATGCGGGGCTTCGCCGTCAAGATCCAATCCATCTCCGACATCCAATGCTATGAAGACAAAGGAGTGATACAATCCGGCAACTTCGCTGTTGAACTTGCTGACGTTTGCCTCATAGTCTTTCTTCGAGCACGAGCACAACAGGACAAGAGCAAACAATATCGCAAACTTTTTCATTGTGAATATTTTTGGTTTTATTGCCCCAAAGTTATTACGAAAAAGTTTAACGTCATTTCAAAAAAACCGCAAATTACACTTCTAATTTTAGTCGATTATCAAGAGATTATACTAAAACAACAGACAACATCTGCAAGGAAAGTTTAACGGCTTGCCGGATAAGGGCACTACAGCTCCGCCAACTGCTTTTTGAGAAAATTTCCGAGATTGGTGTCGTGTTCTCCGAGGCCGAGTTTCGAGCGGATTTCGCTGCTGTCGTTATAATGCCGCTTTTTGTTCAGACAAAATCCGATATCCTTTCCTTTGAGTCCTATTGCGTAAAGGCAGCAATACTCAATCTCCCATTCCGAAAGGCCTTTTGACTCGAGGAAACTGATGAAGCCCGGATGCGCTGCCGCAAAGGTCATCCTTGTGGTATAGAGGAACTTGTCCCTGTCGGCAACGAGCTGCTCTATTTCCTTGCTCGCCTTTTTGTCTATCTCGTAACTGTCAAGGATTGCGGCAGTGAAAAATTTGTCGAGAAGCTGCAGCCTGTCGTTGAGGACGGTTCTTGACTGACGGTCTGCCGGAGGATTGCGTTCTATGGTCTTGGCAAGGGTGTCCCGTTCCGTTTTCAGGTCTTCGTAGTTTTTTCTGTATAACTCTATCTGCTGCTCCATAATTTTCTTTTCCGATTCGCGCTTTCTTATAATCAGGAACATTTGATGTATAATATAAGCCAAAAGGAATGTGACAATCAATGAAATCAATATTATTATCATAATCCTTGAGTTCCTGGCTTTGACAATCTGAAGACTTTTTTCATATTTGTCTTCTATGAATTTCGTATCTTGGCTAAAATTTGCCAAGTCTAACGAATCGGAGAGTTCCGAATATTTTTTGTATGCTGTCAAAGCCTTGTCGGAAAAGCCCAACGAATCATATAGATTTGATGTTTGGATATAATAAACCGGATTGGATTTATAGCTTGTATCAGATTCTTTGTATCTTTCTATTGCTGACGCCGCTTTTGATGTCTCCCCTAATGTAAGCCAGTATTCAGACAAGCATAACCAATCTATGTCATCCGGAGAAATTTCTTGAATATATTTTTCTATTTCTTCCGATAACTCATAGAATCTTTTGGAATCTTTTAATTGTCCAAAGTTTATCAGATAATAGGAATTCTTATTCTCTGTATTCAGTGAATCCCAAACGGAGCGCACCGCATTTAAGGTTGTCGCGACATCGTCATATCTTTCATCCACAAAATAGCATATGGCAGAACTTAATAAGGCACTTGCCCGCCTGTCAGTATCTCCCGAATCTTGAAAGCAGATTTCGGCTTTTTTGCTATATTCCAAGGCTTTCTCATAATCAAAGACATCCATATAAAGATAAGCCATGCTAAGATACAGAATCCCGACATCAATATTGTTCTTGGCATTTCCGGAATATGACTGCGCAAGTACAAAACTTTCCATCGCAGCCTCATTGTCCCCGCCGTTCTGATATACACGTCCCTGACAATAGTATGCCTTCAGTTTTTCATCAGCCGACCCGTGCCGCCGATACCAGTTCACGGCAACATTTATCAGGCTGTCATCTGCAGAGTCGATGCCGTTCTTGTCAAGGGCAATCGAATACAGAAGGGCGAATTTTGCATTCGCTTCTCTTCCGCTTATATCTCCCGATGAGGACAGGGAATCAAGCGCGGCAAGAGCCTCCTCCGGCCGTTCCGAGATATATGACTCAATCCCGATGAGTTCAGAAAGGCTCTGCTCCCGGGCACAGGAAACCATTATGAACAAAAGGCAAACAGTCAGAATATTTTTCATGGGTAAAAGACAAAAGCATCCGAACACGGAAATGTCCGGATGCATCATATAAAAGGGATATCCCTGATCTTAAATATTGTTCTTCTCGATATCCTTGAAGTAGCGGTAGGTATTGACCTTGAGTTCGCCTGCGGCAAGTTCGTCGCAGACGATGATGCCGTGACGATGGGCCTGAAGGGCCGAAAGGGTGCATGTATGCGAATATGCACCTTCCACCGCCTGCTGGAGGGCACGGGCCTTCTTGTGTCCGAAAGCCAGCACGAGCACTTCCTTTGCGGAAAGTACCGTACCGACGCCCACTGTCAGCGCAAGTTTCGGCACCTTGTTGATGTCATTGTCGAAGAACCTCGAGTTCACGAGAATCGTATCGTAGGTAAGGGTCTTCACGCGGGTCCTCGAAACGAGGGAAGAGAACGGCTCGTTGAATGCGAGGTGACCGTCTTCGCCCACGCCGCCCATAAAGAGGTCTATGCCTCCGGCAGCCTCGATTCTCGCCTCGTATGAAGCACATTCCGCCTCAAGGTCAGGAGCGTTGCCGTTGAGGATGTTGATGTTCTCCTTCGGCACATCCACATGGTCGAAGAAATTTGTGGCCATGAACGAATGGTAACTTTCAGGGTGTGATTCCGGAAGTCCCACATATTCGTCCATGTTGAACGTGATGACATTCTTGAAAGATACCTCACCTGCCTTATTCATGCGGATGAGTTCCTTGTATGTGGCTATAGGCGTGGATCCGGTAGGGAGCCCGAGGACGAACGGCTTGTCTGTCCTTGCCGCCTTTTCCTTGATTTTCGATACTATGTAACGGGCTGCCCAAATTGCGCCCTTGCCTGCATCTTCGTTTATTATGAGTCTCATTTGCGTTTTGCTTAAAACAATTTTACGAATACTTCGATCGCCTGATATTCAGCCATTCCGAGTTCATTATACAGCCTTGCCGTGTTCTGTGTCCTGTCTTCCGCCCTCTGCCAGAATTCACGGGAGTCATCGCCCGGGAACGGAACGATATCCTTTTGGGACACATGCCGGTATATCGCATGGCGTTTCTTGATGAGTTCATCCGGGCTGAGCGGAACTGCCATGTCAACCTTTCCGAGTTCCCACTCCATCCATGCACCCCTGTAAAGCCATACATGGCATTCCTTCATCCAGGCCTCGTCTTTTAACTGGTCAAGAGCCTCCAACACGGCTTCAGTACATACCCTGTGGGTCCCGTGAGGGTCTGCAAGGTCTCCTGCAACATATATCTGATGCGGTTTCACTTTCTGAAGGAGGGCGATGATGATGTCTATGTCCTTCTGGGTCCTTTCGCCTTTCTTGATGCCTCCGGTCTCATAGAACGGAAGATTGAGGAAGTGGGCGTTGGTGTTCTCGTTCAATCCGAATGACCTTACGGCTGCACGCGCCTCGGCACGGCGGATTGCGCCCTTGATGTCGAGCAATGCCCTCGGCTCCGGCTCGCCCGGCTTCTTGCTCTGCACGATTTTCTTCACTTCGTCATATTTGTCGGCAAATCCGAGTTCATGGGCCGTGTCCATGTGCTGAAGCACCACGTCGTCATGGACGGCCACGTTGCCGGATGTCTCGTATGCCACGTGCACGTCATGCCCCTGCTCCACGAGGCGGATGAAAGTACCTCCCATTGAAATCACGTCATCATCAGGATGCGGAGAGAAAATCACGACGCGTTTAGGGTACGGCTGCGAGGACACCGGCCTTGTGGAATCATCTGCATTCGGCTTTCCGCCCGGCCAGCCGGTAATCGTGTGCTGGAGGTCGTTGAACACGTCGATGTTTATCTTGTCGTAAGGACCTTTCTTTTCAAGAAGTTCCCCGAGGGAATTCTGGATATAGTCCTGATGCGTCAGTTTGAGTATAGGCTTGTGGACTGTCTCGCAAAGCCATACCACCGCTTTCCTCACGAATTTCGGGGTCCATTCACACGGGCCTACGAGCCATGGAGCGACAATTCTCGAAAGCAGGCTTCCCGAATTTTCATCCGTATAGAATGTGATGTTGTCGTGCTTCTGGAGATACGATGCCGGACAATTTGGGCATATCGGATCCTCGACAATCTTCTTCACGGCCTCTGCCTTGTCCTCGCCCCATGCCATGAGGATGATCTTCCTGGCACTGAGGATTGTGGCAAGACCTACGGTAATGGCTGTCTTGGGCGTGTCGGCAATATTGCCGTTGAAATTCCTGGACTGCGCCTTTCTGGACTTGTACGAAAGCAGTACCGTCCTTGTACGGCTCTTTTCAGAAGATCCGGCCTCGTTGAAACCTATCTGGCCCTGTTCCCCGACACCGACAACCAGAAGATCAAGCCCTGATGCCGACCTGTCGAATTCCGCACAATATTCCGTAATCCTTTCTTTCGCCACTGTGCCGTCCGGAATGTGGATATTTTCCGGAGCGACATCAACCTGATTCAGGAATTCCTCATGCAGACGGCAGTTCCTGCTCTGTTTTTCGTTTTTCCCTACCGGATAATATTCGTCGATGCTGTATACCTCAACATTCGAGAAAGACACTTGCCCGTCTTTGTATTTCCTGACAAGTTCTCTGTAAAGGGTTACCGGAGTGGACCCGGTAGTGAGGCCGAGCCTGAACTTGCGTCCCGAGCATCCTTTTATTGCAGATATTATGACATCCGCTATTTCCTCGCTGGCATTGGACTGGTCTTCAAAGATTTTTGCAGGAATCTTCTCATAACTGTGGAGAATGTCGTCGGGCAGGCCCTGCTCGATGAGACCTCCGTCTTTCGGTAACGAAAAATGTTTCATGACAAGTATATGGTTTAATATCTGTTTCTATGTCACATATTGTACTTATGGAGCAAAATCTCGCCCATATCATACAAAGTTATAAAAAATCCATAAGAATGTTGAAAAATGTTTATCTTTACTCGAAATTTAGAACCATAATTTCAATAACACTATGACAGGTCTGTTTTATATTGTGCCAGTGTCTGCAGTAATCGCCCTGTTTTTCGCATGGCTGTTCTTCAGACAGATGATGAAAGAAAGCGAAGGAAACGTCACCATGAGGGAAATTGCCCTTTACGTCAGAAAAGGGGCGATGGCATACCTCAGGCAACAGTACAAGGTCGTCACGATCGTATTCGTCATCCTTGCCGCATTCTTTGCCGTCCTCGCCTACGGTTTCGGAGTACAGAACCCGTGGGTACCTTTTGCATTCCTTACCGGAGGCTTTTTCTCCGGCCTTGCAGGTTTCATAGGAATGAAGACTGCAACATACGCCTCGGCAAGAACGGCCAATGCCGCAATGAAATCGCTCAATTCCGGGCTCAAGCTGGCTTTCCGTTCCGGTGCCGTCATGGGACTTACGGTAGTGGGGCTCGGACTTCTCGACATTTCGGTATGGTACCTCATACTCGACAAGTTCATCGGGGCTGACGGTCCGCAGAAACTGGTCATGATCACCACGACAATGCTCACATTCGGAATGGGAGCCTCTACACAGGCCCTGTTCGCCAGGGTAGGAGGGGGAATATACACCAAGGCTGCCGATGTGGGAGCCGACCTTGTCGGCAAAGTGGAGGCCGGCATCCCTGAAGACGACCCGAGGAATCCTGCGACGATTGCCGACAATGTCGGCGACAATGTCGGGGACGTGGCCGGAATGGGAGCGGACCTCTACGAGTCATACTGCGGTTCAATACTGGCCACAATGGCCCTGGGAGCATCTGCATTCCTGATTTCCGGAGAAGAGATACAGATGAAGGCCGTGTTTGCCCCGATGATAATAGCGGCAGTCGGGGTCATTCTTTCAATAATAGGAATATATACTGTCCGGACAAAGGAAGGGGCGGGAATGAGCGCACTGCTGAAATCGCTCGGATTCGGGACAAACCTCAGCGCAGCACTCATAGCGGCGGCGACTTTCGGCATACTCTATCTGCTCGGGCTGGAGAACTGGCTCGGAATATCATTCTCCGTAATCGTCGGACTTCTTGCCGGAGTGATCATAGGGCAGTCCACGGAATATTACACCTCCCATTCGTACAAGCCTACCCGCAAACTCGCAGAAAGTTCGCAGACAGGACCTGCCACGGTCATCATATCAGGCGTGGGTCTCGGCATGATTTCCACAGCCATACCTGTCGTGACAATCGCCGTTGCGATTCTGCTGTCCTATCTATGTGCAATCAACTTTGATTTTGCCAACATGCTTTCAGCCCAGAACCTCAGCCTCGGACTGTACGGCATCGGCATTGCGGCTGTCGGAATGCTTTCAACGTTGGGAATAACCCTCGCCACGGATGCTTACGGGCCAATTGCCGACAACGCCGGAGGAAATGCCCAGATGAGCGGGCTCGACCCTGAAGTGCGCCGCCGCACGGATGTGCTGGATGCCCTTGGAAACACAACAGCCGCTACCGGAAAGGGATTCGCAATAGGATCTGCAGCCCTTACCGCTCTCGCCCTCCTGGCGTCCTACATCGAGGAAATAAAGATAGGCCTCGTGCATATCGGACAGGATATCATCGAAGTTGCAGGCAAGGAAGTCGAAGTCGCAATAGCATCCATTCCGGACATGATGGAATACTATCAGGTCAATCTGATGAATCCTACCGTACTCGTAGGCGTATTCATCGGGGCCATGATGTCATTCCTCTTCTGCGGGCTGACGATGAATGCCGTAGGGCGTGCCGCCCAGAAGATGGTAGAGGAAGTGCGCAGACAGTTCAGGGAAATAAAGGGCATACTCACAAAGGAGGCTACGCCTGACTATGCACGATGCGTGGAAATTTCCACCAAAGGGGCCCAGAAAGAAATGTTGCTGCCGTCACTCATTGCGATTGTCGTACCGGTGATTGTCGGGCTCGTGCTCGGTGTGGCAGGTGTCATGGGACTGCTCATAGGCGGTCTTGGTTCGGGTTTCGTGCTTGCTATCTTTATGGCGAATTCCGGCGGGGCATGGGACAATGCCAAGAAATACGTCGAAGAAGGGAATCTCGGAGGCAAGAATTCCGAGTGCCATAAGGCGACTGTCGTCGGAGATACCGTCGGCGACCCGTTCAAGGACACGTCCGGACCGTCCCTCAACATTCTCGTCAAACTGATGAGCATGGTGTCAATAGTCATGGCGGGACTTACCGTATGGATTCATTAACTTTTATTGGGGCTGTGTCAAAATGAAAGTTTTGAACAGCCCCTGCTTATGCAAAACTTAAATATATATCCCATGAAAAAATTTTCATTTTCCGGCGCAGAGGTGCGGCGGGCTCTTGCGTCTGTTTTTATGTTCATTTTTGCATTTCCGCTTTCCGCACAGGTGGCCGATACGGTGTTTGTGACTGATTCGTCAAAGTATGAGGGACAATATCCGGATGGACGTGGAGTGCTTTATTCCGATGATGAGGGGCTGATCATCGGAGAATTCCGGAATGGTGTTCCCGAAGGAGCATGCACTCATTATATGCCTGACGGGAGCCGGTACTACGGCAATTTCCGGAACGGAAAGCATTGTGGCTACGGACATTTTTTCTCGAAGTCGGGAAAGGTGCTGGCCGGAGAATTTAAGGACGGATATGCGAATGGGCTTGACACCCTGTGGTATCCGGACAGCTCCGTATATGTCGGGAAATGCGTGAACGGGCGTCCTTTGTCGAAGATGTCGGCTAAACATGGGCACTTTTATAGAAAAATGCATGTCTTAGCCGATCTTGCGGGGGCAAAGCCCGTATTCAATGAATTGGAACTGACGGCAGAGCAGCAGGACTTCATTGGCAGGGTCAGCAAGGAATATGCGAAACTGACCCGCAATGACAAGGGACCAAGATTCAAAGGACAGGAGCCCGATGCTTTCGGCAAATGGGTCATATCGAAACTGAAATATCCTTCAGATGCACGGGAAAACCACATTGAAGGCGTTGTGCGCGTGAAATTTGTGATAGACAGCGACGGAAGCCTGGATGATGTGACTGTCCTTGAATCTCCGGACGAATCCCTGACGAAAGAGATGCTCCGTGTGATAGGCATGTCGCCAAAGTGGTCTCCGGCGGTGCACAAGGGAAAGAAGATCCGTGTTCCATACACATATTCCGTCACATTCAAACTTTAGCCTGCGGTTCTCGAGTTTTGGCATAACCGCAATATCGTCGCCCCGACCGGAGCGGAGGGAACTGTTCTGCATAGCGACTGCGGAATGTCAAAAAAGAAAAAATTTTCACATTGCGACGAATGTTTTTCTTTTTCTGAAAGCCCCTTCCGTGGCTTCATCATATTTTTGCCCATAACCAAAAATATGATTTATTATGTCGAATATTGTCAAATTCAACAATGTAGAGGAGTTCATCATCGAAATAAGAGGTAAAAAGGTAATCCTTGACAGCAATGTCGCCATTCTGTACGGCGTGGAGACCAAAAGAGTCAATGAAGCCGTAAAGAATAATCCGGACAAGTTCCCGGAAGGATATATAATTGAAGTTGATAAAACAGAATTGACATCTTTAAGGTCGAAAATTTCGTCCTTAAAGACAACCGGCAGAGGAGAACATACCAAATACGCCCCTAAAGCATTCACAGAAAAGGGACTTTACATGCTCGCCACAATCCTTAAAGGCGAGAGGGCGACGCAGACCACAATCGCAATCATCGAGGCTTTTGCCAAACTGAAGGAACTTTCCCGCACTATCGGGGAGATGTCATCGAATCCCGACAAATTCCGGCAAAAGAGCCTCATGGAAAAGAGCGGAGAAATCATGGCTGACCTTTTCGGAGACGACATGAAAACTGACGGGACGGAGACGGAAATCGAACTGAACTTTGCCTTATTGAAGCTCAAGCACACCATCAAACGCAAAAAATGAATGCCGGAGTGGCAAAAACGGGTAAGGTGCGAGGCAGCAAGGGGAGAGGCGAAAGAAATGTCTTCAAGCAAGCAGGTGCCTCGACAAGCCCGACACGACCAAAATGACACACCCAGCAAGTCCCGAAGGGACCGCTTTTCCGAACTACCGGAGCTGCAGAGCGGGTTGGATGCAAGGCGAGCCGAGCGCAACGCAGCAGACAGCCCACTCTGATGTTTCGGAATGCCGGAGTGGCAAAACGGGTAAGGTGCGAGGCAGCAAGGGTAGAGGCGAAAGGAGTTTACTGTCGTAAATGACTGAGCCGATAACCCGAAGCCAACGAAGCAGATTGCCCGTTTTCACACTCCGGGGATTTTGAGTTGTTCCAAATAACATGTATCTTTGCCCTCCCGTTGTATCACTATAAAACACCGGGCAAAATATGCGCTGGCGCATAAATAACAAAGCAAAGAGATGCCGGAAGATAGGAACATATTGAATGAAATAGCGTCGAAGGAATATGAACACGGATTCGTGACGGATGTGGAGCAGGAGTTCATACCGAAAGGGCTGAATGAAGAGATAATCCGCCTGATTTCCGCAAAGAAGGAAGAGCCGGAATGGCTGCTTGAATTCAGATTGGACGCATTCCGCAAATGGCAGAAGATGAAAATGCCCAAATGGGCACATCTTGACATACCTGAAATAGACTTTCAGGACATAATTTATTTCGCTGCACCGAAAAAAGATTCGGAACGCCCGACTGAGGTTGACCCTGAACTTGCGGCGACGTTTGAGAAACTTGGCATTCCGCTGCATGAAAGAGAGGCATTGGCGGGAGTTGCCGTGGACGCCGTGTTCGATTCGGTGTCGGTAAAGACGACTTTCAGGAAAACCCTTTCGGAAAAGGGAATAATTTTCTGTCCGTTTTCCGAAGCAGTAAAGGAATATCCGGAACTTGTGAGGAAATATCTTGCGTCGGTGGTGCCGGTAGGGGACAATTTTTATGCTGCCCTCAACTCGGCGGTATTCAGCGACGGGTCATTCTGCTATATCCCGAAAGGAGTACGTTGTCCCATGGAATTGTCCAGCTACTTCAGAATCAACGCAAAAGGCACAGGGCAGTTCGAAAGGACGCTGATTGTGGCGGATGAGGACTCATACGTGAGCTATCTCGAAGGCTGCACAGCCCCGATGCGTGACGAAAACCAGCTGCACGCTGCCGTCGTGGAAATAGTGGTGGAAAAAGGTGCGGACGTGAAATATTCCACTGTCCAGAACTGGTATCCCGGCGACGCACAAGGACGAGGAGGAATTTTTAATTTCGTCACGAAACGAGGCATCTGCAAAGGCGAAGGAAGCCACCTTTCATGGACACAGGTCGAGACCGGCTCCGCAATCACATGGAAATACCCGAGCACTGTGCTCAAAGGCGACAATTCCTCATCGGAATTCTATTCTGTAGCAGTCACAAACAACATGCAGCAGGCCGACACGGGCACGAAAATGATACATTTGGGCAAGAACACGCGCAGCCGCATCATAAGCAAGGGAATCTCCGCAGGGAAAAGCCAGAACAGTTACCGCGGGCTCGTAAGGATAGCCCCGAACGCAGACAATTCCCGCAACTATTCCCAGTGCGACAGCCTGCTGATAGGAGACAAGTGCGGGGCACACACTTTCCCGTACATTGAGAACTCCAACAGTTCATCCGTGGTGGAACATGAGGCCACCACATCAAAGATAAGCGAAGAACAATTGTTCTACTGCAACCAGAGGGGGATAATGCCGGAAGATGCAGTCGGACTGATTGTCAACGGATATGCAAGGGAAGTCCTTGCGAAGTTGCCGATGGAATTTGCCGTCGAAGCGCAGAAACTGCTTCAGGTATCCTTGGAAGGCTCCATCGGATGATGCACCCTTGAAGGGCAGCACATTATAAAGGCATTATTTTATGGATTGGCTCAACTATACATTATTCACAATCGGAGGCGACACTCCGGTCCTGCTGATAGACCTGGTCACATCGGTTTTCGGTCTGGCATGCGTCTTTCTTGCAGGCCACAACAGCAAATACAATTTTTGGATAGGCTACATCTATACTACCCTGCTGTTCCTGATGTTCTGGAACAAGAATCTCTATGCAAGCCTGCTTCTCCAGCCGATTTCTTTGGGAATAAACATCTTGGGACATTACAGGTGGACCCATCCGAAAAAAGGAGAACAGAGTTCCGAAGACAGCAAGGCGTTGAAAGTCACGATGCTGACATGGAAACAGAGGATTTTTGCCATAGCGTCGGTGTTTATTTTGGCGGGTGCTTGGGGCTGGCTTCTGAGCCTGCTCGGGAACAGATGGTTCGTGGGCGTGTTCCCGTCAGACCCGATACCTTATCACGACGCTTGTGTGACAGTGCTCATCCTTGTTGCGCAATTCCTTTCGGCACTGAAAAAATGGGACTGCTGGATAGCATGGCTCCTCGTCAACGTGACGCAAATGTGGCTGCACCTGCGCGTAGGCCACGTGTTCATGCCTATTGTCAGCGGACTTTATCTGATAAACGGTATCGTTTCCCTGTTCAACTGGGCTAAATTATACAAGAAAAAAGCATAGTGAAATGAACGACATATTATTGAAAATAGAAGGGCTGAAGGCAAGAGTCGAGGAAAAGGAAATCCTCAAGGGAGTGGATCTCACGATACGCAGAGGTGAAATCCACGCCGTCATGGGTCCCAACGGTGCCGGCAAGAGCACCCTCTCCGCAGTCCTCGCCGGAAAGCCGCAATTCATGGTCACTGACGGCAGCATCACATTCATGGGCAAGGACCTTCTGAAAATGGCTCCGGAAGAGCGGGCTTGGGCCGGAATATTTCTGTCTTTCCAATATCCGGTGGAGATTCCTGGCGTATCAATTACAAACTTCATGAAGACTGCCGTGAATTCCAAGAGGAAAGCCCTCGGAGAGGAACCCCTCAATGCAGCCGCCTTTCTGAAACTGATGAAGGAGAAGATGGCATTCGTGCAGATGAAGCCCGAATTTGCCAAAAGGGAAATTAACGTGGGGTTCTCCGGAGGGGAGAAAAAGCGCAACGAGATATTTCAGATGGCCATGCTCGACCCGATACTGTCCATTCTTGACGAAACCGACAGCGGACTCGATGTGGATGCACTGAGAATCGTCGCAAACGGGGTAAACGCCCTCAGGACGCCTGAAAAGTCGGCAATCGTCATCACCCATTATCAGAGACTCCTCGACTACATCGTGCCGGACGTTGTGCATGTGCTGAAAGACGGAAAGATAGTCAGGACTGCCGGAAAGGAACTTGTCGCCCAAATAGAGGCAGACGGATATGACAGCATCAACTAAATCTTGCGGACATGTCTGACAACAGGATTACAGTAGCCGGCCGGGAAGTCTTCAGGAAACTCGTGATTGTTCCGGAGTCTGAAGACTGGCGGATGCATATTTCCGTCGAAGAAGGCGCATCGGCTGACGTGACACTTCTCATACTGCCGGGAATATCATGTACGGCTGATTTTACCATAGAAATGAACGGCCCGAAAGCCGACTGCAGGCTTGCCGGAATCTATCTCTGCCCCGAAAACGAAAATGTCCACATAAATGTGGAAATGCTGCACAAGGTGCCGCAATGTACGTCCCGGCAGATTTTCAAAGGCATAGTCTCCGGCAAGGCAAAGGCAGACTTCTACGGGAAAATAGTCGTGTCACCGGGTGCGCAGCAGACGGAGGCTTATCAGGAAAACCACAGCCTGCTACTTTCGGACACGGCGAAATCCAACACACGTCCTCAATTGGAAATCTATGCCGACGACGTGAAATGCTCCCACGGGGCGACCATCGGAAAACTGAACGAGGAAGAACAGTTCTACATGAGATCCAGGGGCATACCACAAGACGAAGCAAGGGCACTGCAGATGATATCGTTCCTTTCGCCAGTAATCGACGGAATACCTGATCCAGAGGAACGGGAAAGGATTTATGCTGAGGCTGAAGCGGCAATCAGAAGCGGATTCCTGAAATGACAACACAGCCTTTCGTCAAAATCAATCTTGGACTCAACGTCCTGAGAAAGAGAGAAGACGGGTTCCATGACATAGAAACCTTGTTTCTCCCCTACCGGGAAATCCATGACACGCTGGAAATAATACCGGCTGACGCATACAGCCAGACGCTCGTCCGTCTTTCGGGACTATATTCCATAGAACAAGGAACTTTGGTGCAGGCAATAAGCGACGATGCCAAAGTAATGGTCACAATCGCACGTGAGGAAGGCGTGGACTGGGAACCGCTCAAGGACCTGACGGTAAAGGCATACAGACTGCTCGACGAGGATTTTTCCCTTCCTGCTGTCAAAATATTCCTTGAAAAGACGGCTCCTGTAGGCGCAGGTCTCGGCGGAGGCTCTTCTGATGCAGCCTATGCCCTCAAATCCCTGAATGAAATGTTCTCGCTTGGGCTTGATACAGACTCGCTTGCGTCATACGCAGCCCGGCTCGGAAGCGACTGCGCCTTTTTCGTGCATGACACGCCGATGTTCGGGGAAGGACGCGGCGAAATCCTGTCCCCTTATGCCCTGCCGGAAAATTTCTTTTCGGAATACGAAATCAAGGCGGTCGTGCCGCCGGGCATTTCAGTCTCCACGGCTGACGCGTACAAGGGCATAATCCCTGCAATTCCTGAAATTCCGCTGCGGGAAGCTCTCGCAAGGCCTGCCGAAGAATGGAAAAAATGCGTCACAAACGATTTTGAAAAGACAGTCTTTGAGAAGTATCCGGCTCTCGCCGAAATAAAAAGGTCGCTCTATGACGCAGGGGCAGTCTATGCTTCCATGTCGGGCAGCGGCTCAGCCCTGTACGGCATTTTCCGGAAATAAATGACGAAAAACTTACAGAAAAAGAAAAACTTTATCAACTTTTTCTTTTTCCGGTCATCCGGTTGCCCCGGTTTTCCTTTCTTTGCGGAAAACCGAATCGTATGCAGAAAATATATCATAATGTGGCATTAGCCGCTGCAGCCGCCATTGCTGCGTGTACGCCTGTGGACCTGACAAGCAGAAAAGACTATGACCCTTACGGAGGTTTCCTTGACGGTCCGGAAGAACCTGACGTACCCGAAGCGGTACCGGAATTTTTCGTTGCCGGACTTGAATTTGCCGAAGATTATGACTGGCGGCTGGATCCGGACTACGGGTTCTCAGAATGCTTCATGTTTCTCGCTGAACAGGACGGGAAACGGCTGACCGACTTCAGGGTGGGATATGAAAGTCAGGTATCGTCGGATGCCGACATGACAAGATGTGTCGGAGGGCATGTCTATACCGACTTTTCCACAGACAGCGAGACAATCATAAAATGCGACGGCACGGAACTGTTCAGATATCCGGGAAGGGAGATGATATACGGACTTATAGAACGGGAAGACGGAATATACACATTAGGAGTGCCGAGGGAGGGAAGCGGCTGGACCTACCGGCACAACGGAATCCTTCTGAACAGTTCCGACAAGGGAGAAGTCACAAGACCTCCATACGAAGATGACGGAACAATCGCTTTTTCATACGAGATTGCAGAATACGGACATTACGGCTCCCGATCATGCTTCATTGTAGAAGACGGCGTTGCATTCCAGATAAGCCCTCCGTCCGGATGCACTCTGACGGACTATATGAAATGTGGAGGAGACGACGTCCTGCTTTTGCGCAAGAGCGGCGTTTCCGCTCCCATGCTCGTGCGGGACGGGGTTCAGACAGTCCTGCGCCTCGGCACAGGGATGATTTCAGGTAATGCTTCATTCATGGAATCCGACGGAGAAAGCGCATTTATAGGCGGAAAGGTACAGTATTCCGACGGGAGCACCCGGAATGTGGTATGGCAGGAGACGGACCTTCATACCGTCTTTCCTGCAGACTTTGTCCTTGAACGGCTGTACCCCGATTCCGGGAAGTTCCTCGCCGTCGGACACCGCATTGCAAGACCCTCCGACACGGCCATTTTCCTCGACGGGAATGTAACAGCAATGGATGCCGGATATGTATTTTCTTCAAGATCGTGCGCCGCATTCAGCAAAGGGCATTACTGCATCTGCATGAACCCTGAATTACCCGGCTCCGCCCCTTTCTTCATTGTGGACGGAGAACGGACTACGGTTGAAATCAACGGCTGGCTTGCAGGGACGGACTATGAACTGGCTTTCCCGTCATCCCAGGAGACAGACCGCGAAGAATCGGGATTCACGGAAATGTAAACCTTGAGCGTTTCTTCCGGAAGGATGTCCTCCACATTTTCCGGCCATTCCATAATGCAGAGATGGCCGCTGTAGACATAATCCTCGAATCCGATGTCGATGGCCTCTGAAATCTTGTCTATCCTGTAAAAATCGAAATGATAGACAGGTTCCCCGTTTTCGGCCACGTATTCGTTGACTATCGTGAATGTCGGGGAGCATACGGCATCCGAAACTCCGAGTTTCCGGCAGATGGCTGCAGTAAACGTGGTCTTCCCGGCTCCCATCGGCGCAAAAAATGCTATCAGACGATGCCCGGCCGTCTTATCCAGAAATTCTCCTGCGGCCCGGTCAATATCATTCATGTCCCGTATGATGACTTCCTCTTTCATGTCTTACGGATTTTTCCGTAAAATAACGACAAAACTGCCACAAAATCAAATCATGATATCCTTTTTGTCAAGAATTCTGTATCGTGCGGCCTCCGCCAAGTGTTCGACCGAGATGTTTTCATGGCCTCCAAGATCCGCTATTGTTCTGGACAATTTGAGAATCCTGTTGTATGCCCTTACCGACAGGCCGTGCCGGTCTATGAGTTTCCTCACAAATCCGAGGCATCTGTCATCAAGGACGCAATACCGGTCCATGAGTCTGGACGACATCCCAGCATTGACAGAAATGCCTGTACCTTCATAACGCATTTCCTGTATCCTCCGTGCAGCCATTACGCGTTCTGCAACAATGGAACTGCTCTCCTCGGGCATTTTATGCCGTTCCGTGATTGCCTCTCCCGAAACCGGATTCAGCCACAGCTGGATATCTATCCTGTCCATTATGGGGCCGGAAAGGCGGGAAAGATAGGCTATACGCCTTGCCGGCGTGCATGTACATTTGTCCCCGTCCCCGAAGTATCCGCAAGGGCACGGATTGGTCGCCGCTATAAGCATGAAGGAGGCAGGGTATTCCACTTTGCTCCGGAGCCGCGATATCACAACTTTGCGCTCCTCCAGCGGTGCCCTGAGCGCTTCCGTAATATGTTTGGGAGTTTCGCAGAATTCATCCATGAAGAGTATGCCGTTGTGCGCAAGGGAAATCTCTCCCGGAAGGATATTGTCGGAGCCGCCTCCGAGAATGGCTGAAAGTGAAGAGGTATGATGCGGCGAACGGAAAGGGCGACGCCAAATGAGGCCTGCAGCCTGTGATTTTCCGGCTACGGAGTATATCTTGCTGGTCTCTACCGATTCCTTGTGCGTCATCGGGGGCAATATCTGTGAGACAGCCTTTGCCAAGGAACTTTTGCCCGCTCCAGGAGGTCCTATCAGCAGAACATTGTGTCCACCTGCTGCAGCGATTTCCAGCCCTCTTTTGGCTTCATTCTGCCCTATTATTTCCGAAAAATCCATAATTCCGGAATCCACGCCGTTCTCCGCTGTTTTCCGTAATGGAATATTCTTCACGAGAAGATGGCTGCAATCCTCCTTTTCGCAGACTATCTTGAGCACGTCCTCCAAAGTGCGGACACCAAAAATCAGCGTCTCATCATATTCGTACGCCTCCAAAGCAGACTCCTCAGGAAGGATGCAGCCTTTGTAGCCCGATCTGCGGGCAAGTTCCACGACAGGCAATGCCCCGGGCACCCGCTTTACGGATGCGTCCAGCCCGAGCTCTCCCATGATCACATATTTGTCCAATCCCGGCATTTCAAAGTTGCCGGATGCGGCCATTATCCCCAAGGCTATAGGAATGTCATATCCGCTGCCGTTCTTCCGTATGTCGGCCGGAGCAAGATTGATCACTATCTTTCTGCCAGGGACACGGAACCCGGTTGACTGGAGTGCCGTGACGGTACGCAACATGCTTTCCTTGACCGCCGCATCGGCAAGCCCTATCAGGTGTATTCCTATCCCGGAAGATATGTTGACTTCCACGGTCACGGGCATCGCCTCGATGCCCGAACATTTTGCACTGGTGACGCTGATCATCATAACTGTCGTATCAAAGCCGGCCCGCACATTGTCGCCGCCGGATATTTTGTGTAAAAATCGCATATCCTCCGATAATCGGATGTCAGAAAAAGAAAAAAAGTAAGGCAAAATCTCAAATTTTTGTATTTATGAATTTTATAGATTATTTTCGAATGGATTTTCTATCTTTTTTGAATGTTATGATAAGAAGATTTCTCATGAACATCGGCCGTTATGTCCTGTTCCTGAAGATGGTGTTCCGCAGGCCGGAAAAATGGAAAATCTTCTGGAAGCAGCTTATCGGGGAAACGGACAAGCTTGTGCTGTCGTCAGTCCTGCTCGTTTCCGTCATATCGGTTTTCATCGGCGGCGTATTGGTGATCCAGACGGCATCAAACATGCAGAATCCACTTCTGGACAGGATGTATGTAGGCTATATGGTAAGGGAAAGTCTCGTCCTGGAATTCTGCTCGACAATGGTCGCCCTGATTCTTGCGGGAAAGATGGGCTCCAACATCGCCTCTGAACTCGGGAGCATGAGGATTACGGAACAGATAGACGCCATGGAGATGATGGGAGTAAACTCCGCCTGCTATCTGGCACTGCCGAAAATTCTGGCAGCGACGCTTTTCAGCCCGTTTCTGATGCTGCTCAGTTTCGTGCTGGGCATAGCGGGAGGATGGTGCGTGGTGTATCTTACGGACATAATCCCCCTGGCCAAATACATAGCAGGCCTGAAGTATTGCTTTAACGGATTCTATATATTCTACAGCTGCTTCAAGATGTCGTTGTTCTGCTTCATGATTTCATCGATTGCCGCATTCAACGGCTATAATGCAAAGGGTGGCTCGCTCGGCGTGGGCAGTTCGGGCACGAAATCCATCGTCACCTCGTGTATTCTCATCCTCATGTTCGATTTGATTGTAACCCAGCTGATGTTGTATTGAAATGATTAAGGTTGAACATCTGTCAAAAAGTTTCGGAGATCTGAAGGTCCTTGACGACGTGTCGATAGACTACAGGCCCGGCATCTGCAACATGGTAATCGGAGCCAGCGGATCCGGAAAAACCGTGTTTCTTAAGACCCTGATAGGTCTGATTCAGCCCGATGCCGGTTCGGTGTCATACAACGGGAAAGACCTGATGGCAATGGGATTCCGGGAAAAGACGCGGTTCCGCCAGAAAATCGGGGTTCTGTTCCAGAACAGCGCCCTCTTCGACTTTGCAACCGTGCTGGAAAACGTGATGTTCCCCATGGATTTTTTCACAGACTGGAGCCGGTCAGAAAAGAAGGATAAGGCAGAGTACTGCCTCGAACGGGTAAATGTCAAGGACGCAGAAAACAAATACCCCAATGAACTGAGCGGAGGAATGCAGAAAAGGGTAGGAATTGCCAGGGCAATTGCCCTTGACCCTGCATACCTTTTCTGTGACGAACCCAACTCGGGCCTTGATCCCTACACGTCAATACTGATAGACCAGCTCGTCTCAGAATTGACCAAGGAACTTGGCATGACCACTGTCATAAATACCCATGACATGAACTCCATCCTGGAAATCGGAGACAATATCGGGTTTCTGTACGGAGGCAAAATGATCTGGAAAGGCGACAGGCACAGCATATTCCATACGGAATGCAAGGAACTCAGGCAGTTCGTCTGCGCCAATTCCCTCGCACGCAACATAATAGAGCAAGACGGGGCATACAAGGACTGATATCTTGCACAAAAAGTGACATCTTTCGGATAAAAACACAAAAGAAGGTGACCCAAGCATTTTTGCGTCACCCTCTTTCTATGCCGACAAGGCAGCCGCTTTCAAAAAATGCGGCTGTCTTGCATCGGATTCACGATTATTCTGCCTTCTTCTCTTCCGCAGGAGTCTCTGCAGGAACTTCCGGAGCAGTCTCAACGGCTGCTGGAGTCTCCTCGGCGGCCGTTTCTGCAACTGGAGCGGCCGGAGCCTGAGTCTCGGCAGCAGCCTTCTTTGAACGGCTACGACGGGTAGAGGATTTCTTCACTTCTTTCTTTGCAGAAGAAGCAAGTGCAGCCTCGTTGAAATCCACCAGTTCGATGAGCGCCATATCTGCGCCGTCTCCCTGACGGAAGCCCGTTTTCAATACTCTGGTATAACCGCCCGGACGGTCTGCCACCTTTGGAGCGACTTCCCTGAAAAGTTCCGTAACAGCATACTTGTTCTTCAGATAACTGAAAACCATACGGCGGGAATGTGTCGTGTCCTCCTTGCTCTTTGTAATGAGCGGCTCAATGTATCCCTGAAGGGCTTTTGCCTTTGCTACAGTGGTCTGGATTCTCTTGTGTAGAATAAGAGAATTGGCCATATTGGACAGAAGCGCCTTGCGATGCCCGCTCTTGCGACCGAGGTGATTGATTGCTTTATTGTGCCTCATATCTTAAACTGTCTTTTTCTTTGGTTCAATATTATACTTCGAAACATCCATTCCGAATGAAAGTTTCATCTTCTCTACGAGCAAATCTATTTCATTGAGAGACTTTCTTCCGAAATTCCTGAACTTCATCAGTTCTGACCTTGAGTATGACACAAGATCGGCAAACGTGTCTATATCCGCCGCCTTCAGACAATTGTACGCCCTTACGGAAAGGCCCATGTCAGAAAGCTTGGTAAGAAGCAGATGCCTCATTCTGAGCGATTCCTCATCCAGTTCCTTCGAATCGGACTCCACTGCACTTTCGAGAGACAACTTCTTCTCGTCGGTAAACAGTTTGAAGTGATAGATCAGGATGTTGGCGGCCTCCTGAAGCGCAAGCTTAGGAGTTATGGAACCGTCGGTAACGATTTCTATGGTCAGTTTCTCGTAGTCGGTCTTCTGTTCCACACGCCAGTTGTCCACAATCCAGTTGACATTCTTGATAGGGGTATATATGGCGTCCACCGGAATGGTGCCGATAGGTGTATCGGCATCGCGGTTTTCGTCGGCAGGCACAAACCCGCGCCCCTTGCTGACGGTAATCGTCATCTCAAGCTTTACAGACGGTTCGAGAGAACAGATGTGCAGTTCAGGATTCAACACCTTGAAAGAAGACAATCCTTTGGAAATATCCTCCGCCAGAAACTCCTGTTTGCCGCTGATCACAATATTTGCCACCTCTGAATCCACAGTATCCACCATCCTCTTGAACCTCACCTGTTTGAGATTGAGAATGATATCCTGCATTCCCTCGATTACGCCCGGGATGGCGGCGAATTCCTGATCCACGCCGGAAATCTTTATCGAGTTGACAGCAAAACCTTCCAATGATGACAGCAGGATGCGGCGAAGTGCATTACCGATAGTCTGTCCATAGCCAGGCTCCAGAGGCCTGAACTCAAAACGGCCCACGGTATCGGTCCCTTCGAGCATTATTACCTTGTCCGGTTTCTGAAATGCTAAGATTGCCATAATTGATTCTCTTTTGGGTGTTAATTATTACTTGGAGTACAACTCGACGATAAGCTGCTCGTTGATTGTCTCCGGAATCTCTTCCCTTACAGGGACATTGAGATACTTTCCAGTAAGAGATTTCGGGTCAAATTCCAACCAGGAATATTTTGAAGCTGATGAAACGCTGTTCTGGATGACTTCAAGACTCTTTGAACGTTCCCTTACGGCAACCACGTCGCCCGGCTTAAGAATCACGGACGGAATGCTGCACACCTCGCCGTTACGTGTGATATGGCAGTGCGACACCAGTTGTCTTGCCGCAGCCCTTGTAGGGGCGATGCCCATACGGTACACGATATTGTCAAGACGGGACTCGAGAAGCATGATAAGATTCTCGCCTTTCTGTCCCTTCATACGCGAAGCCTTTTCATACAGATTACGGAACTGCCTTTCGAGAAGGCCATAGGTGTATTTCACTTTCTGCTTCTCCTTCAGCTGAGTACCATACTCGGATGTCTTTTTGCGCTTCTTTGCCAGACCGTGCTGTCCCGGAGGGAAATTCCTCTTTTCAAACCATTTGTCGGCACCGAAAATAGGCTCCCCGAATTTACGCGCAATTTTGGTAGTTGGTCCAGTATATCTTGCCATAGTAATATTCTCCTTTGCTAAAATTAAACTTTACGACGGCCTTTTGGTCTGCATCCGTTGTGCGGCATCGGAGTCACGTCGATGATTTCGGTAATCTCGATGCCGGAGCCATGGATCGTCCTAATTGCAGATTCACGGCCTGCTCCCGGACCTTTCACGTATGCCTTCACCTTGCGGAGACCGAGATCGTAGGCAGTCTTCGCTGCATCGCCTGCAGCAACCTGGGCAGCATACGGAGTGTTCTTCTTGGAACCCCTGAAACCGCTCTTTCCTGCAGAAGACCAACTGATTACCTGACCGGTAGCATTGGTGAGGGTAATGATGACATTGTTGAAGGTTGATGAAATATGAGCCTCGCCGTAGGCGTCAACCTTTACAACTCTTTTCTTATTCGATGATGTTGTCTTTTTTGCCATAATTCATCTCCTGTTATTTGGTTGCCTTCTTCTTGTTGGCAACGGTTTTCTTCTTGCCCTTCCTCGTACGTGCGTTGTTCTTCGTGCTCTGTCCGCGTACAGGAAGACCGAGACGATGACGGATGCCGCGATAGCAACCGATGTCCATGAGACGCTTGATGTTCATCTGGACAGCAGAACGCAACTCGCCTTCGATCTTGTATTCGGTCGCGATAACGTTACGGATTCCGGCAATCTGCTCGTCATTCCATTCGCCGACCTTCGTGTCATAATCAATGCCGAGCCCGGAAAGAATCTTCCTAGCCGAACTGCGGCCGATTCCGAAGATATAGGTCAGACCTATCTCTCCTCTCTTGTTGTTAGGTAAATCAACACCGGCTATTCTTGCCATATCTTATATCTACTTTTTTTGTTATACTACTGAATTATCCCTGGCGCATCTTGAATTTGGGATTCTTCTTGCAGATCACATAAAGACGGCCTTTGCGCTTTACGATCTTGCAGTCCTCACTGCGCTTCTTGATGGATGCTTTTACTCTCATTATCGTAAAATTTTAAACTTGCATTTATTTGTATCTGAAAGAAATTCTGCCTTTTGTCAAATCATAGGGCGACATTTCGACCTTAACCCTGTCTCCGGGCAGAATCTTGATGTAGTGCATTCTCATCTTTCCGGAAATGTGGGCCAAAATCACATGACCGTTTTCCAGTTCCACTTTGAACATTGCATTAGGAAGAGTCTCTATTATCACGCCTTCCTGTTCTATCGCTGACTGTTTCGGCATTAAAATATCACTTTAATATTCAACAATTCGGATTTTCGATGAATTCAAAGGTCGAAAGCACCTCAGGAGCGCCTTTCCGGACAACAACCGTAAGTTCGTAATGAGCCGAATTCTTGCGGTCCGCCGTGTGCACTGCCCAACCGTTGCGGTCGAGATACACACCGCGGGTACCAGCGTTTATCATCGGTTCAATACAGATAGTCATTCCGTCGGACAGTTTTGCACCTCTGCCCCTCTTGCCGAAATTCGGCACACCGGGGTTTTCGTGCATTGCCTTACCGATTCCGTGGCCTTCCAATTCGCGGACCACGGAGAACCCGAACGACTCGGCATACGATTGCACCGCGTGTCCTATGTCACCCGTCCTGTTTCCGTCCACCGCTTCGGCAATTCCTCTGTAAAGGGACTCCTTGGTAACCTTCAGGAGCCTGGCAGTCTCCTCGTCAATCTCCCCCACAGGGAAGGTATAGGCGGAGTCGCCGTTATAACCCTTATACAGCGTGCCGCAGTCCACCGACACAATGTCGCCTTCCTTCAGGACATAGTCCGAAGGGAAACCATGGACCACAACATCGTTTACAGAAATGCAAAGTGCGGCCGGAAAGCCCTCATATCCCAGAAAACTCGGGACAGCTCCGTTGTCACGGATGAAGGTCTCTGCGACTCTATTCAACTCAAGAGTTGTCACACCAGGAGCCACAACCTTACCGACCTCCGCCAATGTCTTGGATACGAGAATGGCATTCTCGCGCATCAGCTCTATCTCTTCTTCTGTCTTGGGCCTTACCATCTTCCAATGAACTTTATCGAAATTACATTCCGGAACGTCCTTTCAGGCGACCGGTCTTCATCAGTCCGTCATAATGACGCATAAGCAAGTGGCTCTCGATCTGCTGGAGAGTGTCCAGTACAACGCCCACAAGAATCAGGAGAGATGTTCCTCCGTAGAAGCTTGCGAACTGGTTGTTTACGCCGCACAACATTGCAAAAGCAGGAAGTATGGCGATCAGACCAAGGAATATTGAACCCGGAAGAGTGATTCTCGACATGATTGTATCGAGATACTCGGCAGTTTTCTTGCCCGGCTTCACACCCGGGATGAATCCTCCGTTCTGCTTCATCTGCTCGGCCATCGTTGTCGGCTGGACAGTCACCGCAGTGTAGAAATACGTGAATATCACCACAAGGAGGAAAAATATGAGATTGTACCAGAAACCGGTATAATTGCTCAAGGTCGCAGCAAGTCCGCGTGTAGCGTCAAACTGGGAGAAAATGAGCGGGAAAAGCATCAGCGCCTGGGCAAAAATGATAGGCATGACGCCTGCCGCATTGATTTTCATCGGAATATACTGACGGACACCGCCATACTGCTTGTTGCCCACGATTCTCTTGGCATACTGTACTGGAACTTTCCTGACACCTTGCACGAGTGCTATTGCCGCTACGAAGACAAGGAAGAGGATGACGAGTTCCACGATCAGAAGCAGTACGCCTCCGGCCGTCGAATTGACCTTCTCTCCGATTTCCGCCGTAAGGGCGTAAGGAAGCCTGGCGATGATTCCCACCATGATTATCAGGGAAATTCCGTTGCCTATACCCCTGTCGGTAATGCGCTCTCCGAGCCACATCACGAACATCGTGCCTCCTATGAGGATAATCGTGGAAACAAGATTGAACATGAAGTTGCTCCAACCGAGATTGTGCACTGCAAGGAATGCATTTTCAGGGATCTGATTGTGAAGGGCGGCCATGTAGGCAGGACCCTGGATGCAGAGAATCAGGATGGTGAGATACCTGGTCAGCTGATTCATCTTCCTGCGTCCGCTCTCCCCTTCCATCTGCAGTTTCCTGAAATACGGGACGAATACACCGAGAAGCTGGATGACGATGGACGCTGAAATGTAAGGCATCACACAGAGCGCAAAGATTGAAGCGTTACCGAAGGCTCCTCCCGAAAACATGTTGAGAAGGCCGACAAGACCTTCCTGCGAATTGCTCTGGAGAGTGGCCAGCTGGGCCGAATCAATACCCGGAAGCACAATGAAGCTGCCGAGACGATAAACCAGCAGCAAAAGAATCGTGTACACGATTCTCTTGCGCAGTTCTTCAATCTTGAAGATGTTCTTTATTGTCTGAATAAACTTCTTCATCGTTATTCAATTGTAGTTGCAGTACCTCCGGCAGCCTCTATCTTCGACACGGCAGATTTCGAAAATGCATTTGCCGAAATCTGAACCTTTGCGGTAAGTTCGCCCTTGCCGAGAATCTTTACCAGTTGATTCTTCGACACGAAACCGGCTTCCCTCAAAGTGTCGAGCCCGATCACCTCCGTTCCGAGCTTCTCTGCCAGGGCCTGGATTACGGAAACATTGATGGCCTTGTATTCCACCCTGTTCGGATTTGTGAACCCGAATTTCGGCAGCCTTCTCTGGATAGGCATCTGACCTCCCTCGAAACCGATCTTGCGGGAATATCCGGAACGGGCCTTGGCACCTTTGTGTCCGCGGGTGGAAGTTCCGCCATGTCCGGAACCTTCGCCGCGCCCGATTCTCTTTTCTCTGCCCTTTGAACCAGCGGCAGGTTTCAAATTATGTAATTTCATCTTCTCGTTCCTCCCTGATTAAATTTCCTCTACTTTGACAAGATGAAGAACCTTCTCAAGCATTCCCTTTTTGATAGGAGTGAGTTCGATCTCCACCGTCTGCTGCAGTCTGCGGAGTCCCAGAGACTGAAGATTGGAGATCTGTCTCTTGGTAGCGCCGTTCTTGCTTCTGACCTGAGTTATTCTAACTTTTGCCATTTCTGCTCCTCCTTAACCTTTAAATACTCTGCTCATAGGAATGCCGCGAAGCCCTGCGATCGTATAAGCGTCCCTGAGTTCCACCAAAGCGGCAACAGTTGCCTTCACAAGGTTGTGCGGATTTGAAGAACCCTTCGACTTTGCAAGCACGTTTTGGATGCCGACCGACTCGAATACGGCGCGCATTGCACCACCGGCCTTTACTCCCGTACCCGGAGCGGCAGGTTTCATGAACACCCTTGCTCCGCCGAATTTTGCTTCCTGCTCGTGAGGGATTGTCCTGTTCAATACAGGAACCTTCACGAGATTCTTCTTTGCATCTTCGATTCCTTTGGAAATCGCTGTAGTGACCTCATTGGCTTTTCCAAGACCATAACCTACAACGCCGTTCTCGTCACCTACCACAACAATTGCGGCAAAGCTGAAGTGACGTCCACCCTTGGTGACCTTTGTCACACGCTGGATGGCTACCAGTCTGTCCTTAAGTTCAAGATCGGAGGTCTTTACTCTTTTAACATTTGTATTTGCCATAGTCTTACTTTAGAAAATTAGGCCACCTTCACGGGCAGCTTCGGCCAAACTCTTAACTCTTCCGTGATACAGATAACCGCACCTGTCAAAAGCGATCTTCGTGATGCCCTTAGCCTGGGCACGCTCTGCGATGGCCTTTCCTACGATGGCGGCAGCCTCTATTCCGGTCTTTCCTTTGCACTCGGCTACAAGTCCCTTGTCATTCGAAGCGGCTGCGCAGAGAGTCACGCCCTTGGTATCGTCGACAACCTGGACATAAATCTGCTTGTTGCTTCTGAATACTACCATACGAGGCCTTTCAGCGGTACCGTTGACAACCTTACGGATACGGTAATGAATCCTTTTCCTTCTTTCTATCTTATTCAATGCCATAACTCATCCTCCTAATTATTTTGCACCTGCTGATTTGCCGGCCTTACGACGGAGCTGTTCACCTACGAACTTGATACCCTTGCCCTTGTATGGTTCAGGCTTGCGCAGTGAGCGGATCTTTGCAGCCACCTGGCCCACCAGCTGCTTGTCAGTACTCTTGAGGACAAGGACAGGGTTGGCGCCTTTCTTTACAGGCTCGGCCTCAGCCTTGACTTCTGCAGGAAGCATGAAATGGATATCATGGGAATACCCGAGAGAGAACTCGAGGGTCTGCCCTTTCGCTTCCACACGGTAACCCACACCGACAAGTTCCTGCTTGATTGTGAATCCCTCGGACACTCCCACAACCATATTGTGGACCAGTGCCCTGTAGAGACCGTGCAGAGAACGGTGCCTAGGAAGATCGGTAGGACGTGTCAATTTAACTTCATTTCCCTCTACGGTCACAGTAATGGCCGGGTCAACTTTCTGGCTCAATTCACCGAGAGGTCCTTTAACCTTTACCACATTGCCGGGCATGACTTGAACAGTCACTTTGGCAGGAAGGTGTACAGGCAATTTACCAATTCTTGACATTATCGATTTCTTTTTGATTAATATACATAACAGAGGACTTCGCCGCCCACATTAAGTTCTCTTGCCTCCTTGTCGGTAATGATGCCCTTAGGAGTCGTCAGGATGGCTATTCCGAGTCCGTTCAGGACGCGAGGCATATTCGCCACATCCGTGTACTTCCTGAGGCCCGGCCTTGAAACGCGCTCAATCTTCTTGATGGCGGCCATTTTTGTCTGCGGATGATACTTGAGGGCGATTTTGATTGTGTTGCACGGGGTACCTTCAATCACCTTGTAACTGAGGATGTAACCCTTTTCGCAAAGAATCTTGGTTATCGCCACCTTCATTTTGGAAGACGGGATCTCCACGATTTTCTTGCCCGCAAGATATGCGTTGCGGACTCTTGTCAGATAATCTGCAATTGGATCAGTCATTTTTTTGTCTTTTTGCGGACCGGCGCTTCACGCGCCCGATATCCATTGTTAATTGATTTTGTTTCTCTGTCTATTCGTAATATCCTTTACCAGCTTGCCTTCTTGACGCCCGGGATCAGACCGTTGCTCGCCATTTCGCGGAACTGGATACGGCTGATGCCGAACATGCGCATATATCCTTTCGGACGCCCCGTGAGGGAGCAGCGGTTGTGCAGGCGGCAAGGGCTTGAATTTTTAGGCAGCTTGTCAAGGGCGGCCCAGTCACCGGCCTCCTTGAGGGCCTTCCTCTTTGCCGCGTATTTGGCAACTAACTTGGCGCGCTTCACTTCGCGGGCCTTCATCGATTCTTTAGCCATCTTACTTCTCCTTTAGTTGTTATGTTTCTTGAAAGGCAGACCGAATTCACGCAGAAGGGCGTGAGCTTCCTCATCCGTCTTTGCTGTCGTTACGAATGTGATTTCCATTCCGAGAATCTTCGAGATCTTGTCGATGTCGATTTCAGGAAATATTATCTGCTCCTTCACGCCGAGCGTGTAGTTGCCTTTCCCGTCCATTTTCTCGGAAATTCCGTTGAAGTCCCTGATTCGCGGAAGAGAAACGCGGATCAGCCTTTCCAGAAACTCGTACATCTTCGAAGCACGGAGAGTGACTTTCACGCCGATAGGCATTCCCTTACGGAGTTTGAAGTTGGAAATGTCCTTTTTCGATACTGTGGCAATGGCCTTCTGTCCGGTGATCAAAGAAAGTTCCTGCTGTGCAGTCTCGACAAGTTTCTTGTCTGCCGTAGCGCCGCCGATTCCCTGGTTGATGGTAATCTTGACGAGCTTCGGAACCTGCATGACCGTAGTATATGAAAACTCCTTCATCAGCTTCGGCACGATTTCCTCCCTGTACTGCTTCTTCAGGGTCGGAACGTATGATGACGGAACGCTGTTTACAGCCGCTGTTGTGTTCTTAGTCTTTGCCATTATTTGATCTCCTCTCCAGATTTTTTAGCATAACGGATCTTCTTTCCATCCACGAACTTGTGCCCGATTCTTGTCGGACCGCCCTTTACAGGATCCACAAGCTGGAGATTGGAAACGTGTACCGACGCTTCCTGTTTGATGATTCCGCCCTGCGGGTTCTTTGAATTCGGCTTGGTGTGCTTGCTGACCATATTGATCCCTTCGACCAATGCACGGTCCTTGGCGATGAAGACCTCAAGCACCTTGCCTGTCTTTCCCTTGTCGTTTCCGGCGTTCACGTATACCATGTCGCCTTTCTTGATATGTAACTTCTTCATAACTGTTCGGATTAAAGGACTTCAGGGGCCAGTGAAACAATTTTCATATAGTTCTCGCGAAGTTCCCTTGCCACAGGCCCGAAGATACGGGTACCGCGGACTTCGCCCTGATTGTTGAGAAGCACGCAAGCGTTGTCATCGAAACGGATATAGGAACCGTCCGCCCTGCGTATTTCCTTCTTGGTGCGGACCACCACAGCTTTCGATACCGAACCTTTCTTGGCGTCCCCTCCCGGGATGGCGCTCTTCACTGCAACGACGATCTTGTCGCCGACTTTTGCATAACGGCGGCGAGTTCCTCCAAGCACGCGGATGCAAAGAACTTCCTTCGCTCCGCTGTTGTCTGCCACCTGTAAACGTGATTCCTGCTGTATCATTGCTACTTAACTTTTTCTACGATTTCTACTAATCTCCATCTTTTCGTCTTGCTCAACGGACGGGTTTCCATGATGCGCACCTTGTCGCCCTCGCTGCACTCGTTCTTTTCGTCATGAGCAACGAATTTGGTGGTCTTCTTTACGAATTTCTCGTATACCGGATGCTTTTCCTTCCTGGCAACAGCGACAACTATAGACTTGTCCATCTTGTTGCTGACCACGACACCTACTCTTTCTTTACGAAGATTCCTTTCCATCAGACTGCAATTTTAGTTCTGTTTTTCTTTTTCCGTCAGGACGGTCATCATCCTGGCGATGTCCTTCCTGGCTTTCCTTATCTTGGACGTATCCTCCAATGGAGAAATCGCATGGTTAATCTTCATTGTGTCCAGTGCCGCCTTCTCGGCGTCAATACGTTCGCGGAGATCGCTTATGGACATTTCACGTATTTCAGATATTTTCATTTCTTTCCCCCATTAACTTATTCTACATAATCCCTGCGGACAACGAACTTGGTAGTCACCGGAAGTTTCTGCGCACCGAGACGAAGCGCCTCTTTTGCAACCTCCATAGGGACCCCCTCGGCCTCAATCAGGATGCGGCCCGGCGTAACAGGACAAACGAATCCTTCCGGATTACCCTTTCCTTTACCCATACGCACCTCGGCAGGCTTCTTGGTATAAGGCTTGTCCGGGAAAATCCTGATCCAGATCTTACCTTCACGCTTCATGTAACGCACGACAGCCTGACGTGCAGCCTCGATCTGCCGACCGGTAAGCCAACAATTTTCCAGGGTCTTTATGCCGAAAGAGCCGAACGCAAGCTGGTTGCCCCTCTGGGCAAGACCTTTCATGCGGCCTTTCTGCTGCCTTCTAAATTTTGTTTTCTTCGGTTGTAACATCGCTTTATTGCTTTAATAATTTGCTCTTTTCATTTAATTGATTGAATATCATCCACTTAAGTGGAGATACCCTCAATTCGGGGACTGCAAAGATAGTCATTTTTTCCGATATGCAAATATTTTTCATAAAAATTCCACATATTTTCGACCAAAAAACTTGAATGCTAAACATTGCGTTATCATGCACTTACCGACAGTGTTGAAAAATTTGTGAGAGCATTTTTGACCGGGACCGGAAAGGGCTTCCTGCATTAATGCCGTTGCGCCCCGGGAATGCATTTCGAGCGAGACCCGCTTGCATTCCTCTCGGCTTCTGCGTATTTTTGCCGGGAAATATTGACCGATGAAACCCGCAAGCCTGATAACGCCAGTCCTGCTTCTGATTGCCGCAACTGCCTTTGCCCAAGGGCCGGACGGCAGACCGCAGGGTCCCCGGCCCCGCCCCGAGGCGGGGCGTCCTCCTGTCCCGCCGGACAGGGAGGACTGGCTCGGCTATGAGATAGCCGAGTCCGGGGACACCGTCTTCCTCGACGAACTGCCGGCAGCGAAAGTGTACGCAAGGCTGCCGAGGCAGAAAGGCAGGGAATGGCGCAAGTACTACCGTCTCGTGCACAACTTCAGCAAGACCTATCCATACGCCCTCGTGGCCCGCAGGCTCGTGGAAGAGACGGACAGCACGATTGCGGCAGAGAAGATGAACAGACGCGAGCGCGAGCGGTTCATAGAAGAAAAGCAGAAAGAACTTTTCGACGCATTCGAAAAGCCGCTCAGAGGCCTTACCGTCTCGCAGGGTGCGCTTCTGATGAAACTCATAGACAGGGAATGCGGAAAGACATCATATAATATAATAAGGGGATACAAGAACGGGATGGCGGCAGGCTTCTGGCAAGGCATAGCCAAAATATTCGGCACGGACCTCAAAAAGCCATACGACCCCGAAGGGGCGGACAAAGCGACCGAAGAACTTGTGGTGCTATGGGAAAAGGGGGAGTTCGAAGGGCTTTATTTTTCCCTTTTCTGGAAATATCCGCCAATTGTGGAAATACCGTCGAAATACAGATAGGGAGACGAGTCCATCCAGTCCTTCAGAACTATCAGGTCTGCTCCGCCGGGTGTCCTCATCCTCACGTCTGCATGATAATGCCCGAACACGAAAAAGTCCACAGGCACCCGCTTTTCGAAATCTGCGGCAAACTTATAGAGAGGCTCATCCTTGCCCCGGAAAAAATACCCCGACTTCCGACCAAGCCTGCTCCGGCGGGACCATGCGTTTCCTATGCGGAAGGCAATCCACGGATGGAGCATGCTGAAAAACCTTTGGAGGACCCTGCAGTGGAACACGGAACGGAGGAAACGATAGCCGGCAGGAACAGGTCCGAGCCCGTCCCCGTGCCCGAGGCAAAATCTGGAGCCCCCAATCTCGACGACCGCCGGCTGTTCAAGCCGCTTCATGCCGAGTTCCTCGAAATAACGGTAGGTCCACACGTCGTGGTTCCCCTGAAAGAAATACACTTTCACGCCGGCATCCATAAGTTCCGTCAGGGCAGCAAAGACACGCACATATCCTTTCGGGACGACATCCCTGTACTCATACCAGAAATCCCAGATGTCTCCGAGCAGGTAGAGGGCCTCCGTCCCGTCTTTCGGCAACGACTTGAGGAAATCCGTGAAACGGGTCTCCCTCTCCTGGGGAGAATTGACATCCAGCCCAAGATGCACATCGGATACAAAATATGTGAACCGGCGCTCCGCCATCTCAGGCGAAAATGAATATAAGAAGTGCGACCACGGCACAATACAGGGCAAACCAGCTCAGTTTCGCCTTTTTAACGAGGGCAATCATCACCTTGCAGGCGAAAAGGCCAGACAGGAAAGCCGAAATGAAACCGAGCAAAAGCGGGAAAGCGCCTACTGACGACTCGGCCATCTCCCCGCCCACAAGCTGGAGGAAAGTCTCCCCGAGAATCGGGACAAGTACCATAAGGAAAGAGAACTGGGCCATTTCGCTTCGCCTCACCCCGCAGATCAGACCAGTGGCGATGGTGGTGCCGGACCGGGAAAGTCCAGGTATGACGGCAAACGCCTGCCCAATCCCCACAGCAAAGGCCTGCCAATACGAGATTCCCGAACGGTATTCCTTTGTCGGGAGCACGGATTTCCTGCGCGGGTTGGAGGCCATGTCCGACAGGAACAGCAAAACCGAAGTCATGACGAGGGCGATGCCGACTGCCGTTATCGATCCGAAAAGTCCTTCAACCTGATCCTTGAAGAACATGCCCACGATGAAAACAGGTATCATCGAGACGACAATCTTGAGGATATAGTCGGTCTCGTCATTGTACCTGAACTTGAAAAGGCCCTTCAGAAGATTCCATATTGTCTTCCTGAAAACTATTATGGTGCTCAGGACCGTTGCCGCATGCACAGTCACCTCGAACACGAGATCGTCCGACGACTCTATGCCGAGCAACTCCCTGCCTATCACGAGATGTCCGCTGCTGCTGACCGGGAGAAATTCAGTAAGGCCCTGCACCAGCCCGAGTATGATTGCTTCAAACCATTCCATGTCTTCAACCCTTGTTTTCCGGGTTCCTGTCCCGGATCATTATTCCGACAACTATGACTGCAATCCCGGCGATTATCACGACCGGAGCCACGACCATGCGTCTGAAATTGAACATTTCATAATTGAACACCCGGGGATCCTCCACTCCCCCGCCGGCCATGAGCACATAGCCGCAGATCATCAGGACCAGTCCCGCAAGCAGCAGTTTCAGTCCCTTTTGTGTAACAGGCATATTTCCCATAAATTTTTATTTTCTTTCGCTCAATAATACAATTCGTCTTTTCTCAACGACACAAGCCGGTTCACCACGAAACATGTGCTCACGACGCATATCAGGACGCCGGAAACAAGCACGATCCCCATCACGGCAAGCAGGAGTTCCAATCTGAAAATCCCGAAAAGGCCGGCGAACTCACTCCTGAGGAAAAACAACGCCCCGATCAGGACCACAATGGCAATCATGGCCGAAAAAAGTCCCTGAAAAGCCGCCTGGAGCAGGAACGGAGCACGGATGAAGGCCCGGGTTGCCCCGACCAGTTTCATCGTATGTATGGTAAAGCGGCGTGCATACACGCTCAATCTTATCGTATTGTTTATCAGCACGAAGGATATGAAAAGCATCAGAGCGATGAAAACCCCGAGCACAAGGGAAATCCTTCCCAGATTTGCATTCAGGGCATCCACAAGAGACCGCTGATACACCACCTCATCCACTTCGGGAAAAGCCAGCAGTTCGGACTTCACCGTCTCGAGACTGTCGGCTGACACATAGTCGGCTTTCAGGGTAACATCTACGGAAATCGGTATCGGCGATGTCTCGAACACGTCGAGGAAGTCTTCCCCCAAAAGGGCTTCCATCTCCTTTCGTCCCTGTTCGGCCGATATGAATTCCGTGGATTTTATGAAGCGCATCGTGTCGACAGCCGACTGGAAGTCCATGGCCTTTTTCTCGGAAACGTCCCGGTCAAGCATTACAGAGACCTTCATGTTTTCCTTGAAATAATCCGACACCGACCTGGCGTTGACAAGCAGCAGACTTGCCATCCCGACCAGCAGCAGCACGAGACTGATGCTGATTACGGACGACATGTACGCACTTCTCAATCTCCTGTTGAGAATACCCCTATCTTCCTTTCCCATTCTTGCTGTATTCCAATCCGCCTCAAAGATAGTCAAATATCAAAAAAAATTATTATCTTTGTTGAGTTTTTGTCCAAAAAATAGCGTTTATTATGGGAGATTCCGTCAAAAGAGTACTGTTTGTCAATTCTGAGATATTTCCGTATCTGCCGGAATCTGAAATATCCCGCATCGGAAGATTTCTCCCGCAAGGAATACAGGAAAGGAAAAAGGAAATCCGCTCATTCATGCCGAGATACGGCTGCATCAACGAGCGGAAGAACCAGTTGCACGAAGTCATACGGCTTTCCGGCATGAACATCATCATAAACGATGTGGACAGGCCTCTCGTGATAAAGGTGGCATCCATCCCGGCAGCAAGGATGCAGGTCTATTTCATAGACAATGAGGACTATTTCCACAGGAAACAGGTCTACTGCGACGAAAACGGAAAATTCTTCGAAGACAACGGCGAGCGCGCCATATTCTTTGCCCGCGGCGTCCTGGAGACCGTCAAGAAACTGCGCTGGGCACCGGACATCATACACTGCCACGGCTGGATGACGCACATGCTTCCGCTGTATCTCAAGAAGAATTACATGGACGACCCGATATTTTCGGGCAGCAGAATCGTCACATCCCTGTACGGGGACTCATCCGAAGCGGTATTTTCAGAAGATTTCATGAAAAAGGCAATATTCGGGAACGTGACCGGAGAAGATGTGGAAGTGCTGTCTGAACCCACTGGCATAAATCTTGCGAAATTGGCGGTGCTCAACTCTGAAGGTGTCATTGTCGGAGGCAGTGACGTGCCTGAAGAACTTGTCGCATTCAGCAGGGAATCGGGCATTCCGGTCCTCCCATATACTGGCAAATCGCCGGAAGACAGCACTTTCGTCGATGATTACAACAATTTTTATGATCTTGTCTGAAAAATGAAATTGCCATTGAACAGTTTAGGCAAAAGGTTGTCATCAATTGTTTTGACGCTTTGCCTTGCCGCTTCGTGCGTTTACATAAATGAAGAACTCGGCAAAGAATACATCCCGACCCGACATCAGTATGACGTGTACGTGGACACGATAGTGCTGAAGAATATCCGGATGCTGCCTTCGGACAGCCTGTCCGGCTACAGTTCGTCACGCATAGCGATAGGTTCGGTATATGACCCGACCTTCGGCATCTCGACGAAAAGTTCGGCATTTACGCTCATCCCGATATCCAACACCCTCGATTTCGGACAGAATCCTGAATTCACGCAGTTCCACTTCTCGGCAGTCAAGGACACAGTGTCCTTCCCGAACTCAAGCCAGGAACAGATTATCCAGAACATCAACGTATATGCCCTCGCTGAAGAAATCGGGGAGGACAACATATACGTGAGTTCGGGAAACAACCTGAAGATAGACGAGGAGATGGGCCGGATAACGAACGGCATTCCGCTTTACACGGGCGGAGACTCCCTCGCTTTCGACTTTTCGAAGGAATTCGGGGAAATGTACATGAACACACTCCGGTCTATGACCCTCGACTCCGTAAGCAACTATGCGGAACAGTTGCCTGGGATATACATTACCGTAGACGACCAGACGTCGCCTGGAGGCAGAATCAACCTTTTCGACCTCGCCATCGAGATTCAGGACTCCTACTATATAACCGGCAACTATGCCGAACTGAAATTCAAGTCGACATACGACGAGCGGGGACAGATAGACACTTCTTTCCTGTTCTTCTTCGGCGCCCAGGACTTTTCGATATATCAGGAGGCATCTTCCTATTATGGAAGCGAAACGCCGACTTCCCAATATGCACTGAACCTGAGTTCACATGAGTCAGTCGACGGAAGGATTCAGGAAAATGCTGCGGACAAGATATTCGTAGAAGGCGGCGGCGGACTCAAGCCGGTATTTTCCGCAAAGGAAATCAGGGACAGCTGTCTCGCCATATTCAAGCGCAGGGGCGGACTCGACAAGGATGCGGTAATCATCAACAAGGCTTCGCTCATACTTCCGTTCAACTTCCCTACGGCCGACGAGGCTATCGACCGTTTTCCTGCGCAGTTAAGTCCGACATGCCGTATAAGAAGCACCGACAGCGAAGACCCGACAAAGAAATACGTGTCCTACGCCGGCCTGACCGACACGAGCATAGAAACGGAGAACCAGGGAGACATAAACAGGTCGCTCTGCTGCTATACCCCTGATATCGGACACCATGTCCAGGAAATCCTCAGACGCACGGACGAATCATCGGAAGACTCTGATTTCGAGCAGTACGACATCTGGCTGCTGATAATGGCCCAGGAGGTGACCGAATCTTCGACATCCTCCGACCAGATGAACGACTATTATTCCAACCTGCTGTATTACAGTTACCTCAACAGCCTTTACAGCGGATATGGCTACGGTTACGGATATGGAGGCTATGGCGGATATTATGGCGGCTACGGCGACTACTACGGCTACAACAACTATATCAACTATGCGCTTGCAGCCCAGTATTCAAGCACCCAGAGCACATCCGGCAGCACTTCCTACCAGCTCGACAGGGACAGGTACTATTACGGAGAACTCCGGGGTCCCGATGCAAATGACGTGGAACTGACACCGAGAATCCAGATAACATACTCGGTATCAAGGACGGCTGAACGGACAGAATAACTACCGAACCATGTTTAAGAAACTGGACCTGACATCGCACATTCCTGTTTACAGGCAACTCATAAACAGCATTGAGGCCGGAGTCAAGGACGGCAGCCTCAAGGGAGGGTATCATCTGCCTTCCATGAACGAACTTGCTGCCAGGCTTGACATTTCCAGAGAAACCGTAAAGAAGGCATATTCGGTGCTGAGGGACAGGGGCGTCATAGAATCAATCCAGGGAAAGGGATTCTATATTGCAGCAAGGGAACTTGGCAAGCCTAAAATCCTGATGCTGTTCGACAAACTGAGCACCTACAAGGATGTGCTTTTCAGTTCCTTCTCTTCCACGATAGGCAACGGCGGCGAAGTGGAAATCCGCCTGCACGGACAACAGATCGACCTGTTCGAATACTACATGGACGAAAGGCTCGGCCACTATGACTACTATGTGGTCACACCGCACATCCCACTGAACCCCGCAATCCAGAAAAGGGGCGTCAAGGCACTCAAACGGATACCGAACAGAAAA
>CALVDU010000106.1 GCA_944326375.1 uncultured Bacteroidales bacterium | reverse complement strand
AATAACCTTCAACTATGCAATCGAGGATAAGGATAGGAGCGACGGTTGTGCGTATGACGGTGTATGGCACGGGTTAGAGATAACGTCACCCGAAGGTTAGTCTGGCTTCTACAATTTCTATTTTTATCGAGGTTAATTAATAACGGTCGCTTCTTAAAACACCAGCGCGACAAACAAATTCTCATTGTCCATCGCGCTGATATTCAGTTATTTAACCTAAATAAAGGCTGTTAATATTCTTCCTCGTTGAAGAAGAAATCATCCTTTGTCGGATAATCCGGCCAGATGTCTTCTATGCTTTCATATATCTCGCCGTCATCTTCAAGTTCTTCAAGATTTTCAACTACCTCAAGAGGTGCCCCAGAACGTGTGGCATAGTCGATAAGTTCCTCTTTAGTAGCAGGCCAGGGAGCGTCTTCGAGCCTATACGCAAGTTCAAGTGTCCAATACATAGTTAATTTCGTTTAATATGTTTAATTCCAATATTTTAATAATTAATTCAAAGGTCTCTCCCAAAACAGGTCGCAAATATATACAAAAGTCAAGAGCAGAGCAAATGTTTTTTGCGATGCCGGACGGTATATATATGGCGCAGCCAAATATTGTCCGTCGCAGAGCAGAGCATCTGCTATCGGCAAAACAATGAGCAGATTCCTCGACAGGCTCGGAATGACTGCTAATGCGCTTCGGCAACGCCCTGAATGCCTGGCAAACCGCACCGTCCGCATTCCGGATGACATCTTAACGGGTCTTTTTTGCAAACTGTCATATAAATTTTTGTTAAATTTGCGCCCTGCGGAAAAGTATTCCACAAAAGCATTACGCCTCCAAGGGCATGCGACCAAATCAACATCCATACCAAAACAGACTGACGGACATAATGGCATACGGCAAACAAGACATATACGACGAAAAAATCACCGGAGAAATCGCCGCTCATTACAAGGAAATACTGAGACTGCTCGGAGAAGACCCGGAAAGGGAAGGCCTGCTGAAAACGCCGGAAAGGGTCGCCAAGGCCCTCCAGTTTCTCACGCAAGGCTACGGCCAGGACGGGGCTGAAATCATCAGGGCGGCAATCTTCAAGGAAGAATACAAACAGATGGTGCTCGTGAAAGACATAGAACTCTATTCCACCTGTGAACACCATGTCATGCCGTTCATCGGAAAAGCCCACGTCGCCTACATCCCCGACGGATACATCACCGGACTCAGCAAAATAGCAAGGGTCGTGGAAACATACGCACGCAGGCTTCAGGTGCAGGAACGCCTGACGGTACAAATCCGTGACTGCATACAGAACACGCTCCACCCTCTCGGAGTGGCAGTCGTAATCGAAGCCGCACATACATGCATGCAGATACGCGGTGTTCAGAAAGCCAACGCAATCACCACGACATCAGCCTTTTCCGGAGTATTTCTCAAGGACGAGAGGACACGCAACGAATTCCTCAACCTCATCAGAAGATAAAGGCTGCGTCTGTCGTATCGAGCGCAGTCGGGAATATTGCGAGTAAGCGAACTCAGAAAATGACTGCATCCTTTGCCGAGCGGGAGCAAAGGAAAACCATCATCCCGAAATGATCGCTATAGCACCTCTGCCTGCCACGGAATGACCGCCAAAAGTCAATCGGAGGATTCCGGCAGCGAATCCGTCATTTCAATCGTCGACACGGCCTTGTCCTTTGTATCAGGGACACCGAGACTGACCACATCCTTTGCGGCCTTCACTATGCTCTGCCCCGAATTCTTGAGCTTTGAGCCACATTTCTCATAATACGTCCTCGCATCCTCCAGTTTCTTTCCGAGTATCTCAAAATTCTTCACGAGGTCAGCCACCCGCGAAATCATCCTCGATGCACCGTCAATGATTTTCTCCTGATTGCGTACCTGCTCTGTGTTGCGCCATGCAATCGTTATCATCCTCAGAAACGGCATGAGCGTTTCCTCCGTAGTTATCAGCACATTTTTGCCGAAGGCATTTCTCCAGATGTTAGGATCTTCGGCATATGCCAGCTGCAGGGCGGAATAATTCGGAATGAACATTATCGTATAATCAAGCATCTTGTGCCCTGGAGCGAGATAGTCAGAATAATTCTTGCCTGCGAGCTTCCGCACCTGCTCGTTTATGGAGGCAAGGTTTCTCGCAGAAGCCTCTTTCCGTGCCACCTCGTCCGAAGCCTGTATGTAATCCGAAAATGCCACAAGCGACACTTTTGAGTCTATCACAACGTCATTGTTGTCAGGGAAATGGATAATGTAGTCCGGTCGCATCTTCGCCCCGCTTTCCTCATTTTTCAGCACATTTCCCCTGCTGTCCCTCAAGGTCACTTCCTTGTCATAATTCACACCTTCGATAAATCCCTCGTTATCAAAAAGTTTCTGAAGGATTGTCTCGCCCCAGCAACCTTGCATCTTATTCTGTCCGCGGAGTGCATCCGCCAGATTGTCAGCCTTGTTCCCTATGGATTTGGTGCTTTCTTCAAGATTCTTTATGGCATTGGCTATGCTCTCCTTCATCGCAGAAGAAGTCTCTGTCTGCGTCTTCTTGTTGGACTCGAACGCCTCCCTCATGCTCTTCATGTCCTTTTCGAGCCCGCCCGTTATGGCGACGTATGCCTCCTGCGCCTTTTTGGTAAGTTCTTCTTCCCTCTTGCGCAGGATTTCATCAGTCTCGGCCTTCATTGCGGACTTCATAGCGTCAATCTGCCTCGTCAGTGTCTCAGAATGTGTCTTTTTTACCTCATTCAGAGCCGCTTCCGCAGACTGCCTTATCTCATTTTCAATACGCCGGTGCGATTCTGTCTCGGATTCGAGCCTGGCCCTCAATGCCGCCGTTTCCGCATCCAGCTTCGCCTGCAATGCTGCGGTTTCCATTTCCAGCCGTGTTTTCAATGAACCTATTTCCGAATCCTTTGAAGACAATTCGGCATCCTTTCTCCTCAACCTCGATGAGAACGACAAAAATACGGCAAGCGCAGACAAAGCCCCTGCTGCCACCGCTACGGCGACAATTACCAATATGTTCATTATAAATAAATTAAAATCCTTTGGCGATATTTTCAGCTATCATGGCCACAAGCCTTGTCCTAGCCTCAACCGAAGCCCATGCAGTATGAGGAGTCAAAGACAGCCTCTCCTTGTGCCGCACTCCCATAAGAGGATTGTCCGAAGGCAACGGCTCGGCAGAATACACGTCAAGCCCCGCTCCCGCAATCATCCCGCAATCAACCGCAGCCGCAAGCGCAGCCTCGTCCACTATGCCTCCCCTGCCCATATTCAGAATTATTGCCGAAGACTTCATGAGGGCAAGTTCTCTCTCCCCTATCAGCCCTGCAGTCCTGTCATTCAATGGCGCATGGACAGACACCACATCTGCCGACGACATGAGCTCCTCAAGGGAAACACTCGGATAATCAGCACAATGCGAAGTTCCGGATGTAGAATAATAGATCACTTCCATACCGAAAGCCTCAGCCACGCAGGCAACCCTGCGCCCTATCGTGCCCATTCCTATTATGCCCAAAGTCTTGCCCGACAATTCCATGAACGGCACGGACACATCCGTGAAAAGCCCGCTCCTGCCATATTCCCCCGACTTGACCTTACTATCATAATAAGGAAGCCGGCCGACAAGATTCAACATGTGCATGAACGTGGTCTGCACCACAGTTTCCGTGGAATATCCTGCCACATTCCTCACCGGAATGCCTTTTGAGGCGGCATACTCCATGTCTATGTTGTTGACACCGGTTGCCGCCTCGCATATCAGCTTCAGGTTTTTCGCAGCATCAATCAATGCCGCGTCCACCTTTACCTTGTTCACTATGAGCACATCGCAGTCAGCCGCACGCTCCAGGGCCTCCTCCCTTGTCGAAGAGGACCAGCATACGAGTTCCCCGAATTTCTCTATCGGAGCCAAAGAAATGTCCGAGCCGAGCGTGGCTGCGTCAAGAAAAACTATTTTCATAAGCATTCAAAATTTTCAGCCATGAAAGGTACGGATTTTTCAAATCCGATGCAAAGTTTTCAGAAATTCGTATCTTTGGGCACGAAATCGTGCGATACATGGGACCAGGGCTGCTAAACAAATACATTTGGCTCATACAGAAACTGATTGCCGCCGGAGAAGGCGGCATGTCTCTCGGGGAAATCTCGGAGGCATGGCACAACCGTTTCGGCACAGAATACCCGCGCAGGACATTCAACAACCACAGGGAAGCGATAGAATCCGTGTTCGGCATCACGATAGAATGCGACAGGAGCACAAACCGCTATCTCATACGCCACGGCGAAGACGCCATAGACTCCGATTCCGGCACCGCATGGATAATAGACACCTTCACAGTAAGCAACATCCTTTCGCTCGGCAAGGAGCGTCTCTCCGGCAGAGTTTCCGTCGAAACAATCCCTTCAGGAAAGAAATTTCTCGTGCCACTGATGGGAGCGATGCAGGACAACAGCATCCTGTCCATGACCTACAAGCGGTACGGGGAGCAGAATCCTGAAAAAGTACGGATCCGTCCGTACGCAGTAAAGGAATCGGCCCAAAGGTGGTACCTGATCGGTTATTCCGAAGAAAGGGAATCATGCAGGGTCTATGCCCTCGACAGAATCCAGTCCCTTGAAATCCTGAAGGAAAAATTCAGGATGCCGGAAAATTTCGATGTCGACGGACTTTTCGCCACCTCTTTCGGGACATATCTGTCGGACACTCCAGGCAAGACGATAATCTTCAAGGCCTATGGCAAGGAAGCCTCATATATCCGTGACCTGCCCCTGCACCACAGCCAGGAAGAAATCGCAGGCACAAACTCCGGCTGGCATCACGAAGAGGATGCTGCAGACAAAACTGAAACCGGAGCAGACAAGGAAGGCTCTGCCACATTCAGAATCTTCGTCTCCCCGAACACAAGCCTCTATCTGGAATTTCTCGGGCACGGACCGAACCTCGAAGTGCTTTCCCCTCCCGAAGTAAGGGAAAAACTGGCTGAAATGGCAAGGGCAACAGCCTCAAGATACACTTCCACAACCAATCCCGCAAAATAAAGGAAACACAATATGGAAAAGGGCAAAATCAGAATTTTGGTGCAGGTCATCTGCTGGCTGGCGGCTACGGTGTGCCTGATCTATGTCGTATCATTTTTGACAAAAAGGAGCAACAGCGTAATGAAGGACAAGGCTGAAGAAGGTTATGTGGGCATAATTAAGCCTGAAATTGAAAATGGGGAAATGACTCCCGAAATACTCCTTTCGCTCGGGAAAGTCTCGGACCCTCAACTGTCCCCCGACGGGAAATACATACTGTACAACATATCCTATACATCAATACGGGAAAACAAGTCATGCGGCAACCTATATATATGCCGCACTGACGGAACCGGAAGGCAGCAGCTTACCGCCTCCGGCAAAAGCATCAGCAACGCAAGATGGTGCCCTGACGGGAAAAAGATAGCATACCTCTCTGACGGACAGATCCATACGGCAACTGTCAGATACAGGAAAGGAGAATGGCACATTTCGGAAAAAGTCACTGTATCTGACGTCCCCGGCGGAATATCCGAATTCTCCATTTCGCCAGACGGCACCAGGATAATGTACACGAGCACAGTGCAAAGCGCACTGAAAAAGCCGTCAGACCTGTACCCTGACCTTGACAAATCCGACGCCATATCGGCCGACGACCTCATGTACAGACACTGGGACCACTGGGTAAAGGAAATCCCGCACACCTTCGTCGCAGACGTTGCCATCGGCTCCGCCAAGGCCAAAAGTATATGCCGGAGCAACTCCAGAGACATCCTGGCAGGAGAAAATGAACTGTATGAACTGCCGGCAGAGCCGTTCGGCGGCATAAACCAGCTCTGCTGGAGCCCTGACGGGAACTTCATTGCATATTCATGCAAAAAACTCACGGGCAAGAAATACGCCTTCTCCACAAACTCCGAAATCTACCTTTACAGGGTATCCGACGGAAACACCATAAAGGTCACCGACGGCGGCGGCTACGACACTGACCCGGCATGGTCGCCGGACGGCACAAAACTATGCTGGCTGAGCATGGAGCGGGACGGATACGAGGCGGACAAAAGCAGGCTCATGACGGCGACAATCAGCCTTGACGGCGGCATGGCAAAGGCGTCAGACATCAGAGAACTCACCCGGGAATTCAAATACAACGTCTCGGCTCCGGTATGGACGGACTCGTCCGACGAAATCTATTTCAGCGCCCTCGCCGAAGGCATACAGGGCATATTCAAAGCATCCCTCAAAGACGGCAAGATCATGAGGATAACCGGGGACGACCTCTGGTACGACTTCGGTTCACCGTTTGCCATAACCGAGAATGAAGACGGCGACACAGAATTGCTCGCAAACTGGTGCAGCATGAATTTCCCTGACGAGCTCGTGTCCATAAAAATCGGCTCCGGAAACGCAGACGCAGACAATTCCGCAGAGGACAATGTTTCCGAAAACCGTAGCGACACATACGCCGTCGTAAAAAGCGAAAGCCTGCCAGCCGAATGCGAAATCATCGGCAATCCTGTGACCGTAACCCCGCTCACACGCGAAAACGCCCATATCCTCGACAAACTCGCCATGCCCGAGACACAGGCCCGGCACATCACTACGGTGGACGGCAAGGAAATGCTCACATGGGTGGTCTATCCGCCTGAATTCGACAAGACAAAGACTTACCCGGCCATTCTGATATGCCTCGGAGGTCCTCAAAGTTCCTTGAGCCAAGGATGGTCGTACAGATGGAACTACAGGCTCATGGCCGCCCAGGGCTATGTGGTGGTACTTCCCAACAGGAGAGGCACGACAGCATTCGGACAGGACTGGACGGAGCAGATTTCCGGAGACTATTGCGGACTCAACATCCAGGACTACCTGACCGCCGCAAAGGAAATCAAGGCTGAAAGATACATCGGAAAGATGGCTGCCTGCGGAGCAAGT
>CALVDU010000105.1 GCA_944326375.1 uncultured Bacteroidales bacterium | reverse complement strand
CGATAATTTCATGTGATTCCCGGCAGATTTACCGGGAAATGTCGATAGGCACGGCGGTGCCGTCGGAAGAGCAGCTGAACGCAGTCAGGCATTATTTCATACGTTCACATACCGTAACCGAGCCATATACCGCCGGAAAATATGAAAATGAGGCTCTTGCCCTCATCAATGACCTTTTTGCTCAGGGACATGAGGTGCTCGTGATGACGGGCGGCTCTGGTTTCTATGCTGATGCCGTCTGCAACGGTCTTGACGATTTCCCTCCTGCAGATGCCGAGTTGCGTGCTTCCCTTATGGAACGGCTGAAAAATGAGGGCGTGGAGTCCCTCCGTTTCGACCTTTCCCGTCTTGATCCCGAAAGTTACCATACGATCGACATCGGCAACGGGCAGCGTGTGGTGCGTGCTTTGGAAGTCTGTATAATGACGGGGCGACCATTTTCTTCATTCAAGACGAACTCCGTAAAGCACAGAGACTTTGAAATCGAAAAAGTCTGTCTTTGCCGTCCTCGGGAAGAACTTTATGAAAGGATAAACCGGCGTGTGCCGGAAATGATCGCCGCAGGACTTGTGGACGAGGTGCGTTCCCTTGAAAAATACCGTCACCTGCCGGCTTTGCGCACTGTAGGGTATGAGGAAATCTTCGAATATCTCGACGGTAAAATATCTTTGGACAGGGCTGTGGAACTGATTCAGCGGAATACGAGGCGATATGCGAAGAAGCAGTTGTCGTATTGGAGGCGGGATCCGTCTATCCGCTGGCTCGGAATGTGATAGAGGGCAATTTGCTGCGTTGCGCTCGGCTTCTGCTCTCGATTTGTCGTCGGTTTACCCTCTCTGATGTGCTCGGCTGGAACGACGGCCGCAACAAAAAGAGGTGACCGATTTGTCTCGATCACCTCTTTTTTCTGTGTCCGGCATCATGTGCCGTCAGAAAGGAAGGTCGTCCTCTTCCTGACTTTCCTGTGCAGGAGCGGAATAGCCATGTCCCGTGCTGGCGGCGTCGGTAGGGTTCGGAGAATATGTGGAGCCCGCACCTTCAGCCTTTGTCGGAGTATAATCAGAGGTGTAGTTCTCTGCAGCCGGTGCCTCCGACTCGATTCTCCAGGCCCGCAGGTCGGTATACCACCGTCCGTTGTATTCACGGCTGCTGGCGTTGAACGAAACCTTGACCTTGTCGCCGATCTGATGGTTGTTCAGTTCGTTGACCTTGTCGGCTCCCCATACGCTCAGGCACACCTGTGAAGGATAGTTGCCTTCCTGATACTCGATGACGAATTCCTGTTTCGACCATTCGCCGCGCTGGGATGTCCCCTTCTGGACATTCAGTTTCCTGATGATTTTGCCTTCTATTTCCAATGACATGGTTATCTGGATTTCTTTGCGTCGTTCTTGTCTTCCTTAGGGACGAACTTGTTCACCTTGTCGAGTTTCACGTTGAAGACGAGTGTGGAGTTCGGCCTGATGGTGCCCTGTCCTCTTTCGCCGTAGGCGAGTTCCGCAGGGATATAGAGGTCTATTTCGCCGCCTTCACCTATGAGCTGGAGTCCTTCAGTCCAACCTTTGATTACGCGGTTCATGATCATCCTTACCGGATCTTTTTCAGGATCTGAAGCGTCGAACTCGGTGCCGTCGATCAATGTGCCCTTATAGTGTACGTAAACAGTGTCCTGAGGACCCGGCTTCACTTCGTTTCCGTCTGCGACAATCTTGTACTGGAGGCCGCTCTCGGTAACTACAACACCTGCATTCAACTTGTTCTTTTCGAGGAATGCCTGGCCTTCCTGCTTGTTGGTCTCGGCCTCGTAGTTGTGCCTTGCAGTGATGAATTTGTTGAAGAGGGTGTTCATCATGTCAGGGCTTATGGCGAACTGTTCGTTGAATTCAGGATCGTTCATGTTGCCGTCGGCAGTGATGAAGTCCATCATTCCTTTCTTTATTTGTGAGTAGTTGAGGTCTTCCCCGAAATTGTTGGCTTTGATGAAGTAGCCGAAGTTGAGACCTACGAGATAACTTACGGAGTCGGTAAGGGACTTGCCCGGAAGTTCGACTGTTTTGGTCGTGCCGTCTTCATTGGTGACCGTGAGCGCAGGCTGGTTGCCGCCGCAACTTACTGCAACGAGTGCTGCGACAGCCGCAGCGGAAAGGAATTTGAGTGTTTTCATAAAAAATATAATTTTATTTTTGGTATTCCGTAATTGTTGTCGTGCCGGGGCACACACATTCTGCAAATATCGTAAATTTATTTGATACCCGGACATGCTTTGTCCATTTTTTGAAACGGACTCCTTTTCCTGCTGCCTGTAAGCCTCAGGACGATCAGTCCGAGCACGGCGGCTATCGATGACGTGAGCAGGATGCTGATCTTCCCGATGTCCGCCAGATCTTTCGAGTCGAAAGCGAGATTGTCTATGAAAATCGACATCGTGAACCCTATGCCTCCGAGTATTCCTGCGGCAAAAAGTTGTGCCCATGACGTCCCTTCCGGCTTTTCCGCCAGGCGGCACTTTATGCTTGCCAGGCTGAAAAGGAAGATTCCGGCAGGTTTCCCGAGCAGGAGCCCGAAGAATATGCCGAGCGAGACATCCGGGATGCCCGATGCGAATGCGTCGAAATTCAGGGCCACATTTGCATTTGCAAGGGCAAACAGAGGCATTATGATGAAATATACTGCGGGCCCGAGGCTGTTTTTCAGAGTGTGCAGGGGAGAGTCGGCATCCCGCGTCCCGGAGCGTCTGGCCGGGATGGTCATGGCGAGGAGAACCCCGGAAATCGTGGCGTGGATGCCGGACCTGTACATGCAGTACCATAGGGCGAGCCCGGGAATCACGTACATGGATATTCTCCTGATTTTGGCCCTGTTGAACATGACCAGCATCAACATTATTAGCCCGGCATAAATCAGCCAGTCGAAATGGATGGCGTGCGTCGGATAGAAGATGGCGAGAACTATGATTGCACCGAGGTCATCTACAATAGCCAGCGCCGTCAGGAAGACTTTGATGCCGGGCGACACCCTTTTGTCGAGCAGGGAAAGTATGCCGATGGCGAATGCGATGTCCGTGGCCATGGGAATTCCCCATCCTCCTGCGGTTTCCGGATTGCCGTGGTTGAAGGCGGTGTATATCAGGGCGGGCACGAGCATTCCTCCAATGGCGGCGGCGACAGGCAGTGCGGAGCGTTTCAGGGAATGCAGATGGCCTTCAAGCATTTCACGCTTTATGTCGAGTCCCACCACCAGGAAGAATATTGCCATGAGGGCATCGTTGATCCACAGTCTCAGGCTCATGCCGAACGATAAGTCTCCGAATTGCAGTCCGATTTCGTTTTCCCAGAACCTGTCGAACCACCCGCCTCCGGGAAGCGTGGCCAGGAGGACTGCTGCCGCTGCGCAGACAATCAGGAGGATTCCGGATGCTGTTTCATTGTGCAGGACTGAACTTAAGGTCCGGAGCATTCCCCGGCTTTCCGTGTGTCTGGATCTGTTTTCCACTATGTGCTGAATTATGTATGGTTGGCTGAAATCCTGATATATCTTACAAAGATAGAAAAATGATTAATAGAAAAACTGCCACAAAAATATTTGATACAGAAAAATAATGACTAACTTAGATGAATAATTTTAATCGGTCATGGGCATAACTTCGGCAGATTTGCATTCAAAACTGAAAGAATTCTTCGGTTTTGACACATTCAAAGGGGATCAGGAAAAAATCATCATGCATCTTGTCGGCGGCAACGATGCATTTGTCCTGATGCCTACCGGCGGAGGCAAGTCCCTCTGCTATCAGCTTCCCGCTCTTGTGATGGACGGGACGGCAATAGTCATTTCTCCGCTGATCGCCCTGATGAAGAATCAGGTCGACGCAATCAGGGGATTCGTTTCCGGGAACGACGGCATTGCCCATTTTCTTAACTCATCCTTGTCGAAGGCCCAGACCAACGAAGTGAGGACCGACCTTCTTTCCGGGGCCACCAAACTTCTCTACGTGGCTCCGGAATCGCTTACAAAGCCGGAAAACATCGCTCTGCTGAAGGAGATAAAGATTTCTTTCTATGCTGTGGACGAGGCTCATTGCATTTCAGAATGGGGTCATGACTTCCGCCCGGAATACAGACGTATCAGGTCGATAATAGAAGAGATCGGGAAGGCTCCGGTCATAGCCCTTACGGCCACTGCGACCCCGAAAGTGCAGAGCGACATCCAGAAGAATCTCGGAATGACCGACGCCAAAGTGTTCAAGTCTTCATTCAACAGACCGAACCTCTATTATGAAATAAGGGACAAGGTTGACCCGAAAAGGGAGATAATCAAGTTCGTGAAACAGCATCCCGGGGAATCAGGGATAATATACTGCCTGAGCAGGAAGAAGGTTGAGGAACTGGCGGAACTTCTGGGCGTCAACGGGATCAAGGCCTTGCCATACCATGCCGGCCTGGATGCCAAGACGCGGGCGGAGAACCAGGACAAGTTCCTGATGGAGGAAATTGACGTGATCGTGGCTACAATAGCCTTCGGCATGGGGATCGACAAGCCTGACGTCCGGTTCGTCATCCATTACGACATCCCGAAAAGCATAGAAAGTTACTATCAGGAGACGGGGCGCGCAGGACGTGACGGCCGCGGCGGTTCCTGCATAGCGTTCTACAGTTACAAAGATATCCAGAAACTGGAGAAATTCATGCAGGGAAAACCTGTGGCAGAACAGGAAATAGGCAAGCAGCTGCTTCTGGAGACGGTGGCATACGCCGAATCGAACCAGTGCCGCAGAAAACTGCTGCTGAATTATTTTGGAGAGGATTATCCTGAGGACAACTGCGGGGCATGCGACAACTGCCTCCACCCTAAAAAGAAATTCGACGGACGCGAGGAAATGGCTCTTGTCATAGAACTTGTGGAGTCTATGCCGGAACATTTCAAGACGGAGCACCTGGCCAATATCCTTGCCGGGACTTCGAACGCAATGATCAAGTCCTACCGTCATGATGAACTGGAGTTTTTCGGGGCCGGCAAGGAGCATTCCGTAAGGTTCTGGTGTGCCGTAATACATCAGGGAATAGTCCTGCATCTTCTTGACAAGGACATAGAGTCATACGGTCTGATTTCTGTCACTGATGCCGGCCGCAAGTTCCTTGCTGAGCCTTATGCCCTGATGCTGACCGAAGAGCGGGATTTCGCCGAAGGGGAGGATGATGACGACGAGGCCTCTTCTCCTGTCAGGGGCGGGGGCGGGGATCCTGTCCTGCTTTCGATGCTGAAAGACCTGCGTTCGGACCTTTCAAGGAAACTGCATCTGCAGCCATGGATCCTGTTCAGCGACGCCTCTTTGGAAGACATGTCGATTTCCTATCCGGTTACCTTCGATGAACTCAAGACCTGTCAGGGTGTAGGAGAAGGGAAGGCAAAGAAATACGGCAAGGAATTTCTGGAACTGATTGCAAAGTATGTCGAGGAAAATGAAATCGAACGGCCTGATGACTTTGTCGTAAAGTCTGTAGTGAACAAGTCTGCCGACAAGGTTTTCATAATCCAGAGCATAGACAGGAAACTCCCGTTCGAGGACATAGCCTCTGCCATAGGCAAGGACATGGATGAGCTTATGGATGAAATCGATGCCATCGTCTTTTCCGGTACCCGCCTTAATATCGACTATTACATAAATCAGGTCATGGATGACGACGTTGTCGATGACATCTATTCTTATTTTAAGGAAGATGCCGAATCGGATTCCCTGGACGCCGCCATGGAAGAGCTCGGTCCTGATTATGATGAGTTTGAGGTGAGGTTGGTGAGGTTAAAATTCATCTGCGAGGTCGCCAATTAAGACCGGTGCGGGATAACGGGCTGTCTGCTGCGTTGGCTGCACAACTGCAGTCGAGACGGTGCCCGTCAGATTTTCTCCTGAACGAGCCGGCGATTTTCGAAGTGTGCAAGGTATCTGAACCCGCACGCCTGCACGAACTCCTCGAACTCCCTGAACCTGTGTCCTACCCTCCCGGGGTCGTGCGAATCCGAGCCGAGACTGATTGCTTCTCCGCCCAATTCCTTGAACCTGAGCAGGATGTCCTTGTCGAGAACAGGCGTGCGCCCCTTGTAGTCCTGATATGTCTTGGTGTTGATTTCAATGG
>CALVDU010000104.1 GCA_944326375.1 uncultured Bacteroidales bacterium | reverse complement strand
GGACAGGCCTTGCAGTGCGATATGTTGACGACGGTTCCCACGGTTTCATGCCCGGCTCTCTTTGTCATGTTGAAAGCCGTGTGCTCAATGAGGAGAACAAGCATCGGAGTGGAGAATACAGGCATTTCGCCGGAGCAGATGGCATCTGCCGTCTCGTTTTCCTTTACCGTATGTTCGAGGGTTTCTATATCCCCGATTTTGAGGTTTACTGTCATATTGGTGTCCGTAATTTTATATGTGTTATGTAAATTCAGAATAATGTCAGGTCCTTGTGGATTCTTTCCTGGGTTTCCGTGCTTTCAGGCAGTTCCTGGCCTGTTCCGTCAGGATGCTCCAGCCCCGAAGCGATTATCGAACGGAACCTCTCTTCGCTGATGATTTCCACGCCGAGGCTTTCCGCCTTTTTTATTTTTTCCGGCCCCGGTTTCGAGCCTGCGAGCAGGAAGGTCGTGCGGGAACTTACGGAAGAACTGTTCTTGCCGCCATTGAGTTGTATAAGATGTTTTATTTCATCACGGGAAACAGAAAAGTTGCCGGAAATTACAATGGTCATTCCGGAAAGGGCATCCGACATCTGTGTTTCTTTTGCATCCATGGAGAACTGAAGTCCGGCCTTCTTGAGGCGTTCTATCTCTTCCTTTGACGAATCCGAGGAAAAGTATCTGAGTATGCTGTCCGCAATCACTTCTCCTATGTCAGCAGCTTCGAGCAGGGATTCTCTGTCCGCTGCCATGAGATTGTCGATGTTGCCGAAATGCGCAGCAAGTGATTTTGCCGTGGTTTCTCCCACGTATCTGATGCCCAGTGCGAACAGAACCCTGCCGAAAGGGACTTTCTTTGATTCCTCAAGACTGTCGAGAAACCTTTCCGCAGAGCGGTCTTTCCATCCCTCAAGCCTGAGCAGGTCGCTCTTGACGAGAGCGTAGAAATCCGAAGGCCTGCGCACGAGACCGAGGCTGAACAGTTGTTCTATCGTCGCATCCCCGGCAATCACGTTCATGGCCTTCCTGCAGAGGAAATGCACTAGCTTGCCCTTTATCTGGGTAGGGCAGCCTGTTGTGTTGGGGCAGAATGACTTTGCCTCTCCTTCGTCCTTGACCAGAAGTGTCCCGCAGTCGGGGCATCTGTCAGGGAATACCGGTTTTTCGGTGTCGGAAGTGCGTCTGTCGAGTTCCACACCGGTAATTTTAGGTATGATTTCACCACCCTTTTCCACATATACGTAGTCTCCTATGCGGATGTCAAGGAGATCCATCTGTTCGGCATTGTGCAGGGATGCCCTTTTGACGACTGTTCCGGACAGGAGCACCGGTTCGAGGTTGGCAACAGGTGTGATGGCACCGGTACGTCCGACCTGGTAGTCTATGGAGAGGAGTTTCGTGAGCGCATGTTCCGCCTTGAACTTGTATGCAACTGCCCATCTCGGGAATTTCGCAGTGTAACCCAATTCCTTCTGGAAATTCAGTTCGTTGATTTTTATTACGGCTCCGTCAGTTGCGAACGGAAGTGTTTTTCGCTCTGTATCCCAGTAATTTATGTATTCTTCTATTTCTTCGGTGCTTTTGCATGTCCGTCTTTTGTCCGAAACGGGGAGTCCCCATGATGCGGCTGCGTCAAGTGCCTCCGAATGGGTGGAAAAAGGCAGGTTTTCTCCGAGAATGTGGTATAATGTGCATTCGAGCCCTCTGTGTCCGACTTCTGACGGATTTATGAGTTTAAGAGAGCCGGAAGCTGCGTTCCTCGGGTTGGCGAACGGAGGGTCTTCGTCCCTTAGCCTTTCGGCGTTGAGCCTGTCGAAGGCTTCGTACGGCATGTATATTTCGCCGCGGATTTCAAATTCGCCGGGCCAGCCGCTCCCTTTCAGGGTCTGCGGGATGTTGGATATATGACGTACGTTTGCCGTGACGTCATCCCCGACCGTGCCGTCCCCCCTTGTAAGCGCCCTGAAAAGTTTCCCTTCCCGGTATGTCAGACAGATTGCCGTGCCGTCGAACTTCAGTTCACAGGAGTATGTGAAAGGCTTTCCCCCGAGACCTTTTGACGCCCTTTCGGCGAATGCCTCGACTTCGGAGATGTCGTAGGTGTTTCCTAGCGAGAGCATGGGGTATTTGTGCGGATATTGCTCGAACTCCTTTCTGATGTCGCTGCCGACCTTTTGGGTAGGGGAGTCAGGGGTGACGAGGTCAGGGTATTCCCTTTCGAGCGATTCGAGTTCCTTCATGAGCATGTCGAACTCGTAGTCGCTTATTACGGGGGCGTTTTCCTCGTAATATCGTCTGCTGTGCTCCGAGATTGTTTTGCGGAGTTCCGCTATGCGTATTTCTGCCTGTTTATGTTCCACGTTAAAAAACGAAATAATTTACAAAATTAACGATTTTTTTCGTGGTTTTTTGATGAAATTCGATAATTTTGCAGACCGATTGAAGGACTGATTAATCAAACATATTTACAATTAAAGTATTAAGGTATTATGAAAGATGCAATTATCATTCTTTGCGGAGGCGGCCCTGCTCCGGGAATGAATTCTGTTTCGATGAGTGTGGCAAAGACTTTCCTTTCAAAGGGATACAGGGTAATCGGACTCCATGGCGGATATTCAGGCCTGTTCAGCAAGAATGCCAGGACAGAAGACCTTGATTTCTTCAAGGCTGACCGTTATTTCAACAGGGGTGGCTCCTACCTTGAAATGAGCCGCTTCAAGCCGACCGACAAGGACTTCGAGGAAAATTTCAACCTTGACCTTTTCAAGGACAACAATATCAAATTGCTTGTGACAATCGGAGGCGACGATACGGCTTCTACTGCAAACAGGATTTCAAAGTTTCTTGCAGCAAAGAACTATCCGATTGCAAACATCCACTGCCCGAAGACAATCGACAACGACCTTCCTCTTCCTGCAAACACTCCGACTTTCGGCTACAACTCGGCGAAGAACGAAGGCGCTCACCTTGCAAGGACAATCTACGAGGACGCACGCACTTCTGGCAACTGGCTGATCATTTCGGCTATGGGACGTACCTGCGGAAGCCTTGCACTCGGAATCGGAGAGGCTACGCATTGCCCTATGACCATAATTCCTGAAATGTTCAACAAGACTGCAATCAGCCTTGACAAGATTATCAGGCTTTCGATTTCCGCAATCCTCAAGAGGAAAATCATGGGCGTGAACTATGGTACAATCGTGGCTGCGGAAGGTCTTTTCCATGACGCAGGAGTCGCAAAGGAAGCTGCTGACGCAGGAATCCATTTCACTTACGACGAGCACGGACATCCTGAACTCGGCAAGATTTCAAAGGCTGTGCTCTTCAACGACCTCCTCGAAAAGGAATTCAAGAAAATCGGTATCAAGGTGAAGAGCCGTCCTGTGGAAATCGGCTATGACGTTCGTTGCCAGGATCCTATCGCATACGACCTCACTTATTGCACTGAACTCGCAATGGGCGTATATCAGCTTTTCAGCGAGGGCAAGACGGGCTGCATGGTGTATGTGGACGCATACGGCAACGTGTCTCCGCTCTATCTTGCGGATCTTCAGGATCCTGAGACAGGAAAGATTCCGCCGAGGGTTGTGGACATCAACGCCGGTACTGCACAGAACTACTACAAGTACATCGCACATTACATCACCGAGGAGGACTACGAGGCTGCCAAAGCCTACGTTCCGAACCCTGAAGCATACGACTTCAGGAAGATTCTTGAGTGGTAAACCATTCAGTCTTCGACAATTCAAGTAGGAGAGACCGTACCGGAAGAGACGGTCTCTCCTTTTTTTATTGATGCCGTGATGTTCGTTTGCTTTTGTCCGGCATTCTGCATATTTTTGTAAGTGTCATTGAACATTTTTACTCAATGCACTGAACATTTTTAATGACATCCATTCCTTCTTCTCAGGGATATAATGATACACAGACACATCAACATTTTTGTCAGCAGCACCTTCAGGGATATGCAGGCTGAAAGGGACCATCTGAAGAAGCATGTATTGCCAAGGCTGCAGGAGGAACTTTTGCCATACGGCATTACCGTGAACATGACCGACTTGCGCTGGGGAATAGACACGAGCGAAGAAGATGAAGTCGCACGGGAGGAAAAGGTCCTTCATGTCTGTCTTGACGCCATCAGCCGTGACAGGCCATATTTCATCGGTCTGCTCGGCGGCAGATACGGGTGGATTCCTGCAGAGGACAGGGTAGGAAGGCTTGTAAATGCCCTTTCTGACGAAGACAGGAGGCTATTGCATGACGTCAGCGGAAAAAGCGTCACGGAAATTGAAATACTGTTCGGGGCTCTGGCCAATTCCGATGTTTTCCGGCACAGTTTCTTCTTTTTCAGAAATCCCGATGTGTATGCCACAATTCCTGAAGAATACCGGAAGATTTATCTTGATGCGGAGCCACGTCTCGTTTCGAAGTCGGAATCATTGAAGCGGAAGATTTCGGAAATGTGCACATCTGGCGGCGAAGCCGACAATCTTTTCCATTACGACGTGTCGTGGGACAGCGGTTCAAATGCCATTTCCGGCCTTCAGGATTTCGGGGAGAAGGTATACAATGCTCTCGTCAGTGACATTCTTGAGAGCAATGTTTCGGATTCCGGCGTCACGTCCGAAGAATATGAGCAGAATGCCTTGGAAGCTTTTGTTATACAGCGCACAAACGGCTTCTGCGGACGCCAGCGTGTCGTGCAGTCCATTACTGACTTTCTGCTGAATTTTGATCCGACAGGCACAGGCAGGGCAAACGGATATTTTCTGTCAGGCTTTTCCGGATGCGGGAAAAGTTCTGTGTTCAGCAAAGTGTACTACGATCTGACGCATAGGCCTGAAAACGAAAAAATTGTGGTTCTGGGGCATTCTGCAGGCCTTACTGCGGCTTCGGTCAATCCTGAAAAGATGCTTGACAGGTGGATTGCCCGTCTGTCGGACATTGCCGGAGAGACGGCGGACGCCACATTGGACCTGAAGGAAAAATTTGCCAGGCTGAACAACCTGGTCATGCGGCTCGGTTCGAAGGGCTATCGGATTGTCTCCATGATTGACTCATACGACAGTTTCAGGTTTGACGTCTTTACCAATGACGAAGAACAGCTGAAGACATTGTCGTTCATTCCGGGCTATCTTCCTTTTGTATGTACGACATTGCCCGGCCATGTGGAGGAATTCGTGAATGCCTCGCCGGCATACAGACTCGTTGACATGGACATGTTTTCCCGTGACGAGGCAGAGGAGCTGGTCAATCATGCCTTGAAAGTTTCGGTGAAGGAACTTTCCCCGAAAATACTTGCGGCACTGCTTGACAAGCGGCGTGATGACGGATATCCGTCCCATATATCGCCCCTGTGGCTGCGCATGGCGCTATCCATACTCGATGAGATGGGAGACGAAGACTTCAAGGCAATCAACAACGAGCCTTTCGAACGTGATGACGTAAAGATAAACTCATACCTTGAGCATCTTATCGAAGGGTTTGCTTCCGAACCGGAGTCCCTTTTCCGGCAATACATCGGATTGAGCTGCTCGTATTTCAATGCTGACGTGGTCAGGACAAGCCTGTATGCCTCGGCCATTACCGTTACCGGCGTCTCGGAAGCGGAACTCGCCCTTCTGTGTGAAGACTCATGGGATGAACTGGAATTTTCCGGATTCGCAAGATGGATGAGAGAGTTTTTCAGGCAAAATCCGTTGACAGGAAGGTGGACATTGGGGCATGCAATCCTCAAAAAGGTAATACTTTCCCAGGACGGCGACATGCTCATGCAAATCAGGAAAAAGTATGCGTCAGTGCTTCTTTCGTTGGGCGGGTCTGGAGATTCGATGAAGGAACTCTTGTCTCAGACCATAGAATTGGGTGATACGGCACTTTTTGCGGATATCATGGATTCTTCCGATTCCGATTTGGGGGAATATGTCGCTTCATTGCTTGACGAAGGGCTGTCAAAGGACAGGCTGATATCATTTGCCGGCTCTTTTGTCTCGGATTATGCCATGCAATTCTCGCCTGTTGAAGCCCTGTTGTACAATCTTGTGAATGACAGCCTGGAACGGCATCTTGGCAAAGATTACATGCTCGGCCTGATTGAAACATGTATCGGCAATCTGCCACAGGAATCTTTCAGATGCAATGACTGTTACCTTTTCTCCAATTATCTGTTCCTTCAGCAAGAAAGGTTCTGCATAAGGTATATGGAGCACGAATACAGGGAGGCAGAAGCCGTACATGATGATTTCCTTGATGTTTATATGTCCAACAGGACCTTGTATGGGACAGATTTCATACCGAGACACAGAATATGGCAGATATTCTCAATTTTCAGTCGGTATTGTAAAATCCCTCATTCCGAATATGGTTCGTATTATGGAGAAAGGACTGAAGATTTTGTCGCAGAAGGCGAACGGAGATGGCTCGGATGTGCCGGAGAGATGGGAGTCCTGTTTTCCATTGCAGGGGAGTCGGAGAGACAGAGGCTGACGGAAGGCATAAAGGACGAACTCGAGGACGAATATTTCTATTCCGATGAATTCAGAAGCAAAATGAACGGAATTCTCGGAGAATATGGCATGAATCTCCGGTTTCCCGAATGCAGGCCGAGGGTAGACTGGTCGAAATACTATAAGGAATACGACGAGAAGAAAAGGGCTGAAGCGGACGAGGCTGCCTCCATGAATAAGGAAGCCGTTTCCGTAGAGTCATCCAAGAAGGATTTGGAGACATTCCTGCAGGGATATTCCGTCCGGACCGTAGAGGAATTGGATATGCTGGTCTCCAAATATCTGAACGTGGCCAATGCATTGAGGCTGGAAGGCAGGGATGACGAGGCGCTCCAGGAACTGCTTGCCGGAGCCGACATGGCCCTGAACCACTATATTTCCATGCCAAAGACTTTATATCAGAAACACCTTCTTGATTTTTATAAGGCGTCAGAACAGGAGATCAAGGCATTGGATCGCCTTGCTGCATGGCTTTCCAATGCAGGTCATGCAAACAGGAAGATAGAATTTCTCGAGAAGGCCTACAGGTGCAGCAGGCTCATGCTTGCCTTAAATCCTGTCAGCGAGGCCCGTTTCTTTGTCAATGAACTTCGGTACTGTTACTCTTTGTCGGGATATGAAGACAGGGAGTTGGCTCTGCTGGGCGAGTATTTCGAGTTTGTGTCCAGGCATCCCATGCCGGAGTCTGAAAGGTTTGCAAGAATTGACGACATCAACTGTCAGGAATACCTGAATCTGCTCCGCCGCAAGGGTCTTCATGAAAAGGCGGACGAAGTCGAATACAGGATGAGCCATTGGCCTTCAGCAGGAATTGCCGTAAGCGAGAAAGTGGGACAGTACTTGTACGTAAGAAAATTCAGTTCAGGCTACACTGCTTCGGGAATTTCCGGCAGGGCAAGACATAATGTCAAATGGGGATATGCCGACAAGAGCGAAAAACCGATTACCGGACATGTGTTCGACGAGGCCGGAGAGTTCATTGACGGGCTCGCTACGGTAGGCATAAGTGATGATGACAGCAGACGTACGGGATATGGGGCCATCGGCATGAAATACGGATATCTCAATGCTGACGGGCAGTTGCAGATACCCGCGATATACGAGTATGCTTCAAATTTCTACAAAGGAGAGGCCCTTGTTTCTCACAAGGGAGAATTTTTCTATATTGACACCTGCGGCTGCCGTACACGGGATTTGGAAACCTTGTTGAATGCATACAGCCAGTCGCCCTTTACAGAAAGCTGATCGGGGAGGCATGCTTTGTCCAAAACCTCCCAATATTTGTCATTAATGCTCCTGCAGGCTTTTTTTAAGGGCCTGCAGGAGTGTTCTGGCATGTTTTTTTCAATATGGGGCGACGATTGTAAAATTATCATAGGACATGGCAAGATTATCAGGACGTATTTCACAGGTAATCGGACCGGTCGTAGACGTGTATTTCGACTTTTCCGGAGAAGATACGGCAAGGGAAATGCCGAGAATACATGATGCGATGGTCATCAGGAAGAAGGACGGAAGGCAGTTGATAGTGGAGGTCCAGCAGCATATCGGGGAAGACACGGTAAGGACTGTAGCGATGGACAGTACGGACGGGCTGCAGAGGGGAATGGAAGTG
>CALVDU010000103.1 GCA_944326375.1 uncultured Bacteroidales bacterium | reverse complement strand
ACTGACGTTATTTAAGTGATTTCCGCCAGTATTTTAGTTTTTCATGCATTATAATTTTCTGACAATTAATTAGTTATATTACTTACCGATGCAAAACCTCCCGAAAATCTGGCCGAGGATCTCGTCGGTGGAGATTTCGCCGACGATTGAGCCGAGATGATAGACAGCCTCACGGACATCCTGGCTGACAAGGTCTGACGGGATGCCGTCCGCAAGCCCGGACTTTACTCTTGACAATGCTTCCCGTGCATTCGTAAGTGCCTCTATATGGCGCATATTGGTCACAAGGACGGCATCTGTCCCAGCCCGGAACTCGGCGCACATTTCCGCCAAAGCCTTCTTCAGGACATCGATGCCCTCTCCCCTCTTCGCCGAAATCAGCACATACGGGCAGCCCGACAATTTTCCGACCCCGTCGCTGCCCCAAACGCCAGCTCCTGCCCCAAGCAAAGCATCAGAAGTCACCTCTCCCGTAAACCCGACAGAACCGCCAAGACCGGAAGCCACCCCATTTCCAGCATCACTATCTGAAACATTCCTCACAAGTCCCTCACCAATCCCCAATTCATCCAGCAGCGCCTCAATCTCCCCGTCCGCAAGCAAATCAGCCTTGTTCAGCACCAGCAGAAACTTCTGTGTCCCAGGCTCATAACGCCCTGCCAAATTCCGGAATTCTGCCACAACTTCCTTCCGCTGACGTGATACATCCACCACACCCAAAATCACCTGCGCTTCCTGCATCTTCTTGAAAGTCCGTTCGATACCGATACGCTCCACGACATCCTCCGCCTCCCTGATTCCAGCCGTATCAATAAACCTGAACTGCAGCCCGTCCACATTCATCGTCTCCTCCACAGTATCCCTCGTAGTCCCGTGAATATCAGACACAATCGCCCTCTCCTCACCCAAAAGCGCATTCAGAAGCGTGCTCTTGCCCGTATTCGTCGCCCCCGCAATCGCCACAGGAATACCGTTTTTGATTGCATTGCCTACCCTGAACGACGACACAAGACCGTCAATATGAGCCGTCACACCGTCCACAAGCGCAGCAAGTTCCGACCTGTCAGCAAATTCCACCTCTTCCTCGCTGAAATCCAGCTCCAGTTCCATAAGGGACACAATATTAAGGAGTTCCGCCCTCATTTTCTTCAATTCGGAAGAAAAGTTGCCCTTCATCTGGCTCAATGCCACCCTATGTGCATTCGCATTCTCCGACGCAATCAGGTCTGCCACCGCCTCAGCCTGCACAAGGTCCATTTTCCCGTTCAAAAATGCCCTTCGGGTAAACTCTCCAGGCGCAGCCGAACGCACACCAGCCTCCATGAGAAGCAGCATTATGCTGTCCACGATATACCTTGACGCATGACATGTAATTTCAGCAGAATCCTCCCCCGTATATGAATGCGGAGCCCTGAAAACCGTCACAATCACTTCGTCAAGCAATCCCCCGTCTTCCGAAAATATCCTTCCGAAACGTGCAGAATACCCCGGAGCTGACGCTATCTCCCTGCCGGGAGCACATTTCACAAGCCCCGACACCACATTCAACGCCTCTGGACCGCTCACCCTTATCACGGAAACAGCACCAGTCCCCGGCACCGTCGCCGGAGCACATATAGTATCTTCATTCAGCAAATACATACTTCAAAAATTCAAATCCCGGCATCACATGCCCCAACCCGACATGCCTCGGCCGCAAATAAGCAAAAAGTAAATATGCAAAAATAATAATTAATGATGAAAATTTCTTCCTACATTCGCCCATTGCACATAGCATAAATGTTCAAAAATGATACGTAAAACGACAAAGCTCATAATACTGACAATCGCAGCACTTGCAGCCTGCATAAATGCCAATGCTCAGACACATGCAGACGCACGGATTGCCGAACTCGTCGGAAACGGCGACATGCTGCAGCTGCATGAAGAATACCCGAAACTCAAGGACTCCACCAGCATGGAAATGCTCAACCTCCTGGCTGAATCGCAGTTAGGCATAAGCTTCAACAGGCTCGAAGATGCGGCAACCGCCCTGGACAGCCTTCTGCAGTTTCATCAGGAAGCCCTCGGACCGGAAACCTCAATCGGCTTGGCAGCCCTCAGGGCAATGAACCTCCTGAACATGGGCGATTACGCAGAAGCCGGAAAAGCAGGAGAAGACCTCGTAAACGCCCTCAAAGGCTCTCTCCCGTTCGAATCCCTCTACAGTTTCATGTTCATTGAAAAAATCGGCAAAGCCCTTGCCGGCACACCTGCACACAAGATAGAACGACCGGCTTACGATGTGGAAGTGCCGATGACCGTCACAAAGGCAGGCAGAGGAAACCACCTCTGTATCCCGGCTGAAGTGAACGGAATAACCAGGAACTTCATCTTCGACACAGGCTGCTCATTCGGCAATTTCGTGTCCGAAACATACGCAGAAGAAGCAGGGCTCACGATTGTCGCCGACTCAATCCCCGTCTCGGGCATGTCAATAGGCTATGTAAAGCTTGCAGTCGCAGATTCGATGAAAATCGGAGAAATCATCTGCCGTAACCCTGTCTTCATGGTCGCCCCTGCAAATACGGGAATCGACTCGGTGTTCACATTCGACGGAGTCCTCGGCTACCATTTCATCAGGGATGTCAAAGAGACCATAATCGACAATGAATCAGGAAAATTCATATTTCCTTACCGCATTTCCGAAGGGACTCCGAACATGTACATGTCATCCAACACGCCGAAACTGCAAATCTGTTATGAAGGCAAACCTTTCGACATCACACTTGACACGGGAAACGTGAAATCAGACCTCGGAAATGACTTTGCAAACAAGTTCCCGGATGCCATAGAAGGGCTTGAACCGCATGTTTCCGCAAGGGGCGGATTCGGAGGCATGGCAGACGTCAAGGTAGTCACCCTTCCCGAATTCCAATTCTCGCTCGGAGACAAATGCGTCACCCTGCACGGCACAGAGGTCATTCCTGAAAGCCACGGAAGCAGCCAGCTGTTCTCCGGCTCACTGGGCGCAGACTTCATAATGTCATTCCGACGCATTTCAATCAATTACGAAAATTCCTGCGTTTCAGGACTCTGAGAGCATAAATCCGAAGCCGGCAAAAACCGCCGCAGTCCATAAATCCGCAAAAATTGCTAAATTAGCGGCTGCAACCAGGAACGAGACAAAAACATGCACATAGGAATAGCAGGAAACATAGGAAGCGGCAAGACCACCCTCACGAGGATGCTTGCCGAACATTACGGCTGGACGCCGAAATATGAGGCAGTCACATACAACCCATACCTCGAAGACTATTACAGCGACATACACAGGTGGTCATTCAATCTTGAAGTCTATTTTCTCGCCAAGAGGTTCAGGGACATCCTCGACGTGCAGAGTTTCGAGGGCACGGTCATCCAGGACAGGACAATCCTCGAAGGGGTGCAGATTTTCGTGGCGAACAACTACGAATCGGGAAACCTCACGGAGCGGGACTATAACACCTACATGGACCTCTACGAACTGATGATGTCCCTGGTGAAACTCCCTGACCTGCTGATTTACCTCAAGTCATCAGTTCCGCACCTTGTGAGCCAGATACAGAAACGTGGACGCGAATACGAGAAGTCAATCAGCCTCGAATATCTCTCCGGACTGAACGACAAATACGAAAAATGGATTGCCAGATACAAGGGACCGGTGCTCACAATCGACACGGACAACCTTGACTTCCAGAACAATCCCGAAGACTTTTCATCCATAACCGACAGCATCGACGCCCGCCTCTACGGACTCTTTTCACCTGCCACATCCTTATAAATCATGGAAATTCAAGAATTTGACAAAATCTACGAAACCGTCTGCAAGGAAACGGACGAAAGTTTCAGGCTGCTCGGAGAAGGCTTCATCGAAGACGGCGAAGCCATGATGATGAAAAGCATCGGCATGGGAGAACTGGAGGAGGCAAGGCACATATACCGTAAAATCGCCGACGTGAAGCGCATCTTCGGCAAATACTACGAATTCGAAGACAACGCCATTTCCGAAGACCGGCTCATGGCGGAAATCTTTTCCTCCGACGCCGACCTCACTTTCGACATGCCGCTCACAAAGGAAAAATTCGCCAGGCTCTCCGCCGTCAGCGCAAAATTCCCGCTGTCGCTCACAAGCTTCAAACTCGCAGGACTGCTCCTTAAAGCCGGAATTGCTGCAGATAAAGACGGAAACACCGCCGCAGCGGCGGAAATGTACGAGAAATCCGCAGAAATGTACGAAAACTCATACGACGACGAATTCGAAACCCCGCCTCATATTCTCTCCCCTCTCTGGAATCTCGCACTTCTGTACGAAGCCTCCGGCAAACCGGACAAGGCCGTTCCATACATGGACAAAGGAATCGCATACAGCAAACGCTTCGCTAAATTTTACGACATATACGGCACATGGCTCAAGGAATTCCAGCAGATGAAGGACGAAATCCTGCAAAACGGCTGTATCTCCAAAAATTGAAGAATCATGGCAGACAACTATCTCGAAAAGAAAATGGAAGAATACAACGCCAGAAAGGCCGCCGAAGACAAGGCACGCAAGGCAATCTGGAGGAAACGGCTCGATGCGTACAGGAAACGGCTCGAAGAAGAAAAGAAGGAACAAGAAGAAAAATAATCTGAAATTATAATTTTTAACCGCTGATTTTTATGCCGCTTACGGATTGTAAGCGGTTTTTTGTCCTTTCTGCCGGCAACAAAAAAATCAACGCTCCGACACTTACATTCCGGCTCATGCGGACCACGATCCGGCAACGCTGAAGGCTTGCATTTATGTTTTTTTATTGCTTATTTTGTAGAAAATGAACTTGACAAACAATTTTTAAGACATGGAACATTTTGCCCAAAAGTACGTAGATGAGTTCATGGCGGGCATCATCGCCAGGAACCCCGGTGAAAAGGAATTTCACCAGGCCGTACGGGAAGTGGTGGAAAGCATCGCACCGTACATTGTCGAACACCCTTACCTCATGGACATGAAGATTCTCGAACGCATCGCAGAGCCGGAAAGGGTCGTGATGTTCAGGGTACCGTGGATCAACGACGAAGGAGAAGTCGAAATCAACAGGGGCTACCGTGTGCAGATGAACAGCGCCATAGGTCCGTACAAGGGAGGAATCCGTTTCCACCCGAGCGTGAACCTGAGCATCATGAAATTCCTCGCATTCGAGCAGACCTTCAAGAACAGCCTCACCACCCTTCCTATGGGAGGCGCAAAAGGCGGTTCAGACTTCAATCCGAAAGGCAAGTCCGACAATGAAGTCATGAGATTCTGCCAGAGTTTCATGACCGAACTCCAGAGACATATCGGCCAGGACACAGACGTTCCTGCAGGCGACATCGGAGTGGGCGGACGTGAAGTCGGCTTCATGTTCGGCCAGTACAAGCGTCTGCGCAACGAATTCACGGGCACCCTTACCGGAAAGGGACTCAACTGGGGCGGAAGCCCTCTGCGTCCCGAGGCGACAGGCTACGGCACATGTTATTTCGCCTCCGCCATGCTGGCTACAAAGGGAGACAGTTTCGAAGGCAAGACTGTAGCCATATCAGGATCCGGGAACGTGGCACAATACGCTGCAGAAAAGGCTATCCAGTTAGGGGCAAAGGTCGTGACCCTTTCCGATTCCAACGGCTATGTATATGATCCGGACGGAATCGATGCCGAAAAACTCGCATACGTAATGGAGCTCAAGAACGTCATCCGCGGCAGAATCAAGGAATATGCAAAGAAATATCCGGGTGCTACCTACTACGAAAACCAGCGTCCATGGGGCGTAAAATGCGACATCGCACTGCCTTGCGCAACACAGAACGAACTGAATGAGGAAGAGGCAAAGACTCTTGTCGCAAACGGATGCATCTGCGTGGCAGAAGGCGCAAACATGCCGTCAACCCCTGAAGCCATCGCCGTATTCCAGAATGCCAGAATCCTATACTCCCCTGGAAAGGCATCCAACGCAGGCGGCGTTGCCACATCAGGATTGGAAATGACGCAGAATTCGATAAGGCTCAAATGGACGCCTGAAGAAGTGGACAAGAACCTCCACAGAATCATGGATGACATCCACGCTGCCTGCGTCAAATACGGTACAGAGCCTGACGGGTATGTCAACTATGTCAAGGGAGCGAACATTGCAGGCTTCATCAAGGTAGCCGACGCAATGATGGCACAGGGCGTGGTATAACAAAAGACAGCAATAATAACTGCATAATTATTATTACAAGGTCATCAAAACTACAGGCAGGGTGACTAAAAAAGGGTACTTTCTGCGTTACGCTTGAAATTTCTCCTTTTTTAGTCACCCTCTCTTTTTGGCAGTCGGGACAACAGGCTGACGGCAAGCGTGCGAAAGCCGTGAAGCCGATTGCCTCCGCAGCGCAGCGAGGACCGCAGAGGCGGCTTTGCCTGACTGTTCTTCTGTCGTCCCGACCGGAGCGGAGGGAGCTGCTCGTTCAATTTGCAGATGTCTCGACAAGCTCGACATGACTAAAAAGACCGTACAGAATTGTCCGACAAGACCTGGATTATGATTTCCCGAACCATCGCCTTCAACTCATCAATGAATGCACCGGCCTCGTAAGTCCCTTTTTCAATCATTCTCAATTTCTTCTCCCACAAGCCCGTAAGTTCAGCGCTCTTAAGGAGTTCCTCATGGATGAGCCCGATGAGTTCCTTTCCGGTCTCCGTCGGATAGAGGCTCTTTCTCTCCTTTTTTATGTAATGGCGCTTGAACAGCGTCTCAATGATTGCCGCACGTGTCGAAGGACGGCCTATCCCGTTTTCCTTCAGGGCATCCCGCAACTCGTCATTGTCCACAAGTTTGCCTGCAGTCTCCATTGCCCGAAGGAGCGTCGCCTCCGTGTATGGCTTTGGCGGAGTCGTCCACGTCTCCTTCAGGACAGGTTCATGCGGGCCGCTCTCCCCTTCCCTGAAATCCGGAAGCACGGCATTTTCCTGTCCGCCCTCATCCTGTTGCGAACCTTCAGCGGAACTCCCCTCCGCAGAAGCCTCCTGACCAGAAAACACGACTTTCCAGCCCGGCTTCAGAATCTGCTTGCCCGTAGCCTTGAACTCGACCTCGGCAGCCTTTCCGAGGACTGTCGTGGTGGAGATTTCGCAGTCGGGATAGAACGCTGCAATGAACCTGCGTGCCACGAGGTCGAAAACCTTGCGTTCCTCAGGCGTGAGATTCCCCGAATATGCCCCCGTGGGGATTATGGCATGGTGGTCCGTAACCTTTGAATTGTCAAAGACTTTCTTGCTTTTCGGAAGTTTTGCCCCTTTCAGCGGGGCAGTAAGGGCAGCATAGTCGGAAAGCCCGTTCAATATTCCCGGAACTTTCGGATAGATGTCGTCACTGAGGAATGTCGTGTCGACGCGGGGATAGGTCGTGACCTTCTTTTCATAAAGAGACTGGATGAGTTTCAGGGTCTCGTCCGCCGTGAATGAATATTTCTTGTTGCATTCGACCTGCAATGACGTGAGGTCGAACAGGCGCGGAGGCGCTTCCTTGCCCTTTTTCTTTGCCACGGAAGTGACCGTGAAATCCGTCCCGACAACCTTTGACAGGAAATCCTCCCCGTCTTCCTTGCGGCTGAACTTGCCCTTTACGGAAGAAAATGTGACGCCACGGTAAACCGTCTTGAGTTCCCAGTATGGTTCAGGCACGAAATTGTCGATTTCAGCCTGACGGTTCACTATGAGGGCAAGGGTCGGGGTCTGCACACGCCCTATAGAAAGCACCTGTCGGTTCTGCCCGTACCTCAATGTATAGAGCCTTGTGGCGTTCATCCCAAGGATCCAGTCACCGATAGCCCTGGACAGCCCTGCTTCATACAGCTTGTTGAATTCCGACTCATCCTTGAGATTCTTGAAGCCCTCCCTTATGGCATCCTCGGTCAGGGAAGATATCCACAGCCTTTTCACGGGACATTTTGCCCCAGCCTTGAGCATTACCCAGCGTTGGATCAACTCTCCTTCCTGCCCGGCATCGCCGCAGTTTATGATTTCGTCGGCATTCTGCATCAATGTCCTGATGATTTCAAACTGCGTCTTGTAGGACTCGTTGTCTATCAGTTTGATACCGAAACGCCGGGGAATCATCGGCAGATAGGACAAGGCCCAGGTTTTCCATTGCGGGTCATAGTCATGGGGCTCTTTCAGGGTGCACAGGTGTCCGAATGTCCATGTCACCTGATACCCGTTCCCTTCAAGATAGCCGTTCTTCTTTGACTTTGCTCCAAGCACTTCCGCTATTTCCCTTGCCACACTCGGCTTTTCCGCAATGCAAACTGTCATACTTCCGAATTCAAAACACGCAAATTTACAGTTTATGGCATGTTCCGGCAAATTTATTTTTCCACATGACGAATAAATGCTATATTTACAAGTTGAACCCGTCTGAACGGGTTTCAGCGAAACGGACATAATATAAACACAACACGAAATGAAAATTTATTCAAGACTTGTACTGGCAGCCGGGACCGCAGTGGCTGCAATGGCAGTGAGCAGCTGCAACGGCGGCGGAAATTTCAGCGGCACGCTGAGCGGAATCGAAAGCGACTCCCTGATAGTGACGGCATACCGCTACTCCGAGAGGACTCCTGCATTCCAGGACACAATCGCCCTCAAGAATGACAAGTTCTCCGCAAACATCGAGGACACATCCGCCCTCATCATGTTCATCGCGCCTATGCCCAAGACCGGTGCGGAGTCAGTGCAGGCTGCGCCTATGATGAAAGAAATGCTGGTGCTCGTCCCAGGCGACAAGATCAAGGTGTCGGGAAGCATCGAGAAGCCGGAATTCAAAAGTCACATGATATACAACGACCTGTCTGCATTCACAGGAAGGACTGCAATCATGGACAGGATTGACGGGATATATGCAAAGGCTGCAACCCTCCAGCAGAACGATACAGAGGGAATGGAAGCCCTCAATGAGGAACACGAGGCAATACTTGCGGAAAAGGACAGCATCTATGCCGACTACATCGCAAAGAACCCGGACAAAATGGCTTCAGGATACCTCGCCCTGCACATGGAAAGCGGGCAGAAAGGGCTTGACGCATGCAATGCTCTCGGAGAAAAGGTGAAGTCCGGAGCACTCGGGGAAATGATTTCCATAACGGCCAAGAATTACGAAAGGCAGGCGACCATAGAAAAGAACAAGGAAAACATACAGCCGGGCAAACCTGCTCCGGATTTCAGCCTCAAGGACCTCAAAGGAAACACCAGGACCCTCGCCTCATTCAAGGGAAAATACGTTCTCCTCGACTTCTGGGGCAAATGGTGCTACTGGTGCATGAAAGGCATGCCTGACATGAAGGAATACTACGCCAAGTACAGCAAAAAAATCGAATTCGTGGGCATAAACTGCCGTGACAGCGAAGAAACATGGAGGGAGACCGTAGAGAAGGAAGGTCTGAAATGGACGAACCTCTACAATGGCGACGGCACTGAAATCGTTGACGCATACGCAATTGAAGGATATCCTACCAAGATTCTCATTGACGCCGAAGGCAAAATCGTTGAAGTGTTCGTAGGCGAAAGCGAGGAACTCTACAACAAACTCGACGAACTCTTCTGAAACAACGGCAATGAGCACGGACAATACAAGGGAAAACATCTGGAAATACACGCTGGTCGCCCTGATCATCGGTCTGGGACTTGTCCTTGTCAGGCAGGCATGGCCATACATAAGCGGAATACTCGGTGCACTTACCTTGTACATACTCCTGCGCAAGCCGACATTCAGACTTGCTGAAAAAACAGGAAAGACAACCCTGGCATCGTCTCTGACGGTTGCCGGAACTGTCTTTTTTGTAGCGGTGCCACTTTCCCTTTTCGCATGGTTCGTCATTGCCAAACTGCAGCAGGTCAACTGGAATACCGACGCCATAATCGCCCCTGCGAACCAGATGATAGACATAGTGAAGGAAAAGTTCGGCATCGACATCATTTCTGAAAAGAACATCTCCTTCGTGGCCGGGAAACTCGCTTCATGGGGACAATCCATCATCAACGGCATCGGAGGATTCTTCATCAACATATTCGTGGCCCTGCTTCTCCTTTTCTTCCTTCTGAACGGAGGCAAAAGGATGGAAACATACATCGCCTCCGTCATTCCGATGAAGAACATCAACAAGAAGGAGACGATAGACAGGATAAATCTCATGGTGAAGTCGAATGCGATAGGAATACCGCTGCTCGCCATAATCCAGGGAAGCATCTCATGGATAGGATATTCCATATTCGGAGTTCCGAACGCTTTTCTGGCTGCCTTGATTACCGGATTGTGCTCAATGATCCCTATCGTGGGCACTATGATAGTATGGGTCCCGGTCAGCATCTATTTCATGGTGCTCGGAATGTGGGGAAAGGCATTCGGGCTTCTGGCTTTCTGCGCAGTGTTCGTTTCGCAGAGCGACAATCTTTTCAGGTTCATCCTCCAGAAGAAACTGGCGAACACCCACCCGCTCATCACGATATTCGGCGTGGTGGCTGGACTCCCGCTGTTCGGATTCATGGGAATCATATTCGGACCGTTGCTGGTATCTCTCTTCATGCTCTTCATAGACATGTTCAGGAAAGAATACCTTGCTGGAGACGAGCCTGAAACGCATCAGGAGGAGGCTGCCCCTGCCATTGAGACACAGGAGAATGTCCCTGCAGAACCGGACAAACCGGAACAAACGGACAGCCATGCAGAAAACTGACATTTCTGCCGCAAGGCTGACCGAGACACATCCGCTCGCCCCGTTCATGCCGGCACATGCAAGACTTCTGATGCTCGGCAGTTTTCCTCCGAAGCGTGAAAGATGGTCAATGGATTTCTTCTACCCGAACTTCAACAATGACATGTGGCGGATTGTGGGGCTGATTTTCTTCGGGGACAAGTCCCGCTTCATCACAGCCGACGGGCGGCATTTCGACAGGGAGCAAATCACTGAATTCTGCACCCTGCATGGGATTGCCCTCTACGACACGGCGGAAGAAGTGCGCAGGCTGAAGGACAATGCCTCAGACAAATTCCTTGAAATAGTCAGAAAGACCGACTTGAAAGCCATGCTGCGCAGGTCGCCTGAATTTACAGCCGTCGCTGCAACAGGTCAGAAGGCAGTCGAGGCGGCAGCATCGGAACTGGGCTGCGATGTCCCCGCCGTGGGCAAATTCACTGAATTCACTCTGTCTTTGAACGGAACAGCACAGAAAATGAGGCTCTGGAGAATGCCGTCATCCTCCAGAGCCTATCCAATGTCCATAGAAAACAAGGCTGTTTTTTACAGGGAAATGTTCTTGTCCGAAAAATTGCTCATCCCTGAACATCATTCTGCGGCAGAATGCAGCAGTTCAGAAAGGGTAGGATGAATATGCACAGCCGCCCTGAGGTCCTCAATCCCGCATCCCGTTGACATCAGCACGGACACTTCCTGCACGAGTTCGGCAGCGTGAGCCCCGAGCACATGGCAGCCGAGGATTTTGCCGTCCTTGCCTTCAAGGAGCTTGCATATTCCCTCAGGCTCGTTCATGCACAAAGCCTTGCCGTTCGCACGGTAGAATGACTTTCGGCTTCTGAAATCAAGTCCCTGCGCCTTGCATTCTTCCTCGGAAAGACCCACAGACGCAACTTCAGGCAAGGTAAACACTGCCGACGGCATCACGTCCAGGTCAATTTTTCCGAAATCATCTTCCGATGTCATGCCGTTTTCACGCAGTATGGCCTGCAAGGCCACTTTTCCCTGCCATGTCGCAGCATGAGCCAGCATCTGCCTGCCGTTCACGTCCCCTATTGCAAATATGCTGCGCACGTTGGTCCTCATCTCACCGTCCACGGCTATGCCTTTTCCCGAAAACCCGACCCCGGCATTCTCCAGCCCGAGCCCGGAGCAATTCGGCCGTCTGCCGACTGACATCAGCACGGCATCGGCAACGCATTCTTCCTCTGCGCCCTTTTTAGTCCAGCAGACACGAGACGCACCTTCCTCTGCCGGAAAAATCCCTGTGACCTGAGCCTGCAGGAAGAAATCTATCCCCCTTGAAGCAAGGCTTTTGCGCAACCTCTTGGCAATGTCTGCATCAAATCGAGGCAGAATCTCCCGACAATATTCGACTACCGTCACCTCGCTCCCGAAACTCCTGAACACCGATGCCATTTCAAGCCCGACCACGCCTGCTCCTATGACACACAGCCGTTGCGGCACGGCATCCAAGGCAAGGATAGCAGTCGAGTCCAGCACGCCGGGGCTGTCAGCGCCCGGCACATTCAAAGGCACGGGAGAAGAACCCGAAGCGATGATGATATAGTCTGACTGCCACTTCTCCCCTGCCGCCTCAACGGTATGCCCGTCCAGGATCACGGCACGTCCGTTCACCACCTTCACTCCTGCAGAGGAAAGCAGGGTTTCAATTCCTGTCCTCAACCGGTCTATGACCTCATCCTTGCGCCTTTGGACAGCAGAGAAATCCACAGACAGCCCTGAAACTCCGATTCCTGACTCTCCGGCCCTGAGCATGTCTTCAAGGAGCTGTGCGCTGTGACAAAGCGACTTGGTGGGAATGCAGCCTGCATTCAGGCAGGTTCCGCCCACATGTCCCGCCTCCACAAGCACGACTTCAAAGCCCCGCTTTGCGGCGGCAAGGGCTGTCTCATAGCCTCCCGGCCCTGCACCTATTATAGTAATTTTCATTGTTCTGCAGATTGAAAATTGTATTTCAGCACAGGATGCACCGCCGCAGCAGTCTCGTCAGGACGGCGAACCGGCGTATTGTGCGGGGCTGTCTTTAGCAGTTCCGGCTGCGTCAAAGCCTCTTCCGCTATTTTCCGCATCACGTCTATGAACGCATCCAATGTCTCCACAGACTCAGTTTCGGTCGGCTCTATCATCATCGACTGGTGGAAGAGCAGAGGGAAATATATGGTCGGAGCATGAAAACCGTAGTCCAACAGACGCTTTGCGACATCGAGGGTAGTCACGTCAGAAGAATCGTCCGCAAGCCCGTCGAACACGAATTCATGCTTGCACAGCGAATCTACAGGCAATTTGTAGCAGTCCTTCAGGGACTCCTTGACATAATTCGCAGCCAGCACGGCATACGGTCCGACATTCTTCACGTCCTGTCTGCCGAGCATCAGTATATAGGCGTAAGCCTTCATGAGCACGCCGAAATTGCCGTGGAAACCGGAAATGCGTCCTGCGGAATTTTTCGGCTCGAACCATTCGAGCCGCCCGTTTCCGTCCGGCGCGACGGCGGGGGCTGGCAGGAAATCTGCCAGCGGGGCGGCTACGCCCACAGGACCCGCTCCGGGGCCTCCCCCGCCGTGCGGCGTCGAAAACGTCTTGTGGAGATTCAGGTGCATGATGTCAAAGCCCATGTCGCCGGGACGGACCTTTCCGAGAAGGGCGTTCATGTTCGCCCCGTCGTAATACAGCAGTCCGCCGGCAGCGTGCACAAGTTCCGCAATTTCCCTGATTTCCGTCTCGAACAGGCCGAGGGTGTTAGGGTTTGTCATCATTATTCCTGCCACGGAATCGTCAAGAAGAGGCTTCAGGTCGTTCACGTCGATTGTGCCATGGGGCGTGGACTTCACCTGCACCACTTCAAGCCCGCAGACGGCTGCGCTTGCCGGATTTGTGCCGTGTGCGCTGTCCGGAACTATTATTTTCGTGCGTCCTGTGTCCCCTCTTGAATTGTGGTAGTTGCGCATTATCATGAGCCCCGTCAATTCCCCGTGAGCACCTGCGAACGGGTTGAGGGTAAATGCGGACATTCCGGTAAGGGTACAGAGTGCAGAGGAAAGGGAAGCATACAGCGTCATCGCTCCCTGCACGGTTTCGGAAGGCTGCAAAGGATGAAGCCCCGTGAAGCCCGGATGAGAAGCCATTTCCTCATTGATTCTCGGGCTATATTTCATCGTGCAACTTCCCAAAGGATAGAAGCCGGTGTCTACCCCGAAATTCATGTTCGAAAGGTTGACATAATGCCTCACGACATCAGGTTCGCTGACCTGGGGAAGTTTTGGGGCTTCTGCACGCCTCAATGATTCCGGGACAGGAATTTCTCCGTCGCCCCAGTCGCCTGAAGGCAGGGAATATCCCCTGCGCCCCGGTTTTGAAAGTTCGAATATGAGTTTATCGTAATATTTCATATAGTCATCCTCCTGATTGCATCTACGAGAGCAACAGCCTCCGCCTTTGTCCTGTTTTCAGTCACGCAGAATGTCACAAGATCGTCGCCTGCCGGCAATGCCCCGAAAAATCCTGCCTTTGCCAATTCATGCTGCAGACGCTCCGGTTCAATCCTGCTGCGCAGGGCAAATTCCTTCAGGAAAGGCTTGTCGAATGCCTCCTCAAACTTGCCTGTCTCCAAAAGACGGTCATGCAGCCAATGCGCCCCCACGGAAGAAAGCCTGTTGACTTCCTTCAATCCTTCATAACCCATAAGAGACATATAGACAGTCGCATACAATGCCATGAGCGACTGGTTGGAGCAGATGTTGCTGGTAGCCTTTTCCCGTCTTATGTGCTGTTCCCTCGCCTGGAGCGTGAGCACGTATGCCCTTTTTCCGTCGGCATCCTTTGTTTCCCCCACTATCCTTCCGGGAAGCTTGCGCACATATTCCTGCCTGCAGGTCAGGAAACCGAGATAAGGTCCGCCGAAACTCAACGGCATTCCGAGAGTCTGCGCCTCCCCGCAGGCGATGTCAGCGCCCCATTCCCCCGGAGTTTTCAGAACGGCAAGTGCCGACGGGTCGCAATAGACCGTCATCAGTGCCTTTGCCGAATGTACGGCATCAGAAAGCCCGTCAAGGTCCTCAATTATGCCGAAGCGGTTGAGCGAAGGTACGATTATACCTGCCACATCACCCTTTTCAACGTCTGCAATCATGGCTTCCCTGTCGGATGTACCGTCCTTGTGAGGGATTACCGTAAGCGCCAGCCCGTGATAGCCGCAATATGTGCGGACAACCTCTATCACCTGCGGAAGCAGTGACCCTGAAAGGACTATTCTCGACTTTTTCTTTGTGCAGGCATTCATCATCATCGCTGCCTCGGCTGCGGAAGTCGGACCGTCGTACATGGAGGCATTGGAAACATCCATGCCCGTCAGCTCCGTCATCATGGTCTGGAACTCAAAAATGTAGCGAAGCGTACCCTGAGAAATTTCAGCCTGGTATGGGGTATATGCCGTAAGGTATTCCGAACGTGATGTTATATAAGGAATTACAGACGGAGAATAGTGGTCGTATGCCCCTGCCCCGCCAAAAACTTTCAGAGGCACGTTCATTGCGGCGAGGGCGTCAAATCTGCGGCGCACCTCGGTTTCAGACATTCCGTCCGGCAGGTCAAATTCCCTTTTGAAGATGAAATCCTCCGGCACGTCCGCATAAAGCCCGTCGGGCGAGGTTATCCCCGCCCGCTCCATCATCTTTCTGATGTCCCCCTCAGTGTGGGGAAAATATGCGGATGACATCAGTGTGCCTCCTTGTCAAGAAATTCCTTGTATGCGGCAGCATCCATGAGCGAGTCCAGTTCGGACAAGTCGCTCAGGCTCACCCTGATTATCCAGTTCCCGTAAGGGTCCTTGTTCAGAAGCCCCGGCTCGTCCTCAAGCGCATCATTCTTTTCCGTAACTGTCCCCGACACAGGAGAATAGAGGTCACTCGCAGCCTTCACGCTTTCGACAGCCCCGAATTCCTCATTCTGCGACACTTCGTCGTCCTCGTCCGGCATATCGACATACACGATGTTGCCTAATGATTTCTGCGCATAGTCCGTGATTCCGATTTCGGCGGTACCGTTTTCCGCCCTGACCCATTCATGGGATTCGCTGTAAAGCAGCCCTTCAATTATTTTGCTCATTTGTTGTGGTATTAATTACGTTTGTAGTTCTTGTCGTAGAAACGTTTTTTGCAGACTTTTCCAGGGAAAGTCTTTTTGCGTATGCGGATTTCCACATTTGTGCCGGGAACGGCAAATTCTGCGTCGAGCATCGCCATGCAGACGCTTTTTCCTGTGGATATGGAATTGTAGCCGGTCGTGACCTCCCCGATTTGCCTTCCGTCGATTTCAACGGGGTATCCGCTGCGGGGTATTGCCTTGTCCTCCAGCTCTATGCCGACGATCTTGCGTTTCAGTCCGTCAGCCTTCAATGCTGCCGTTGCCTCCTTTCCGATGAATTCTTCCTTGTCCAGTTTCACGAAAATTCCCAAACCCGCTTCCAGCGGGGAAATGTTTTCGCCCAATTCATGCCCATAAAGGGGCAGGCCCACTTCAAAACGGAGGGTATCCCTGCAGCCGAGCCCGCAAGGCACGGTTCCGGCAGACAGCAATGCATCCCATATCCGCCTTATTTCTTCGGCTGAAGCATAAAACTCGAAACCGTCCTCCCCGGTATAGCCTGTACGGCTCACAAGCACATTTCCGACCTCCTTGAAGGTATAGAACACAAGGTCCGAAAGGTCCATTCCGAGGGCTTTCGCAGCCATGCTTTCCGCTTCAGGCCCCTGCAGGGCAATTTCACCCCACTCTTCCGAACGGTTTTCCACGCTCACGTTCCAGCCTTCCGCCGCCTGCTTCATCCATGCGAAGTCCTTGTCTATGTTCGCCGCATTGACGACGAAGAGGAATGTCTGCGGCAGCCTATAGACCAGGAGGTCGTCCACCGTCCCTCCGTCGGGATAAAGCATCATCCCGTAAAGAATCTTCCCCGGAATCATCCCGCTCACGTCATTCGTGAAAATGTGGTTTGCAAACCTTTCGGCATCTGGTCCGCTGACGAAAATTTCGCCCATGTGCGAGACATCGAACATCCCGCAGGCATGGCGGACGGCATTGTGTTCGGATATTATGTCCGAATATTGTATCGGCATCATGAAGCCTCCGAACGGGCTCATCTGCGCCCCAAGGGCAATGTGGCTGTCGTACAGACAGGTTTTCTTCAATTCTTCCATATCAGATTTATCAGATCCTTTTTGCGGAGATTGCGGATGAGGGTTTCAGTCATCCCCTCTGGGAGTGCGCCGTCAATGGCTTCCGGAGAAAACGCAGTTCCTTTAAGGGCCTCCGTCATTGTTGCGTCCACATCCTCGCAGAGAGGGAAAAAGTCACCCTTGAAGCTGATTTTCTTCAGTTTCCCGTTCTTGATGTTGCAGAACACGTCAATTTCTCCCACTCCCTCGATTCTGCCCCCTGTCCTTATAGTGTGCTCCGGCTCATGCCCCGTCATGAAGTCCTCGTCAAGATAGGTCTGCATGATTTTTTCCACCTCGGCAACTGCCATGTCGTCAAGGATGAGGCTTTCCTCGCCGTCGCTGCCATGGCTGCCGCCGTCGCAGAAAAACGAGATGAGGCCTTTCTTGAAGTCCTCGATGCCTATTTGGGCAAATTCCGAAATGTTTGCCACACGCTGCCGTACCGAGGCTACACCCTTTCCCGATACTTTACTGAACGAAGGGGTCAAAGCCTCCGTCATCATCGAAAAATCGGAGTTGAAAAGCAACGTGCCGTGGATTATGCTCCTGCCGCCAATCTTGTAGAATGCGTTTCCGGAGACCTTCCTGCCGCCGACCGTGATGTCGTTCCTCCCGGAGACTTCAGCCGGAATGCCGAGCCAGCGCAGGTAAAGGGCGACGGTGCTCATGTACTTGTCGAAAGTGTAGGGCACCTCGTCCGAGGACACGATGTATGACACCATTATGTTGCCCATGTCGGAATACACCGTCCCGCCTCCGCTCTTGCGCCTGAAGACCTTTATGCCGTGCTCCTGGCAGAAGTTGAGGTTCACTTCCGCCGCAAGGACCTGGTTGCGTCCGGAGATTACCGTCGGGGGCACCTGCCACAAAAAAAGCACGTCCTCCTCAAGGTGACGGGCAACAAACTCTTCCAGAGCAAGATAAAATATCAAAGGACGCTCACGCATGTCATCCCTCAATACCAGATTTTTCATAAAATCGTTATTTTGATTCCAATCGGCATCAGTTTGGCGGCGCTTCGCTCCGATTTGTCAGCAAAGTCCGCCTTTCCCTTCAAGTCTTTCAAAGATAAGAAATATTTTCTCCGATTGTCCCGCCCGCCCTGAAAAGATTTCAGATAATTTATGTACTTTTACATCCGTTTAAATGAATATTATGAAAAAGGCAATTCTCATATCATCAGGCGTGGTCGCCGTGCTGCTTGCAGCATTCATCTACTTCAAGTTCTACTTCGTGTTCGGAGAGGGCGTAAAGGCGGGAGAACTCAATTTCGTCGTTTACAAGGGCTATGTCTTCAAGACTTACGAGGGAAAGGCAATCCAGGCGGGCTTCAACTCCAAGAGCAAGACCTCGACCGCAATCCAGTCATACGAATTCGAATTCTCAATCACTGATCCAGAATTGGCTGACTCGCTCATGCGCTGCAGCGGCAAGATGGTGGAACTGCATTACAAGGAATATCTCGGCGCTCTCCCGTGGCGAGGCAAACAGAAATACATAGTGGACGAAATCCTCGCCGTACGATGAGGGCAGGGTGGACCTTGAAGGTGATTCTGTGCCTGTCAGTCATGGCTGCTGCAATTTCAGCGGAAGCCATAAAGCCCGACAGGAAATATATCATGCTGCC
>CALVDU010000102.1 GCA_944326375.1 uncultured Bacteroidales bacterium | reverse complement strand
GCAAATTCCAGAAAGCGGTTCAGACAATCCCGATATATTGCACATGTCCGCTGTGAAAACCTCCTTATCGAGGAAATATAGTTTATGAATGAATTTATCAGCTGGCTCTCCATGACAAAATCATCATTTTACGGGTTTCATGCCCATTTCGGAAGCATGTTTTCGCATCAGGACATCCGCCTCTGCGAAATTGTTGCCTATTATCCCGTCCAATATCGCATTCTTCACAAATTCCTTCAGTTCTCCAATCTGCCGGCACGGCGGAATCCCGTACAATTCCATTATGTACTCCCCCGTAATCGGATTTTTGAAATTCCTTATTGCGTCCTTCGCTTCCACTTCGGCGAGCTTGCGGCCGACAAGTTCAAAGTTTTGTTTCAGACGCTCCACCTTGCGCGGGTTCTTGGACGTGATGTCGGCATTGCAGAGCAGCATAAGGTCGTCTATGTCATTTCCTGCCTCGAAAAGCAGACGGCGCACGGCAGAATCGGTAACTTCCTCGGTAACAAGCGATATTGGACGAAGATGCAGGAGGACGAGTTTCTCGACATATTTCATCTTCTCGTTCAGCGGCATCTTCAGGGACTTGAATATTTTGGGGACCATTCTTGCCCCTACCACCTCATGCCCGTGGAATGTCCAGCCGGTTTCCTTGTCAAAGCGTTTTGTGGCAGGCTTGCCTATATCATGCAGCAGTGCCGCCCACCTGAGCCAGAGATACGGCTCTGTACGCTGTTTCTGCACCTCAACACCGTCCTCAAATTCAAAATTGCTCAGCCTGCCTTCGGCTATCGCCTCTGTTTCCGCCGCGGCGACATTGTCAAGCACCTCCAATGTATGTGTGAAATTCTCCTTGTGCCCATGCCCGTCCACATTCTCTACGCCTTTCAGACGGCACAATTGCGGAAGCACATATTCCAGAAGACCTGTCTCCTCCATCAGGCGGAAACCGATTGACGGTTCTGAACATACGAGCATCTTGTCCAATTCTTCGGCAATACGTTCCCTTGACAGGATTTCAAGACGGTTCCTGTTCCTGCGTATGGATTCGAGAGATTCCGGGACAATTGTGAAACGCCTCCCCGGTTCGCTCAATTTGGTGGCAAAGCGCACGGCGCGGATCATCCTCAACGGGTCGTCGCTATATGTCGTGTCGGGGTCAAGCGGGGTGCGGATAATGCCGGCTGCGAGGTCTCGGATACCGCCGAACGGATCCACGAGAGCGCCGAAATCCTCTTCCTGAAGGCTGAAAGCCATAGCATTTATTGTAAAGTCACGCCTCTGCTGGTCATCCTCAAGCGTCCCGTCTTCGACGATGGGCTTGCGGGAATCCCTGCGGTATGATTCTTTCCTTGCCCCGACAAATTCCACCTCGGTCCCCTTGTATTTCAGCATCGCCGTGCCGAAATTACGGAAGACAGTCACATTGCTGCGGACCAACTCCCCCACGGCCTCCGCAAGTTCGATTCCGCTGCCCTCTACCACTATGTCAATGTCCTTGCTCTTTCGCCCCAGAAAGCAGTCCCTAACATAACCTCCTATGACGAAAGCCCTTACACCCTTTGAACGGGCAGCTTTCGATATGATTTGGAAAATCCTGTTGTCCAAAAAACCTTGAGTAACCGTCATGTCTTTTTTCGAAATCCGTTTGTCTTAATCCACAGCTGCTTTGCCATTGTCATGCCAGGAGCATGTCTTCGTAAAGCGGAGTTTTCTGCAGAAATTCATATCCGGGACTGCCCGTCGTGCGTCTGCAGATGAAGGTCTGCCTGCCGTTCGTGATGAAGATGTATTTTACATTCAATACCATATTGTACCTTATCGCCTGCTCCAATACCGAATTGTCCAGCTGGACATCGGGACGCTTGCATTCCACTACAGCAAGAGGGACAGCATTACGTCCATACACCAGGATGTCCGCCCGGAATTTCTTTTCTCCGAGGCTGAAGCCTGTCTCGCTCATCATCATGTGCATCGGGACTTTCATCACCTCAGCCAACTGCCGTATGAACCATTGCCTCACGTCCTCTTCAGGAGTAAGAGCCACTTCCTTCTTTCTCAGCGGGTCCCATACGGTACTTTTCTTCATGCGGACAAAGATAATCAAATTACGTAAAAGGCGGAAATTGCATTACAGGAAACGTCCTGTGACGCTTTCAGGGCTGCGGCGTATGTCGTCGGGAGTGCCGGTCGCCACTATCCGGCCGCCGTCCTCTCCCCCTCCCGGTCCCATGTCGATGATATAGTCGGCAGAACGGATCACGTCGAGGTCATGCTCTATGACAATGACGGTCGCCCCGCTGTCCAGCAGCCTTTGGAACACCTGCAGGAGGGTCCTGACATCGGCAGGATGGAGCCCGATGGTCGGCTCGTCGAAAACGAACACTGAATCATCCTGTCCCCTGCCCATTTCGCTTGCCAGTTTGAGCCGCTGCGCCTCGCCGCCGGAAAGCCCCGGAGTCTGCTCTCCGAGGGTAAGATAACCGAGACCCAGGTCCTGAAGCACCTGCAGACGCTGACGCACATTCTTCAAATCCGCACAGGCAGCTATGGCATCATTGACATCCATTGCCATAAGTTCCGGAAGAGAATAAAATTCTCCTCCGCTGTTCTCCCGCCTAATACGGTAAGCCTCCTTGGAGTAACGGGAGCCGCGGCATTCCGGACACGGGATGTCAACATCCGGCAGGAATTGCACATCAAGGCTGATTACTCCCGTTCCGTCGCAGACAGGACATCGAAGACGACCGGTATTGTATGAAAAGTCCCCGTCTTTCCACCCGTTTGCTTTGGCTTCCGGAATTTTTGCATACACCTTGCGGAGTTCGTCATGGACATTGGCGTATGTCGCCACGGTCGAACGGATGTTGATTCCTATCGGGGATGCGTCTATCAATTTTGCATGGCGTATGCCTTCCGCACGGATTTCCCGGACATGTTCCGGCATCCTGCCTTCCGAAACGAGTGCCTTCAGCGCAGGCACAAGGCTCTCCAATATAAGTGTCGTCTTTCCCGAACCAGAAACACCGGTCACCACGGTCAAACGCCCCTTCGGTATATCGGCTTCTATAGGCTTGACAGTATGCACCTGGGATGTGGACAAATGTATCTTCCCTTTGGCAAACATGTCTTTCTTGGATGTACGTTGCCTGACGCTGACCTCGGATGCGCCTGACAGGAATGGTCCGATTAAGGACGCAGGATTGTCAATTATGTCATCAAGGCTGCCTTCGGCTATAACACGCCCGCCCGAAGAGCCCGCACCGGGTCCCATTTCAATCATCCAGTCCGCATCGGCAAGAATTTTCGTGTCATGGTCCACAAGCACAATCGAATTGCCGTCGGCTATCAAATCCTTCATCACGCCGGAAAGCCCGACCATGTTGGCAGGATGAAGTCCGATTGAAGGTTCATCCAAAACATAGAGAACGCCGGTAGTGCGATTGCGGACAGCACGAGCCAGCTGCATTCTCTGTCTTTCGCCCGTGGACAATGTGGAAGCAGCACGGTCAAGGCTCAAATAGCCCACACCCAAATCCAGCAGACGTGCGGACGCATCGACAAAAGATTCACAAAGCCGCTCTGCCATAGGGCGCATTTCTTCCGGCAGCGTTGCCGGAATGCCCTTGACCCATTCCACAAGTTCCCTCAAGCTCATTCGGCTCGCATCATCTATGGAAATGCCCCGTACCTTCGGTGCACGAGCAGCTTCAGAAAAGCGGGAGCCGTTGCAGTCGGGACATGGTCCTGTCTTGAGAAATTTCTCCACCCTTTTCATTCCCTTTTCGTCCTTGACTTTGGACAGGGCATTCTGAACGGTATAGACTGCATTGAAATAAGTGAAATCCAATTCTCCCGCCTGGTTTGTCGTCTTTGACTTGTAGAGGATATGTTTCTTTTCTGCCGGGCCGTGAAATACAATCTCCCTTTCTTCCGGAGTCAACTGGTTGAACGGCACATCGGTACGCACACCCATGGCCCTGCAGACATCCGTCATCAGCGACCACATCAGGGTGTTCCACGGCGCCACTGCTCCCTGGTCAATGCTGAGAGTCTCATCCGGCACAAGGGTGGACTCGTCCACAGTCCGGACAATACCTGTCCCGTCACAGGTTGCACAGGCTCCGTTGCTGTTAAAGGACAATTCTTCCGCCGAAGGCGCAAAAAAGTGTGCTCCGCATTCAGGACATGCAAGTTCCTGCCCGGCTGCGACATTCAGCGAAGGCTGGACATAATGCCCGTTCGGGCAACGGTGACACGCAAGGCGGGAATAGATAAGACGCAGCATGTTCAACAATTCCGTACCGGTACCGAAAGTGCTGCGGATTCCGGGAATAGCAGGACGCTGGTGCATTGCAAGGGCAGCCGGGACATAAAGCACTTCATCCACACTGGCTTTCGCAGCCTGGGTCATCCTCCGCCTCGTATATGTAGACAGAGACTCCAGATAACGCCTCGACCCCTCGGCATACAGGACACCGAGAGCGAGCGAACTTTTCCCTGAGCCGGACACGCCGGCTATGCCAACTATCCGGTTCAGAGGGACTTCCACGTCTATATTCTTCAGATTGTGCACCTTCGCCCCATGCACGATTATTCTGTCGGGTACTTTTTCCATATTCTCTCTGCGTTCAGCAAACATGCAAAGTTATTGAAATTTCACAAAAAATGACGGCCTGTCAAGCCTGATTCCCAAGCATTCAGACTTAAGGTGCTTATAGGCGCAAAAATTATACAAATGACAGACAAAATTGCCTATACTACGGCAGTTTGGGATATTTTGGTAACTTTGCAGCGGTTTGGCGGTCTTGACATGAAAATGGAAACAAAAAACGACGCACCTCTTTTGGAATATCTGTATGCTGCTCTCGCCCCTCAAAGCAGGACAAAAATCAAGTCGCTGCTAACAGGTTCGAGGATAGCGGTAAACGGCACCGTAAGGACAGCTTTCGACTATCCGCTCAAAGCCGGAGACACGATAACCGTAATCGGCAAGGACGAAGTACCGGATGCAAGACGCTGTGTCCTGCAGGACCGGCGGCTGAAGATTGTATATGAGGACAAATGGCTTATAGTCGCCGACAAACGGAGCGGGCTTCCTGTCATTTCAACCGGCAGGGAAAACGAAGTCACCGCATATTCGCTGCTGACGGATTATGTGCGCATGAAAGAAAAGGGTCGCATTTTCATCGTACACAGGATAGACAGGGACACGTCGGGCCTGCTGGTATTTGCAAAAGACGAGCAGACAAAACGGCTTCTTCAGGACAACTGGCAGGATGCCGTGCTGGAACGAAAGTATTCGGGAGTGGCTGAAGGCTATTTTGAAAAAAGTGAAGAAACAATCGTGTCTTGGCTTACCGAGAACCCGAAATCACTGAAAGTCAGCGCATCCCCGACTGACAACGGAGGGAAGAAATCTGTAATGCACTATAAAGTTGCGGAAAGCGGGAACGGGCTTTCGCTCCTTGAAATCGAATTGGAAACAGGGAGAAAAAATCAGATTCGGGCTCAACTGGCTTCCGTGGGGCACCCGTTGGCGGGCGACAGGAAATACGGAGCCCGGAGCAATCCTTTCGGTCGTCTTGCGCTGCATGCGCAGACGTTGTCGTTTGTGCATCCGTGGACGGGGGAAGTATTAAGGTTCAGTTCCAAATCCCCTTTCGTGGTGTGAAAATGGACTACCTGCTGCGTTGCTCTCGGCTCGCCAATCCTCACATACGCCAGTATGCTGCGGTTGTCTCACCTTCGTGCGCCTTGCATCCAGCCCATTTTGACACCACGCCATTTCAAATATTGGATATCCACTTCAGCATTTTGAAAAATCATATTGCTCAACAAGCTGCTGCGTTGCTCTCGGCTTTACTGTCATTCCGACCTAAGTCATGCGGTTGTTCGGGTCTCTGTGCCCATTGTGCATTGGCAGTGCGGAATAGCGCAGCAGATGCCGCCTGCATACTGACACTATTTCAATGCCTGTGCTCTCAATCCACTTGAGGATGTCGTCAGGATTCGTTTTCCGTTTGCCCCTGTCCAATTTTCCTATCTGTGCCAAATGGATGAATTCATGGACACAAACTGAACTTGTGAGCAAGGTGTTTTCATAATCAGATAAGATAGCAAAAATGTCCTCATGCAAGTCCGTTTCCCTTGAATGTAGCATGAATTCAAGAATATTGGTATCAAGGCAGTATCTCATTTCAGGATAATCTTTCCGTTTCCAAAATCCCATGCTTCCCTGTTTTCGAATACCCACTCTCCGAGTTTGTTCAACTTTTCCGGAAGCAAAGCCCTGAACTCTTCCTTGGACAACTTCCGCCCTTCCTTTTTCCCCGACCTCCGAGTCTTGACATCTGTTTCCATATCTATTCCTTCATTTGTTATTATTGTACTGCAGCAGATTACCTTATGGCATTCCGATACAAATTTATGAAAAAGAGTTGTCCGCTTCAAGAAATTGGAGCGGACAGAGAGCAACTTTTTCTTTTTCTGTATCTTTTTCTTTTTTTGATATTCCTGTTTTCGGAGCATGAAAACGGGCTGGCTCCGGCGGATAGAGGAAACAGGTCTCTAGTCAAGACTACGAATGGCAACAGAATGGAATGCGAAACCGTTTTGGTAGGTTGAGCGGCATGCTGCTGTCGCAGGGCAAGGCGGACAGGCGACAGCCGGGAAGCCGACTGCCTCCGCAGCGAAGCGAGGACCGCAGAGGCGGCGGCTGCGCCTGCAGCCCCAGACACGGGACGGTATACACCACGCCGTGCAGGTCTCTCCACTCCGGTCGAGACGACAATATGGCAAGCCACTCGGCAGGTTCGGGACGACAGAATGGCGGCAGAATGGTAAGCGAAACCGTTTTGACAGGTTGAGCGGCATGCTGCTGTCGCAGGGCAAGGCGGACCGGCGACAGCCGGGAAGCCGACTGCCTCCGCAGCGAAGCGAGGACCGCAGGGGCGGCGGCTGCGCCTGAAGCCCCAAGCACGGGACGGCCACAGCCGGTTACGCTGGGCTATAACACCGGGACGGTAAGGAAGTCCGCAGACGGGAAATCCCGCCGCACCCAGTTTTCAAGGAATTTCAACGTATCGTCCGCAATCGTCGAATCGGCTTCTTCGGGATATCTGTTGAACACGAGAGAATGCAAAACCATTCCTCTGCTTTTCATCGCCTCAAGGCTCAGCAAAGTATGATTTATGCTCCCAAGTTTCCCGGAAGTCACCAAAATGAGGGGCAATCCCCGCTGGGCAACATAATCGATTGTAAGCAAATCCCTCGTCAGAGGCACCATAAGCCCGCCTGCACCCTCCTGCAGCACAGCATCATATTTCCCGGCGAGAATTTCCGCAGCCATTTCTATCTTCGTGAAGTCAATAGGACGGCCGTCGATTTCAGCCGCAAGATGCGGAGAACAAGGATAGGAGAAGATTTCCGGCATCGTCAGACGGTTTTCGTCCTCCGGCAGAAAGCCTGTCCCCATGATTTTTCTGTGAACTTCGATGTCCTCGGAAATGTCCGTATTTCCGGTCTGTATGAATTTCTGCGTAATTGTCCTGATTCCCTTTGAGTTCCAGAGTTTTGCAATGTAGCCTGTAGCGTAGCTCTTGCCTACGCCTGTGTCTATTCCGCTTACGAAGTATATTTTTCCCATTTTAAATGATTTTTTCTGCAATTATTATGATCGGATGGTATGTCAGGGTCAACAGTCCTTCTCCGGTCATGAACTTTTCCCTGTACCGTGCCTCAAAATTTTCAAGGTCACGCCTTGTCCAGAATTCCCGTTTTATCCCCGTAACTCCCGTAGCCTTAAGATGCTTGAGCACAGAAACGGCAGAACTGAAATGCAACGTCCTTACGACTTCTTCCGAACGGAGCACGGCAAAACGTCCGCCAAGCATTTCCTCAAATTCTGCAAGTGAATGATAATGAAGCCTGTTTCCGGTCAGTTCGGAAATTTCACGAAGATTCATGCCGCCGAATGCCGAAAACGCAAAAATGCCTCCTGACGAAAGTGAATCCGCTGCCTTTACGACAAATGCAGGCAAATCATCAAACCACTGGAAAACCGAGCAGGAAGCAATCATGTTCATACCTGACGGCAAACCGATTGTCTCGGCATCACCGGGCAAAAATGTTGCGCCATTTTCGGTCATGTCATCAAGCATATTACCGTATTCCTCACATATATCGTTGAGATACAGGATATCCGGTTTAAATTCCGACATCAGCAACCTCGAAAGAATTCCTGTACCGCAACCGATTTCAAGAATCTTTCCGAATCTCCTGCAACGAAACAGTCCTGACAACAGGGAACACATCTTCTCCGCCGTCTCACGCTGCACTGAAGCATTGTCGGAATATGTGCCGGCAGCCTTTGCAAACCGGCCTTTCATGAGGCTCTTGTCTGTCATTTCAGATTTGCGATATCAGCGTGTCAAAAAGTTTCCTGTCATAATGCGTTGCCTCGGCCTCTTTAGTTTCCGTACCCGACTCTGACCACGCACGCCTCTGATTTGCAACGGGAAAAATAAGGTCATCCGTCCCCACAGCCGCCAAATCCCAGACAAAGTCCGGGACACGTCCGTATGCCTTCACCGCCGATAAAATCGACGCAAGTTCATCCTTCAATTCATCGGCAGTACGGTCACAATTCCTTGACAGATAATAATCAAGGTCGCTTCCGCACATTCTTCTGCGGAATTTGTCAAGCACAGGCTGCGACATCCGTTCGAGCGTACCCTCAAAAATCTTCACAGGAATGCCCCTGAGGTCGTCCACCGGGTACATAGTACCGTTTACGGCAATGCGCCTGCCCCACGGGAGAGACTTTCCGTCAAAGGTCGCAGCCGCAGACCATACGCCCATAGACCATGCCCAAAGGTTTACCTGCCTATAACCTTCCATCTGGGAAAAATCGAAATCGTATGACCTGTAATCACAACACAGCATCACATCATTCCCCTCCGGGAAACGGCATTCCGAAAAAAGTTCTTTCCATGTGCCCCAGCCTCCGAAAATCAGAAGCAGACTGTCGTGTCCATTCCTTATTATATGTTCCTGTTTCATAATAATTCCTTCAAAGTGGCGATGAAGCGGTCGGTTTCTTCGCCGGTCACGGCTGCGGTAAGAGAAACGCGGAGCCGTGAAGTACCCTCCGGGACTGTCGGCGGACGTACCGGAAGCAGATAAAAACCTGATTTCTGCATCTTTTCCGCAAGAGCAATCGCCCTGTGGCTCTCCCCTGCCATTATCGGGACAATATGGCTTCCCGACGGGCATTCAAGTCCGCAAACCCTTACTGCAGAACGTATTTTGGCTGCATTCCCTGCCAAGCGTTCCCGACGCTCACGCATGTCCGCAAGGCTTTCAAGCACTTTCAGAGTCCAAAGCATGTTGAACGGAGGAATAGCCGTCGTAAATATGAGAGGACGCATCCTGTTCACGAGAAATTCCCGTATTTCCTTATCGCACAGCAAATAAGCACCAGCAGAAGCCAATGCCTTGCCGAATGTTCCGCACAGGAAATCGATGTCATTTATCACACACTGCTCCTCGGCAACGCCCATCCCTGTCTTTCCGCATACGCCAGCAGCATGAGCCTCATCCACATACAGCATCACGCCAGGATATCTTTTCTTTATCTCCACAAGCGTCCTCAAGTCCGAAACATCCCCGTCCATGCTGAAAATGCTTTCGGTCACTATTATTGTACGTTCGCATTCCTTGCTGTATTTTGCCGCAAGGGCATCCAGCTGCGACATGTCCTGATGACGGTAACGTACTGACTTTGCCTGCGAAAGCCGCATTCCGTCTATTATGCTGGCATGGACCAATTTGTCAGCGAGGATTACGGAAGATGAATCGGCGATTGCGGGCAAAATGCCTTCGTTCATGTGGTAGCCGCTGCTGAACACAAGTGCCGCTTCCCTGCCGGAAAGGCGGCACAACGCCTGCTCCACCAACGAATGCACCCCGAATGTCCCTGTAAGCAGCCTTGACGAGGAAGACGAGAGGAGCAAATCCTCCGGAACGCCATTTCTGCATGATTCAGCGGCGTCCGACATAAACCGGCGCATCATTTCCGGTTCGGAAGCAAGTCCGAGATAGTCGTTTGAAGAAAGATTGAGCATCCTCCTGCCGTCTTTCAGGACATGTTTCCCCTCATGTACGATTTCGGGGAGACTCCGGAGATTTCCTTCTTCCCTGAGACGCAGCAACTGGTCTGAAAATGCACTCATATTTCGCCAGCTATCTTTACCAGAGCGGAAGTCAGGTGCGACAGCTGCTCGGGAGTGATGATGAAAGGAGGCATGACATATACAAGCCGTCCGAAAGGCCGCAGCCATACGCCCTCTTCAAGGAATCTTCGCTGAAGCACAGCCATGTCCACCGGCTTTTTCATTTCGATGACACCGATTGCTCCGAGCACCCTCACGTCGGCCACCGACGGCAACGACGCAGCAGGGGCGAGTTCCCTTTTCAATTGCTCCGAAATGCGGTTTACCTTGCCCTGCCAGTCGTATTCCTCTGACAGCAGGAGTTCTATCGAAGCCTTTGCAACGGCACATGCAAGCGGGTTCCCCATGAATGTAGGACCGTGCATGAAGGCATTTGGCGGAGTGTCTGATATTGTCGCAGCGACATTTTCTGTACATGCGACAGCAGACATGGTCATGTAGCCTCCTGTCATTGCCTTGCCTATGCACATTATGTCCGGCACGACACCACAATGTTCCCAGGCAAAGAGTTTTCCGGTGCGTCCGAAGCCGGTTGCAATTTCATCGAAAATTATCAGAAGCCCGTTTTCTCTGCAAAGTTTTTCCGCCTGGCGGAGATATTCAGGATGATAGAAACGCATTCCGCCTGCTCCCTGCACAACGGGCTCAAGAATCAGTGCCGCAAGGGTGTCCTTGTGTTCCTCTATGGTCTTTTTCAGAGGCAGGATATCGTCGGGATTCCATTCCCCGTCAAAGCGTGAAGTTGGTGACGGGACGAAAAATCTCACCGGGAGCGCACTTCCGAAAAGGCTGTGCATGCCCGTTACCGGGTCACAAACCGACATCGCATTCCATGTGTCCCCGTGGTAGCCGGAACGGATTGTCACGAAATTGGTCTTGTCCTTGTGCCCTGCCGCATACTGGTACTGCACTGCCATTTTCAGGGCGACTTCCACTGCCACAGAACCGCTGTCGGCGTAAAATATGTGCTGCATCCTGTCCGGAAGAATTTTCAGGAGGAGTTTTCCGAGCTCCACCGCCGGACCGTGGGTCAGACCGCCGAACATGACATGGGACATCCTGTCCAACTGCTCTTTCGCTGCCTTGTTCAAAACAGGATGATTGTAGCCATGTACGGCACACCACCATGATGACATTCCTTCGATGAGTTCCGTCCCGTCTTCAAGGGTAATCACGCATCCGTCAGCACGTTTTACCTTGTATGCAGGCAGGGGTTCAGTCGCCGATGTGTAGGGATGCCACAGGTGCGTCGTGTCGAAGTCGTCGATTATTTTCGAGAAATTTACCGGACGGTTGATTTCAAAGCCGCATTCCTTTATTCTTCTTATATCGGTATCCACATCCTCTCCCGAAGTCGTGAGCATGTCGCCCATTATTGCGGCGTTTATGCCGATTCTGTATGCCGTCCTTACGGTTTCATCCGAAAGGCGTGCCCGTCCTCCTGCAAACCTGAGCCATGCTTCGGGCATTATCAGGCGGTAGAGGGCCACGGTTCTGAGTATTTCTTCCTCTGAAAGCGGTTCAATGTCCTGCAAAGGAGTCCCCTTTATCGGAAACAAAATGTTTACAGGCACTGACTTTACGCCCAAATCCCTGAGTGTGAATGCCAATTCCATTCTTTGCTGCATGGTTTCGCCCATGCCGATGATTCCGCCGCTGCAGATTTCCATTCCGACCTTTCTGGCCGCTTCCAATGTCTTGATTTTCTGCCCTTGGTCGTGGGTGGTGCAGAGGCTGCCGAAAAAGGAGGGTGCAGTCTCAAGATTGCAGTGATAACGGGATATTCCTGCGTCCTTCAGCGTTTTCAGTTCCTCTTCGGAAAGGAGTCCGGCGGAAATGCAGAAGGATATGTCATATTTTGAGGAAAGTGTCTTGACTGATTCTGCGACAGATGCGACTTCTTCGGGTTTCAGTTTTCTGCCGCTCGTGACTATCGAAAAGCGTCCTATACCCTTTGCCGCGCTTGCTGCGGCTGCCTTGTCGAGGGACTCGGTATCCATAAGGGGATATTCCTGCGCTCCTGTATCGTAATACGCAGACTGGGCGCACCATTTGCAGTTTTCCGGACAACGTCCTGATTTGGCGTTGACTATCGAACAGGTGTCAAATACTCGGCGTGTGCATGCCTGCGTGACTTTTGCAGCGGCTTCAAGCAGTTCTGCTGTCGGCAATTCGGCAGCCGCCAAAGCCTCTTCCTGCGTCAAGCCCGCCTTCTCCGCAATTATCCTGTCCGTCAATTTTTCTATATATTCTTTCATCTTCGATTCGGTTAAGAACGGGGCAAAAATACGGAAAAGCCGAGAGCAATGCAAGAGCGGGGCAAGCAGACGCAAATTGTAAATTCTAATCTTCTAAGATGCGAACCATTTGGGCAGGCGTGACAACGAATGGTTTTTCGTCATTAAATATAGGCACAATCCGTTCCTGCACGATTGCACGGAAGACTTTGACGGGATTGGATTCAAGATTACTTGATAAGAGTGCAGAGACAATGACATTGGTGTCGATGACGGCAAAAATTTTATCTTTCATTGCGGGCATTCTGTATCTCGGCATTAATTTCATCAAGCGCATGAACAGTAAAATATTCATTATCGAGCCAGCCATTCGGAACGGGTGATGCGGGCGAAGCATTCGGTGCGGACATCGCCGAGAGGCGAGATTCCGCCTTCAACCCTGTGATGAAACCTGAAACCGCATTTTTCAGCCACCCGCTGTGACTTCGTATTCCCCTCATACCAGCCGCACCATACCGACTCCAAGCCAAGGGACTCAAAACCTCTCTTCAGCAGGCACATCACAGCCTCAGGCACAAGCCCATGTCCCCAATACGGCACACCTATCCAATATCCGATTTCCGCATCCGAGTCGGACATTTCGGCACTGTGCACCGAATCATTGAACATCAGCCCGATGCTCCCGACAGGTTCTCCTGTCTCCTTCAGTACAAGAGCATAAGTTTCCCGCGCAGCAAAAACCGTCCGTATGATTTCCAAACTTTCTTCTACGGACTCATGGGGTTTCCACCCTGCAGGAGGACCGACTTCCGGACTGCTGGCATATTTGAAGAGGATTTGCGCATCGGAATCCTTCCACCTGCGGAGAAACAGCCGTTCCGTCTCCAATACAAGCCCGCAATCCAACTCTTTTTCAATGTCATTTATCACATCCATATCCGCCGGAAGCCATTGCACGGAACGGAGGGCCCCGAACCCAAGCCATTTTGATGCCTCATGCTCCTTCAGAAGCAGTTTGCCTGAAACAGGAGTGCACCAAAAGCAATGCAAGGTCACATGAAAATCAGGATAATCCCATTCCACCGTTCTTATCATCTCTCCCACAAGGATTTCCGTGTCGAGTTCTTCCATTATTTCGCGTTTCAGCGCATTTTCCGCCGTCTCCCCCGCCTCAATCTTCCCGCCTGGAAATTCCCACCAGTCCTTGAACTTTCCATATCCTCTCTGCACTGCAAATATCTTGTCGCCCCTGCGGATGACTGCGGCGACAACTTCGATTTTTTTCATAAGAGAAAACCCATTATCCGGCTTATGCCTAAGCCTCAGCCGGAAAATTTACAGACGGTAAAGTTAGCGTTTTTTCGGCAAATGGCTAACTTTGCATGACGCACAAAATTCAGGGAATAATTTATGGACATTGACAGAATCAGCACATTGAGGTACTCGGACATATTCCTTGCGATGTATTCCGACGGCGAAGTCACAAGACTGCACAAGGGCGAATGTGCATTCATCCGCAAAGATTTCGGCGTAAGACTAACAAAAAAGGCATTCCGGGAAGAGCAGTAAATCATATAAAGAAATGTACGGGCACGCCCCGAGTGCAATGCGCTGAAAAGCAGGCGGACTTTCCAACAAAACAAATTGAGCCTTTCGGCAAAATTATTCTCCCTCAACGACTTTATATTTGCACCATGACTTCAGGACACCCCAAATCGCCCCGGAGTCATGCAACGTATTTTTAAAGGACCAAATATGAACGAGATTTTCCCAAAAGACCTGTCGGGCGAAATGGTGTCGCCCGACGAAGTGCGGGAATATCTCTCCCGCATCACAGGACAGGAGATTGACCCGTCAGTGACACTCCTGCCTCCGTTCTATGTGGATTTCGGAAAGAACATACGCATGGGGAAACGTTGCTGGATTCAACAAGGATGCACATTCTTCGACCGAGGAGGCATCACATTGGGCAACGACGTGTTCATCGCCCCGAAAGTGAACCTCATCACAATCAACCACGACCATTTCAGCAGGCGCAGTTTCCTGAAAACCGCAGTCGCTGCGATTCCGATAACGGGCGACAGGTACAACGCAGAGCAGCAGCGTCAGGTAGGGTTCTGATTGAACTGCTCTGTAAGTTCCGCCTTGACCTGAGCCATGATTTCACGGTGACGCTGCGCCTGTTCCCTCGCAAAAATACGGTTGAGACGCCTTTTTGCCTTGTATTCCAGACATTTTGCCCTGTTGGATCGGATTTCTGCAACCACCCTGGCCATAGTCTGTTCAAAACATGCAGGCGACAATTCGCATTCCCATACGATAATCACATTCCATGACAGGAGCTCCAGCCTCTGCACATTGAGGGCATCCCGTTTCCTGTTCCTTTCAATCTTGTCCTTCCAAAAGCCTGAATTGGTTTTCGGAAGGACAAACTTGTCGCAGCCTGCATGACCATGCCAAAAGCAGCCGTTGATGAATATGGCAGTGCGGTATTTCGCAATGGCGATGTCCGGTGAGCCTGGAAGAGAATGTACATGTAACCTGTATCGGAATCCTCTTGCGAAGAGAGCCCGTCTCACTGCCATTTCCGGCTTTGTATCCTCCGAACGGATCTGCGACATGCAATAATGTCGCTGCTCCGGCGTCATCCTGTCTGGCATAGCGTCATTTGCCCGAAAGGGCTTTATCTTGCATATCTGTGGCTTACAGGAGATATGACGAAAGTGAATCCATAATCCCCGTAAGGCAGCATGTATTCTTCCAGAGGCATAGCACCCCAACTGTTCACGCATCCGAGCCCCATTTGTGCTTTGTCTATGCAGATATTGGTACAACCAGACTTCTCTACCTCCGGAGAATGGCGCTGATGCTTTTCAAGCCCGTCATCCAAAGATTCGATGCTGTATTCCAATGCCGAAGCGGAGAAAGGACCGTCGCTGCGGAATTCAAGTCCGCTGCATGAAATGTCGAGAAGCGACCACCAGCGCAACCCCGTTTTTGTGCCAGTCTCCTGCGGTCTGATGTACGGATAGAACTGTTCCTCAACACTTTGGCGATAAAGCCCCACCATTGCTGCGCTGTGCCTGTCGGAATAGTTCTCGAATGGTCCAAGACCATAGTATTCGACGGTCGCATAGTCTTTCGGCATCTTCATCACGACTCCGAAACGGAACATCGGCGGCACTTCAGTTGAAGGTCCGGCCTTCATCTTCTGAGAAACTTTGATTTCTCCGGCCGAATTTATCTGATATGCCATCTCCAAAGAGGTCTGAGTCTCGGTAATGTCATATTTTGCCGTGATTTCCGCAAGTCCGTCCTTCATCTTTGCGTCCAGCGAACGTAACTTGAAATTAGGAGTCTTCCATATCGCATATTTCTTCTGGAGATTTGCCCCGAAATCATTGTCCGTAGGCGCTCGCCAGAAATTCGGACGGATATCAGTACCTGGTTCGAGGAGAGATTTCCCGCCATGCTCATAGTACGAAATGAATCCCGTGCTGCGGCTGAAATCGATTGTGAAATCCTTGCCGCTCACTATGATATAGAATTTGTCGTTCGTTGCTATTGTCAGGACATCTTCCGGATCGGATGACTTTGCAAGGTCGAGGGAAGGATATTCATATTCCTTGACCGGCAACTGGTTATAAGCCACGACATGTCCTGCAGGAAGCAATTGCTCCGCCTTTTTCAGCCTGTAGCGGACATTCAGGAAACATTCCTTGCAGCCTTCGGCAGCAACAAGGTCATAGCCGAGCCTCAATTCTGCCGTCTGTTGCGGCTCAACATCCAGATTGTCAACAACTCCCGACTGCACTGCAGTTCCGTCCGCAACAAGTTCCCACTCCAGCCTGTACGCCGACAAATCCCTGAAGAAATGTTCATTGTAAACCGATATCATGCCCGAAGCGGCATTCTTCAACGAAGTCCATATCGGCTGATAGATGTGCCTGACCTCGTATGCGTGAGGGTTGAAAACGCGGTCTGGACTGATTACGCCGTTGTTCTGAAAATTCTTGTCGGATGCGTCATATCTGTTGAAGTCTCCGCCATAGCCGTAAATCTTCACTCCGTCGGCATTCTCCCAATGGCATGACTGGTCCACGAAATCCCAGATGAAACCGCCCTGATAAGCCGGATATTTGCGGACAAGGTCCCAATATTCCCTGAAACCGCCCATCGAATTTCCCATTGCATGGGCATATTCACACTGTATCAGAGGCTTCGGAGGATTGTTCCCGCAATATTTGATACAATTCTCATAGCCGTAATACATCGGGCAGAATATGTCCGTATAATCATTCACGCGAGCCTGCTCATACTGGACGGGCCGTGTCCTGTCCTCATTCTTGACCCATTCATAACATTTTTCGAAGTTCTTGCCGAAGCCCGCCTCATTGCCGAGGGACCAGAAAATTATCGAAGGATAGTTGTAGTTTCTCTGCACATTGCGCATGTTTCTCTCGAGATGCGCCTTTTCGAAGTCAGGATTTTTTGCAAGTGTATTATCCCCGTAACCCATTCCGTGCGACTCCAGGTTGGCTTCCGCCACCATGTAAAGACCATATTTGTCGCAGAGTTCATACCAATAAGTGTCGTCCGGATAATGACAGGTCCTTACGGCATTCACATTCAGCTGCTTCATCCTCAACACATCCTGCAGCATCCGTTCTCTTGACACCACATATCCCCCGTCAGGATCCATTTCATGACGGTTCACGCCTTTGAAAAGCACCGGTTTCCCGTTCACAAGCACCTGCGAACCCTTTATCTCGATTTTTCGGAATCCTGTATTGATGGTTATGACTTCCAGCGTCTTGTTCCCGGACAACGTCGTCGCCGTCAGCGTATACAGATACGGAGTCTCGGCCGTCCACTTTTCAGGACCTTCAACATCGAATGTCACGGTATGCCTTCCCGGGCCGGTCGTATTCCCTTCATCGACGACAAACCCGTCCGCATTCCTCAGGCTGAGCACCACATCACACTTCCCGACCACATCGTACGTGATGTCGAGTGTCCCGTTTTCATAGTTTTCGTCGAGGTCAGGAGTAAGCCTGATGTCGTTGATGCGGCTCTTTTCCCTCGCATAGAGCCAGCAGTTCCGTCCCACTCCGGAAAACCTGTAAAAATCCTGGTCTTCGAGATATGTGCCGTCACACCACCTGAACACCTGGAACGCAATAAGGTTCTTTCCCGGTTTCACATATTGTGTGATGTCAAATTCAGCCTCCAGTTTGCTGTCTTCGCTGTAACCGACGAATTCCCCGTTCACCCAAAGATAGATGTTGGACGTGACGGAGCCGAAATGTGCGAAGATGTCCTTGCCTTTCCATTCTTCCGGTATTTCAATCACCCTGCGGTATGAGCCCACATGGTTGTTTATCGTCGGCACAATCGGAGGATTGTTCTCATACTGGCTTCTCCATGCATAACCTATATTGACATATATCGGATCACCGTAGCCGTTGAGTTCCCATACGCCCGGGACAGGCATGTCGTCCCAGCCCTTGTCGTTGAAATCCTTTTCATAGGAATCCATAGGCCGCTGATCTGCATGCTCCACCCAGTTGAATTTCCATTTTCCGTCAAGCGACAGATAATTGGATGAATTTTCCCGGATGCCTGCCTCCGCCTCCTCATGGGATGACCAGGCAAAATAGCTCGTGTGCATCTGAGCCCTGTTGATTTCGTTGACATA
>CALVDU010000101.1 GCA_944326375.1 uncultured Bacteroidales bacterium | reverse complement strand
TCCCGATTTCCTGCTTTGTGGCAGAAATGCTTTGCTCTGCAGCCATTTTGAGGTCTCCTGTGACTTTGGTTCGGAGGTCTTCGGCATCCTTTTCGGCGGCTGCGATGATTTTTGCCGCTTCCTCCTTCGCTCCGGCTATGATTTCTTCGGCGCGGGCTTTGGCATCATTGAGGATTGCTTCTCCTTCCTGTTTTCCTTTTGACAGACCTTCATTGTACAACCTGTCGGTCAGTTCCTGCAATTTGTTCTGCATATCAATTATTTTTAGTGTCGTTCGACGAATTTTATTGCCGTTCCATTCCCTGGTGTGACAATCAGAGCAAATTTAAGAAAAGTTGGGGACAAACAATCAAATTCCGCACAAAATAATAAACAAGCCTAAAAAAAAGGAAATTTCGGCTATCTCTATCGTAGCAACGGGTCTGCAGTTTTGTTCATCATCGCTGAACATTATGTTGCTTCACGGTCGGGACGACGTGTCAGAAGCAGTCTTTGAGGATGCGGACAATGTTTTCGGATTTGCCCATTGTATAGAAGTGCACCGCCGGCACATTATGTGCGAGCAGGTCGCGGCACTGGCTGATGCACCATTGCGTGCCGATTTCATAGACGGCAGCCTTGTCGTCGCCTGCGTTTCTCACCAGTTCCGTCAGTTCGACAGGAATGTCCAAAGAAAAGGACTCAGGCAGCATGGAGAGTTGTTTCGCCGTTGACAGCGGCTTCAGTCCGGGGATTATCGGAACTGTGATTCCTGCCTTGCGGCAGCGTTCCACATAATCGTAATAGACACTGTTGTCGAAGAACATCTGTGTTATTATGTAATCAGCCCCGGCATCTATCTTTTTCTTAAGGTTTTCGATGTCGGTCTCGATGTTCGGAGCTTCGAAATGCTTTTCTGGATAGCCCCCGACGCCTATGCTGAAACATTCTTCGCCGATTTCCTTTTCAAACGAGCGTATTCCCTCCACGAGTTCGCTTGCATATCTGTAGCCGCCGGGCACGGGCGTGAACCTCTTTTCCCCGACGGTGGAATCACCCCTGAGAGCGATCACATTGTCTATTCCCATGAACCTCAGGTCATAGAGTTTGCTTTCAATCTCTTCCGCAGACGCACCTCCGCAGATGATGTGCGGCACCACTTCTATTTTGTATTCGGACATGATTGTTCCGCAGACTGCCACTTCGCTCACGCGGCGTCTTACGAGGTGACGGGAAAATCCGCCGTCTGCGCTTGCCCTGTATTCGTACTCATCCCTGTGGCATGTCACGTTGATGTATTTCGGGGCAAACTCCATGAACGGCCTTATGGAGTCATTGAGTTCCCTGGCTGTCAGCCCCTTGAGGGGCGGCACTATTTCAAGTGAAGGGAAAGGCTTGACGCTTTCCTTTAATATGTCCCTGATTTTCATTGTGTTGATATTTTGTTGCTGAAAAGCCGCCATTATTGCAGCAGGTGTCCGAGAATGACTTTTGCCGTGTGGGCATCGATATGCCGCAAACCGACGTAATCGTCCCATTGCTTCTGTCCGACAGCTCTGATGTCGGGATAGCAGGCTTCAGGATGCATGAACACCATGCCGCAGATTGATGCGTCCGGGCTCATCCCGAAACTTTCCGTAAGCGTGATGCCGAGCGAGGCAGAGTTTTTCAGCCTGGAAAGTATGTCCTTTTTGGCGGAATGGTCGGGGAAGCAGGCATATCCGGCAGCCGGCATTATCACTTTTGCGTCCTTTCTGCGCAGTGCGCCGCTTATCTTATGCTCGATGTATGCTGATGCGGCTTCCGCCAAAGTGTCCAGAATAGCCTGTCCCGTAAGGTCTTCCTGCTGTCCAGACACTGCGCTTGTTGCGAAAATCCCGCAGACTGACCTGAATCCGAGGCTTTTGTCCGGCACGAAATCGGAGAGGGAGAGGCAGGCTTTTCTGCCGTCTTTCAGAGTCATGGCTTCTTCCTGACGCAGCATCGGCATGGAAAATTTCTCTCCGTCCTTTTCCATGAATATGGTGTTTCCGTCGGAATATGCGGAGTATAGTTCGAGGGCGGCTGATATTTTGAGCCCGGGCATGTCTGCGAGCCTTTCTGTTGCTTCCCTGCGGAGTGCTTCCGCTTCACCCGAAGCGGTGTCCTTTATTCCGCAAATGAGGAAAAAGAGTTTCCAGTCGAAAAATTCCATCAGGTTTCCAGCAGGGATTGTGCAGGCCGGGACTGAGAGCAGGTCGATGTCGCCTTCCCTGACGAATGACCCGGCAGGGAAATCAGGGGCAGGAGCTGTTTCGGCAGCCTTTTTCCCGGCATGGAGCTGTCTGAGCCTTTCCTGTGCCTCATGTTCTTCTTCCGTGAATTTTTCGCTGTCCATGATGTATTTCTTTGCCATCACTGCGCTTGCGGATGCGTCGCTTCCGTGGAAGACCTTATGGTAGAGAGGGGCTAATTTTACGGCAGTATGCAGGGCGGATGTCGTTGCACCGCCCACAAAAAGAGGTTTGTCCATTCCCCTTGCGGTCATTTCCCGGCAGATTTCTTCCATACGGAAAAGGGACGGGGTAATGAGCCCGCTCACTGCCACGATGTCTGCTCCGGCTTCCTCAGCCTTGTCGAGTATGTCCTTTGTTTCGACCATGACACCGAGGTCGATGACATCGAATCCGTTGCATCTGAGGACAATACCCGTGATGTTCTTTCCGATGTCGTGCACGTCGCCCTTGACGGTGGCAATGACTATTTTAGGTCGTCCGGAACTTGTCTTGTCGGTGTCAGTGTCCATGTATGGCTGGAGTATTGCGACGGCTTCTTTCATAGCCATTGCTGACTTGACCACCTGGGGCAGGAACATTTTTCCCTGACCGAACCAGTCTCCGACGGTCTCCATTGCCGACATCAGGGGGCCTTCGATTACATTTACCGCACTGCCTTCGCTCTCCATGAGGGCCATGAGGTCGTCATGCAGTCCCGCTGCCGAACCCTTTATGAGGGCATTCCGTACCCTTTCGGCAGGCGTTGAGCCGGTTTCCCTGATCTTTTCCGCAGCAGTTTCCTGCTTTCCTGCATTTTCTTCCGCAATCTTACCGGCGAGGGCGGTCAGTCTTTCCGTCGCATCGCTTCTCCTGTCGAAAATCACGTCTTCGATACATTCCCGGAGCGCAGGACCGATGTTGTCATACACTTCAATCATTCCCGGATTTACGATTGCCATGTCGAGGCCTGCCCTTATGGCGTGGTAGAGGAACACCGAATGCATCGCTTCCCTTACCTTGTTGTTGCCCCTGAATGCGAAAGAGAGATTGGATATGCCGCCGGAAGTGAGTGCGCCAGGAAGGTTTGCCTTTATCCACCTTACCGCTTCGATGAAGTCAACGGCATATCTGGCGTGCTCCGGAAGTCCCGTGGCTATGGTGAGCACGTTTACGTCGAAGATGATGTCATGCGGAGGTATGCCGGCCTTTTCCGTAAGGAGGCGGTATGCACGTTCCGCAATCCGTATTTTTCTTTCATATTCTGTCGCCTGGCCTTCCTCGTCGAATGCCATCACGACCATTGCAGCTCCGAGTGCATTTATTTCCTTTGCACGGCGCACGAATTCCTCCTCGCCGTCTTTCAGGCTTATGGAGTTGACTATGGATTTCCCCTGGGTGTTTTTCAGGCCTGCGAGGATTGTCGCGAAATGGGACGAGTCTATCATCAGGGCGGCTCTTGCGGCTTCCGGTGCACCGGAAATGTGTCTTGTGAAGACGGTCATTTCCTTTGTGCTGTCGAGCATTGCGTCGTCCATGTTTATGTCGATGACGCATGCGCCGTTGTCTATCTGTGCCGAGGCTATGCCGAGTGCTTCCTCATATTGCCCTCCTGCTATGAGCCTTGCGAATTTGCGTGAGCCTGCCACATTTGCGCGTTCGCCGATTGGGGTGAACATCCTTTCGGCTGCGTCGATTTTCCATGCTTCCAGCCCGCTCACGACGAGTTTTTCCGACGGCTTCGGCAGGGGACGCGGAGAAATGTCCTTCAGGGCTGCTGATATTGCCCTTATATGGTCAGGAGTAGTTCCGCAGCAGCCTCCGGCTATGTTCAGAAGCCCTTTTGAAGCCATTGTCTTCATGTCTGCCGCCATTTGGGCTGGCGTCTCGTCGTATTTTCCCAGTTCGTTGGGAAGTCCGGCATTTGGATAGCAGCTCAGTGCGCATTCAGCAAAGTTTGCGGTTTCCTGCATCAGCGATGTCATTCCGGCTGCTCCGAGGGAACAGTTCAGCCCGAATGAAAGCAGGGGATAGTGCTTTATGGAAGTGTAAAATGCCTCGATTGTCTGTCCTGTGAGAGTCCTGCCGCTCCTGTCACTGACGGAGACGGAGACCATGAGGGGAAAGTCCCTTTTCGGGAACAGCCTGCACATTGCATAAATGGCGGCCTTGGCGTTCAGGGCGTCGAAGCATGTTTCAAGGAGGATGATGTCGGCACCGCCTCTTGCAAGGGCGTCAATCTGTTCCTCGTATGCTGCGGAAAGTTCGTCGAATCCGATTTGTCTGAATGCCGGGTCAGATGCGTCGGAAGCGAGCGAGAGGGATTTGGAAGTAGGCCCGACGCTTCCTGCAACGAGGATTTTCCTCGCGGGTGTGCTGAGCCTGTCTGCAACTTTTCTCGCTATTGAAGCCCCGGCAAATGCCATTTCAGCAGCCTTGTCGGACAGCCCGTATTCCTGCTGGGAAATCCGGTTTGCGCTGAACGTGTTTGTTTCGATGATGTCAGCCCCGGCTTCTATGTATTCTTCATGTATGCGTGATATGACATCCGGCAAGACGAGGTTCAACATTTCGTTGTTGCCGTCGCCTGCCGGAGCATATTTCTGTATCATGGTGCCCATGGCACCGTCAAGAATGAGAATTCTGTCTGCGGGGATATACATCAACTAACCGATTGTAACTACCGGAGCACCTTCAAGAACGGAATCCCCCTTGTTGACATGTATCGCAGTGACGGTTCCGGAAACCTCAGCCTCGATTGCGTTCTCCATCTTCATTGCTTCAAGGACTGCTACCTGCTGGCCCTGCTTTACAGTGTCACCCACTTTTACGGACACTTCGATGATTACGCCAGGAAGCGGGGAAGTCACAGCCTTGCCTGCGCCGCTTGCGGCCGGTGCAGGGGCAGGCGACGGGGTCGCCTGTACCGGTGCCTGCGGAGCAGGAGCCGGTGCTGCCGCCGGCTGTGCCGGAGCAGCATTCTGCACCGGTGCGCTCTGCGCAGGCGCGGCTGCCTGTACCGAAATCGGGGCAGAACCGCCTATTTCAACCTTGTATGAGGCTACGACAGTGACATCGGCAACATTGCCGTCCACCGAATTGATGGTCACATTGTAGTCGTTTCCGTTGATTTTGAAATTATACTGTTTCATTGTCGTATCGTTTTTATGGTGTTATTTCTTTCTTTCGGGAAGACTGCGCAGAGTTGCCTGCCTTGAAGCCCACGGGCTGTGTCCAGGTTTTATCGTTATTGTGAAACTTTCCTGGTCGTGGACCTCCGATTCCATGCAACGGTCAAGGGCCATTGCTATTGCGGCACATATTTCCCCGCCGATTCCCTTGTCGAGGGTTGCAGCGAGTTCAAAGGCCTTTTCCGGAGTTATATCGTTCATAATTAATATTTTTAACAGATATGTTATAGATATTAACAAATATGTTACAGAGGCAGGTTGTCGTGTTTCTTAGGCGGATTTACGACTTTCTTGTTGGCGAGCTGCTCAAGAGCCCTGATTACGCGGAACCTCGTGTTTCTCGGCTCGATCACGTCGTCGATGTAGCTGTAGCTTGCCGCATTGTATGGGTTGCAGAAGAGGTCGTTGTATTCCTGTTTCTTCGCCTCTGCCACCTTTGCCTTTTCTGCCGGGTCTTCGATTGCCTTGATTTCCTTCGAGTAGAGGATTTCAACCGCACCGTCTGCACCCATGACGGCAATGTTTGCCGAAGGCCAAGCATAATTGATGTCGCCCCTGAGCTGTTTGCAGCTCATCACGATGTGGGAGCCGCCGTATGATTTCCTGAGGGTAACGGTAACCTTAGGAACGGTAGCCTCTCCGTAAGCGTAGAGGAGTTTTGCGCCGTGCACGATGATTCCGCCGTATTCCTGCTGTGTGCCGCAGAGGAAGCCCGGAACGTCAACGAGGGTTACGAGAGGAATGTTGAATGCGTCGCAGAACCTCACGAACCTTGCAGCCTTGCGGGATGCGTTGATGTCGAGCACGCCGGCGAGAATCTTAGGCTGGTTTGCCACAATTCCCACGGAGCGGCCGTTCATCCTTGCGAAGCCGATGATGATGTTCTTTGCCCAGCTCTTGTGTATTTCGAGGAATTTGCCGTCGTCGACGATGCTTCCGATGACCTGATACATGTCGTATGGCTTGTTCGGGCTGTCAGGGATAATGTCGTTGAGAAGGTCCGATACCCTGCCGACAGGGTCATTTGTAGGCACGTAAGGAGGTTCCTCCATGTTGTTCTGAGGAATGTAGCTGAGGATGTCCTTTATGATCTGTATTCCTTCTTCCTCGTTTTCGGCTGCGAAATGTGCCACGCCGCTCTTTGTGGCATGCACGCTTGCACCTCCGAGTTCTTCCTGGGTCACGACTTCGCCGGTCACGCTCTTTACGACTGCCGGGCCGGTAAGGAACATGTAGGAAGTGTCCTTTACCATTATGTTGAAGTCAGTGAGGGCAGGGGAATAGACTGCACCGCCTGCGCATGGTCCGAAAATGCCTGAAATCTGGGGCACAACGCCGGAAGCCATGATGTTTCTCTGGAAAATTTCGCCGAAGCCGGCGAGTGCGCAGATGCCTTCCTGGATTCTTGCTCCGCCGGAGTCATTAAGTCCGATGCAAGGGGCGCCGTTCTTCATTGCCATGTCCATGACCTTGCAGATTTTCTGCGCCATGGTCTCGGAGAGTGAGCCTCCCGATACGGTGAAGTCCTGTGCGAACACATAGACGAGGCGTCCGTCGATTGTTCCCTGTCCGGTCACCACTCCGTCGCCGTCGAATTTGGTCTTTTCCATTCCGAAGTTCGTGCAGCGGTGCTGTACGAACATGTCGTATTCTTCGAAACTGCCCTCGTCGAGAAGCATGGCGATCCTTTCCCTTGCGGTAAATTTGCCTTTGGCGTGCTGGGCGTCGATTCTTTTCTGTCCGCCGCCCATGCGGGCCTTGGCCCTGCGCTCGACAAGTTCCTTGATTTTTTCCTGTTGAATACTCATAACTTCTGATATTCTTTAGTTAATAACTTTTCGCCTTTTCTGCGATTCACAAACATGCAAATATAATCTTTTATGCAAAAAACTCAAAATTTAACGGCAGTTCGACGAATGGGCAGAAAAAATATAACTAAGTTCATATTTCTATGGTGGATATATTGAAAGACGGTAAAAGGCCTGACTCCGGGCTTGTGTCCATTTATGATGTGCAGCATGATTGGACTCGATATGAGGGGGACTGGTTTTATGTGAGGGACAAAGAAACGACTGATTCAGAAACCTGTATGCTGATTATAGAGGTGACTCAAAATGATTCCGGTAAAGAGAGAGGCATTGTGATAGATCTTCAGAAAGGAAATTCTTTTGTTTCGCTTTATTTGACGCAGCTGGCGGAGTAGGACACAGTTTTCATAAAAAAACAGCCCCGACCGTATTGGCCGGGGCTGTTTGAATTTGCCGTGACGGCGGATTATTCTCCGTCTGCCGCAGGCTTCATCGTATGGTAGACGTTCTGCACGTCGTCGTCCTCTTCGAGCCTTTCAATCAGCTTGTCTAT
>CALVDU010000100.1 GCA_944326375.1 uncultured Bacteroidales bacterium | reverse complement strand
GATCATACACAAGACGGTAATATTCGCAATATTCCCTTTTGTTGGCATCGATATATGCAAGGTCATACAACGGTCTTGTCCCTTTTTCGATTATTTCCTCCTTGAACTGCGCCAGGGCAGCCTTTGCATCCCCTATGTGCAGGCTAATCCTGTCTGAAAGCCCTGCACGGGAGAACCCTTCGAGGATAAGGTCCTCGAGTTCGTCATTGATTTCAAGGGTGTCGAGGTGTCCGTCTTCGGGAAGTGCCATTGCAAGGCATACGGCAGAATATCCCGTGAAAGTCCCGAGTTCGAGAATGCGGGAGGCACCCGCCATTTCTGCGAGCATCTTGATGAACCGTCCCTGCACGGCTCCTGTGAGCATGCGGGCATGGTTTGTCCGGATGTGTGTCTGCCGTTCTATCCACCTCAGGGCATCCGTTTGCGGTGTGGAATGTTCCGCAATGTATCTGTAGCCGTCTTCTGTCATGGTCAAACGAATATGAGTCTTGACAGCCTGTCTTCAGCGAAGACTGTTCTTGCCGCTTCCGCAATGTCCTCTGCAGTCAGGGATTCTATCTTTTCCCGGATTTCTTCATCTGGAATGACGCATCCGTAGGCAAGCAGGCTCTTGCCCATGGAGAGGCATTGCGATTCCCCGCTGTCGGAACTTATCGCCATTTGTCCGAGAATCTGTCTCTTGGCGGCATTCAGCCTGCGCTCCGTCATCGGATTTTCCTGCATGCGGCGTATTTCCTTCATCACTATTTCCATGCACTTGTCCACATTGTCCTTGTCACATCCGAGGGAAATTGCGGCAATGCCGGTGTCGGAATATTGTGTATATGTGCATTCCACCCCGTAGACGAGCCCTCTTTTTTCCCTCAGTTCGGCATTCAGGACAGAGTTGTTCGCCGGTCCTCCGAGTATGTTGCACAGCAGGATGGTGGCAATCCGTGCCTTTTCTTCGTAAAGCGACGGGGCTGTACTCCCGATTATGCAGTTTGCCTGATGGTTTTTCTTGTTGATTGTCCGGTCGAATGTCCCGGCAGGGGAGAATGCGGGCCTTGTTCCCTCATTTGCCGCCTGCCCGTTTTTTGGAAACCACTTTGCAGCCAGACGTCTGACCGCCTTTTCCATTGTGGCTTCATCCATGTCGGCGACTACAGTGAAAGCCATTTTCCCGGGTACGAACTTCTCTCTGACGAATTTTTCAGTTTCACTCCTGCGTATTTTCCGGACGGAGGCTTTCGTGCCGAGAATCGGGGCGGAAAGGGGATGGCCTTCGAAGAGCATTTCTTCGAACCTGTCGTAGATGTCTTCGGCCGGGCTGTCCTTGTAGGAGCGTATCTCGTCTATGATGACTCCTTTCTCTGTCTCGATTTCTTCTGCAGGGAATGTGGGCGAGGTGGCGAGTTCGAAAAGCAGTCCGGCAGCCTTGTTGAGGTCTTCCTTCAGGACTGTCGCATGAAGGACAATCTCCTCTTTGGTCGTATAGGCATTCAGTTCTCCGCCTAGCCTGTCGAGGTAGCCGTTGATTGTCTCGGCGCTTTTCTTCGTCGTCCCCTTGAACAGTGTATGTTCCACGAAATGGGCAAGGCCGCAACTGTAGCCGGTTTCATCCCTTGTCCCGCATTTTATGCTCAGTGCACAATAGCCTGCTGCGGTGCCGCTGCGCCTGACGGCATATTGCAGACCGCATTCTGTCGTTCCGCTTGTCATCCTATCTTGAAGTGGCTATCCTGTTGATGTCCTCGAGCAGAAACCCTTTCCCGAATTTCTTGCTTATGCGGTGTTTCCTGAAATAGTAAAGTTTGTGGTCCTTGGCTCCGATGAGCATCTTGTAGCAGTAGGAGCCTTTTTCTGCGGCATCTGGCGCCACCGTGAAACTCACTATCGTTTTCGGGAGGTTTTCCGTAATTGCCATGTCGGCCGTATCCGTGTCGACCGCCATCATCCCGTTCTTGAAGTACACGTTCAGCACCTTGTCTGTGATTTCGTCCGAAAGGTCTTCGTCGGCAAACAGAATGGTCATGCCGTCGCTTTCGGTGATGTTCATCGTGTAGTTGCCGAGCCCTCCGTAGGCGTTGACATCCTTTTCCATGGAAAGGACTATGTGGTCCTGGAGGATGTCGAGTATGGCGGGCAGGAATATGACTTCTCTCCCGTTTGGATTCTTTGCAGACATTATCGGTACGGAGACTACCTCAAGCATGGCGTCCAGTCCCTTTTCTGCTGCCGGGCCGCCTTTCAGGATGGAAATATAGGACAAGCCCGGTTCAGACTCTTTCCTGAACTGGCCTTTTGTGATCAGCATGAAATAATAGTTCTCATCCGTCTTGAGAGTTTCAAAATCGGCGAGAGAACAGAATTCAAAAGGGGAAATTCTCCATCTGTTCATCACTTCGTCTTTCAGGGACTGGTCGAAAAACATGTTGCCCGACGTGACTATCTTGATGGTCTTCTCCATGAAGTCCTCTATCTTGACTTTTTTTGTTGTAAGCTGTGCCTGCGCCGATGCTGCGACGCAGACTGCAACAGCCGTGACGAGTGTTAAAAATCTTTTCATGCCCGAAACTTCAATCAGCGCCGCAAAGTTACAAAAATAATGCTTAAATTCGCAGGTTATGACGCAGTATATAGTATCCGCAAGAAAATATCGCCCCGACACGTTCGAAACGCTTGTCGGGCAGGACAATATAGCCAGAACTCTCAAGAATTCCATAATCAGGGGCCAGTTGGCCCATGCCTATCTCTTCTGCGGCCCGAGGGGCGTCGGCAAGACTAGTACGGCGAGGATATTCGCCAAGACGATAAACTGTCTCAATCCCGGGCCTGACATGGAACCTTGCGGCGAATGCGAATCCTGCCGTTCGTTTGCGGAAGGACGTTCCTATTGTATCCATGAACTCGATGCCGCTTCAAACAACGGTGTGGATGACATCAAGGCCCTTATAGACCAGGTGCGCATACCGCCGCAGGTAGGCAAGTACAGCGTCTATATCATAGATGAGGTGCACATGCTCAGTTCGTCGGCTTTCAACGCCTTCCTCAAGACACTGGAGGAACCGCCGGCCTATGCGATATTCATTCTTGCCACCACGGAGAAGCACAAGATCCTTCCTACGATCCTGTCCCGCTGCCAGACATACGATTTCAACAGGATCACTGTGGACAACATTGTCAGGAACCTGCGCGGCATAGCCTCCAAGGAGGGCATCACGATAGATGACGAGTCTCTTCATGTCATTGCCCGCAAGGCGGACGGGGCCATGAGGGACGCTCTGACGATATTCGACCAGACAGTGGCATTCTGCGGGAGGGATGTGCATTATGAGGATGTGGTCAAGAACCTCAATGTGCTCGACTATGAGTATTCGTTCTCTCTCGTTGACAATTTCCTGTCGGGAGATTACCAGTCCGCCTTGCTCACGTTCGACGAGATATTGGCAAAAGGGTTCAATGCCCTGCATTTCGTGGCTGCGCTGAGCAGTCATCTGAGGGATCTGATAGTCAGCAAGGCATCGGTGAATGCCTTGCTGGAACTTCCGGAATCCCTGAAGGGAAAGTACAGGGAGCAGGCCGGAAGGTGCTCCGTGAAATTTCTTTACGATGCCCTTGATGTCACGATGAAATGCGAGTCAGGCTACAGGGCAAGCGTCAATCCTCGGCTTCATATAGAGTTCGCTCTCATGAAACTGTGTTTCCTGCAGGCAAATGCGGCATCTGTTCCGGCCGGGCAGAATGTTTCGTCGGCTCCTGCTGCAAGAGTCCCGGCTCGGCCGTCTCAGTCTCAGTCTCAGTCTCAACCGCAGGGCCAGCCTCAATCTCAGCCGCAGCCGATGCCGTCGCAGAGCCTTCAACCTCAAGCTCAACCTCAGGCTCAATCTCAACCTCAACCGAAGCCGGTCCAGGAACCTGCACAGCCGGAGGCTGAACAGCCTGCAGTTCCGGAGGAAGCCCGGCCGCGTCAGAGAAAACGCCGTCCCGCATCCG
>CALVDU010000099.1 GCA_944326375.1 uncultured Bacteroidales bacterium | reverse complement strand
GTATAATGGCAGAGAAAATAGATACAGTGGATAAGATAGATTTAGACTTGGCTAATGTATCGCTTGTTCCTTCTATGTTTCTGAATGTATCTTTCGGACGTTTTATCCGCGAAAGAGGAGCGGATTTCATAAAGCAAAAGGTGACTTTTTCCAATATAACGGCATACCAGGCCAAGCGGATAAAGGAATATGTGGAGCATTTCCATAATTAATTTTTGCAACTGAAATTTATTGGTTGGCTTATAACTTCAATCATAGGAATCAGGATGTCAGGGAACAGAAGTTTTGCGTTCCTTGACATCCTGATTTTTGATTGTTTTTTGAATTTTCTTTGCAATTCGGATATGAAATCCTATATTTGTCATACTTCGGAAATTCAATGAAAATCGGAAGTGTTACTTCGGAAATTCAATAAAAATCCGAATAGCATAATCGCCGGATTAAATATAGAAGACTATGTATAACAGGATTATTGATCTTGAAGCGTTCGAAGATGATTCCATCTTTCTTTTAGGTGCCCGCCAGACAGGGAAATCCACTTTCCTTCTTGATAAATTCAAGGATGTTCCCATGTTCGACTTGCTGGATGCCGGACTCAGGACACGATTGGGCAGAAGTCCGGGACTTCTCTCTGAAATGCTCCAGGACATGCCGGAAGGCAGTCTTGTGATTATAGATGAGATACAGAAGGTTCCCGCTCTGCTTGATGAAGTGCATAAACTGATGACCCGTAAAAACCTTCGTTTCATATTATGCGGCTCAAGTGCGAGAAAACTTAAGAAAAGTTCGAGCAACACTTTGGGCGGAAGGGCTGTCCCGGTCTTTTTCTATCCGTTTGTGAGTGTCGAGATCCCGGATTTCAGACTGGACCGCGCTATTGTCAACGGTATGATACCACGTCATTATATGGTGGATAATGCGACCAACAGGCTGAAAGGATATGTGGACGTGTATCTTAAGGAAGAAATCATAGGGGAGGCCCTGGTCAGGGATCTTGATCTTTTCGGAAGATTTCTTGAAGTCGCCGCCATCATGGACGGCGAGATTCTGAATTATGAGAATATAGCATCGGACTGTGGTGTAAGTGCCAAGACTGTCAAGGAGTATTTCAGGATACTGTATGATACTCTTGTAGGATATGAAATACCCGCATATACGAAAACTCTCCAGAGACGGCTTGTGCAGTCTCCGAAATTTTATTTCTTTGATGTCGGTATTGTCAATTATCTTACCGGAAGAATGTCTATGCGACATGGAACGGCTGAATTCGGACATGCTTTCGAGCATTTGGTAGTCCAGGAAATAATAGCATGGGCAGGATATTCAGGGCAGCGTGAAAAACTGTCGTATTGGCGGACTTATACCGGGATTGAGGTAGATGTCGTCATAGGCGATGCGAGGATTGCCATTGAGATCAAGTCTGCCGAGGAAGTCCGGTCAAGACACCTGAAAGGCCTTGAGTCGTTTGCAAAAGACTGGCCGGAAGCGCGTCTTGTTCTTGTTTCTCTTGACAAACTTTCACGACGCATCGGGAATGTGGAATGCCTTTATGTCATGGATTTTTTCAACAAACTTTGGACAGGCGATTTTTCACAGGGAGAGAAGTAATTGAAATCAGGATGTCAGGGAACAGAAGTTTTGCGTTCCTTGACATCCTGATCAACCCGCATCATGTCATGCTTTGATAAGGCTGCGAGAGTCACGTCCCTTATCTTGAACTATGTGTTTATTTCTTCTGGCCGCATATTTCTTACAAATTACTCGAGGAGTTTCTTGTACTTGAACCGTTTCGGCTCCTCATTCCCCAATCTCCTCTTCCTGTTCTCCTCATATTCGGAATAAGTGCCCTCGAAGAAATAGACCTGGGAATCCCCTTCAAACGCAAGGATATGGGTCGCAATCCTGTCGAGGAACCAGCGGTCGTGAGAAATGACAACTGCACAGCCGGCAAAATTCTCAAGACCTTCCTCCAACGCCCTTATGGTGTTCACGTCAACGTCATTGGTAGGCTCGTCGAGAAGAAGGACATTGCCTTCATCCTTGAGGGTAAGGGCGAGGTGCAGACGGTTTCTTTCACCTCCGGAAAGGATGCCGCAGAGTTTCTCCTGGTCAGCACCTGAAAAATTGAAACGTGAAACGTATGCGCGGGCATTGACCTCACGCTTGCCGAGACGGATGAACTCAGAATCATTGGCAATAGTCTGGTATACGGTCTTGTCCGGGTCTATGCTGCGGTGCTGCTGGTCCACGTATGCCAGTTTGACGGTCTCGCCGATTTCTATTGTACCGGAATCAGGCTGCTCCAGTCCCATTATGAGCCTGAAAAGGGTTGTCTTTCCCGCACCGTTCGGACCTATGACACCGACGATTCCGGCAGGCGGAAGAACAAATGAAAGGTGCTCGAACAGGAGTTTGTCGCCGTATGCCTTCGAGACATCGTTGAAATTGATGACCTTGTTGCCGAGACGCGGACCGTTCGGGATATAGATTTCGAGTTTTGCCTCTTTCTCCCTGGCATCCTCGCTGGCGAGTTTCTCGTATGCGCCCAAACGTGCCTTCGATTTTGCCTGACGGGCTTTCGGGGCCATTCTGACCCACTCCAACTCCCTTTCGAGGGTCTTTCTGCGCTTGCTTTCCTGCTTTTCTTCCATTGCAAGACGGTTGCTCTTCTGCTCAAGCCATGAGGAATAGTTGCCTTTCCATGGAATGCCCTCTCCCCTGTCCAGTTCCAGAATCCAGCCTGCAACGTTGTCGAGGAAATACCTGTCGTGAGTTACGGCGATGACCGTTCCCTTGTACTGGTGCAGATGCGCCTCAAGCCACTGGATGCTCTCCGTGTCGAGGTGGTTGGTCGGCTCGTCGAGGAGAAGAACGTCAGGCTGCCTCAGAAGCAGTCTGCATAGTGCCACACGCCGCCTTTCACCACCGCTCAAGGTCGCTACCTTTGCATCTGGAGGAGGACACTGGAGTGCATCCATTGCCCTTTCCAGTTTGGAGTCAATCTCCCATCCGCCGCAATGCTCGATTTTTTCGGTAAGTTCTCCCTGACGCTCTATAAGGGCATTCATTTCGTCGTCAGACATAGGCTCAGCGAACTTCATGTTCACTTCCTCGTATTCCTTCAGAAGGTCCATGACTTCCTGGACACCCTCCTGCACCACTTCCAGGACGGTCTTGTCAGGATCCATCTGAGGCTCCTGTTCCAGGTATCCTACTGAATAGCCCGGTGCCCATACGACCTCGCCCTGATAGGAAGTCTCCACGCCCGCAATGATTTTCATGAGCGTGGATTTTCCCGAACCGTTCAGACCGATAATGCCTATTTTCGCCCCGTAGAAGAACGAAAGATAGATGTCCTTGAGTATTACCTTATTGTTATGGGGCAGGACTTTTCCTACCCCATTCATTGAAAAAATTATTTTTTCGTCAGCCATTAATTCCTTGATTATAAATCTATTTACCGGCCTTGATGGCTGCCTGCGCCGCAGCGAGCCTTGCTACCGGAACCCTGAACGGAGAGCAGGACACATAATTGAGCCCGATGCTGTAGCAATATTCTACAGATGCAGGGTCACCGCCATGCTCGCCGCAGATTCCGCATTTCAAGTCCGGACGGGTTTCACGGCCTGCCTTGACCGCATAGTTCACAAGTTTTCCGACAGCCTTCGTGTCAAGCGTCTGGAACGGGTCGCTGTCCAGGATCTTGTTTCCGAGATAATCGCCCATGAAAGTGCCGACATCGTCGCGGGAGAATCCGAATGTCATCTGCGTAAGGTCATTCGTTCCGAACGAAAAGAATTCGGCGGTCTTCGCCATTCTGTCAGCAGTAAGGGCTGCACGAGGAATTTCTATCATCGTACCGAACTTGAAGTCGATATGCTGGTTCATGGCAGCCTCAACCTCAGCCTTCACCCTGATGCAGATTGCCTTCTGGAACCTCAATTCACGCTCCGAAATGGTAACCGGAATCATGATTTCCGGCATAGGATTCAGTCCTTCGGACTTCAGTTCGGCCGCAGCGGTGAATATTGCCCTGAACTGGGTCTCGGAAATCATCGGATATGTGATGTGAAGACGCACGCCGCGGTGGCCCATCATCGGGTTGACCTCATGCAGCGACGCTCCCCTCTTCTCGATTTCACCCTCGCTTATGCCGAGTTCCTGTGCCAGTTCTTCCTTCTTGTCCCTTGTCTGCGGCACGAACTCATGCAGAGGCGGGTCAAGAAGACGGAAAGTGACAGGCTTGCCGTCCATTACCTTCATGGTGCCCTTTACGGATGCCTTGATGTATGGCTCAAGTTCATTCAGGGCAGCACGCCTTTCCTCGTCGGTCTTGGAAAGAATCATCTTGCGCAGTTTGGCGAGAGGTGTCTCCGAGTTCTTGCCGTAGAACATGTGTTCGATACGGAACAGGCCTATGCCCTCCGCCCCGAAACTCAATGCCCTGCCTGCATCTTCCGGAGTGTCGGCATTCGTCCTCACGCCGAGAGTGCGGTATTTGTCGACTATGCCCATGAACTTGATGAACCGAGGATTTTCGGAAGCATCCATTGTCGCTATTTCAGACGCATAGACGAGACCTTTCGCTCCGTTCAGGCTGACCATGTCGCCTTCCTTGATCTGTACGCCGCTCTTGAATCTTGCAATCTTGTTTTCAAGGTCAATGCTCATGCTTTCGCATCCTACGATACAGCATTTTCCCCAGCCGCGGGCAACCAGGGCAGCATGTGACGTCATTCCGCCCCTCTGTGTAAGGATACCGGCCGCAGCACGCATTCCCTCGACATCCTCAGGAGAAGTCTCCTCGCGGATAAGTATTGCCTTTATGCCTTTTGCATTTGCCTCCATTGCCGCCTCGGAAGTGAACACGGCTTTTCCTACCGCTCCGCCAGGACTTGCAGGAAGTCCGTTTGCAATGACCTTTGCCTTTTTCTCGGAAGCCGGGTCGAGGATAGGATGCAGGATTTCGTCGAGCTGGACAGGAGAAACCCTCATCACAGCAGTCTTCTCGTCTATCATGCCTTCCTCAAGCATGTCCATGGCCATGTTCAGGGCAGCAAGGCCTGTCCTCTTGCCGATACGGCACTGGAGCATCCACAATTTGCCGTCCTGAATGGTAAACTCTATGTCCTGCATGTCCTTGAAATGGTCTTCAAGATGGATGCGGATGGCGTCGAGTTCCTTATATACTTCCGGCATTGCCGTCTCAAGGGATTCGAGGGCGGCATTGTGCGGGTTCTTTGTGGCCTCGTTGAGCGGGTTCGGAGTACGGATTCCGGCAACTACATCCTCCCCCTGTGCGTTGATGAGCCACTCGCCGTAGAACTTGTTGTCACCGTTGGCCGGATTCCTGGAGAACGCCACTCCGGTAGCGGATGTGTTGCCCATGTTTCCGAATACCATAGACTGCACGTTCACTGCCGTGCCCCAGTCGTCCGGGATTCTTTCTATCCTTCTGTATGCTATTGCACGCTTTCCGTTCCAGGATTTGAACACGCCTCCGATACTGCCCCACAACTGCGCTTCGGCAGAATCCGGGAATTCCACTCCGAGGACTTCCTTGATCTTGTCCTTGAACTTGTCGCAGAGGTCCTTGAGTTCATCGGCAGTGATGTCGGTATCAGAAGCATAACCCTTCTCTTTCTTCAATTCTTCCATCATCCGGTCCAGCTGCTGGCGTATTCCCTGACCATCAGCCGGTTCTATGCCTTCTGCCTTCTCCATTACAACATCAGAATACATCATTATGAGACGACGGTAAGCGTCATATACAAAACGAGGATTCCCTGTCTTGCGGATCATGCCTGGAATGGTGTCGGAGCACAGCCCTATATTGAGAATGGTATCCATCATGCCCGGCATCGAACTCCTCGCACCGGAACGGCAACTCACAAGAAGCGGATTCTCCTTGTCGCCGAATTTCATGCCCATAATGCTTTCTGTTGCCGCCATGGCTTCCGCCACCTCCTTCTTCAAGCCATCGGTATATCCTCCCCCGAGCTCATAATACTCTGCACAGCATTCCGTAGTAATGGTAAATCCTGCCGGCACAGGAATATTGAGCCTGCACATTTCAGCAAGATTAGCCCCTTTCCCGCCGAGCAGGTTCCTCATCGTCCCGTCACCTTCAGCAGTCTTGCCTCCGAAACGGTAAACTCGTTTTTTGTTGTCCATAAGAAAATCTGATGTTTATTAAATGTTAAAATTTTAGATCCTGCAATTTTTCGATAAAAAAAGCACACTTTGCCTCAGTCAAAGACATAGTGTGCGAAAATAACACAATTTTTCAAAAAGAGGAAATCTTTTATAACAGATTGCCCTAAAATCATAACAATTTGCTCGCGATTTCCGACAATTCGCTTCTTTCCCCCTTTTTCAGGTCTATATGTGCAAACAGCGGCTGCCCGGACATTTTCTCCCCCAGATGTGTCAGCCCGTTGGAATATATGTCAAGATACGGCTGGTCTATCTGGAATATGTCGCCCGTAAATATCATTTTGGTCCCTTCTCCGGCACGGGTTATTATAGTCTTTATCTCATGCGGAGTAAGATTCTGCGCCTCGTCTATTATGAAGAACACCTTCCCGAGGCTCCTGCCCCTTATGTATGCAAGAGGAGAAATCAAAAGTTTCTCGTCCTTCATCATGGCATCGATTTTCATGGCCTGCTTGCTTCCCGGACGGAAACAGTTGCGGATGACGCTCAGATTGTCCATAAGCGGCTGAACGAAAGGACCCATCTTGGTCTTCTGGTCTCCCGGAAGGAATCCTATGTCCTGATTGCCGAGAATTACAGTCGGCCGGGACAGGATTATCTGGTCGAAGTCCCTCTCCTGTTCCAGAGCGGAAGCCAGGGCAAGCAATGTCTTGCCGGTGCCGGCACCTCCCGTGAGCGAAACGAGTTTTATTTCCGGATTCAGGCAGGCGTCCAGAGCGAATTTCTGTTCGTCGTTGCGCGGCGATATGCCGTAGGCGTACCTGTCCTTGACAAGAACTATCTTCTTTGAAGCCGCATCGTACCTTGCGCAGGTGCTGTATGAGCCTGAAGCCTGTTCCCACTGGAACTTGTACAGCTGGTTCGGAGCCGGTTCCTCGGATGAAACGTCGGTATACGGAATGCTTCCCTTTCCGAACGCAAGAGTCTGAATGGACTGCCGGTCAAGACCCTTGAAATGGATGACCTCGTTCTTTATGTATTCTACCTTGGATTCGTCTATCCTGTCGGTAAGATAGTCCTGCGCTTCCATCCCGACCGCCTTGGACTTCATCCTCAGGTTCACGTCCTTGGTTACAAGCGCAACAAAACGTCCCGGATTGTGCTGCTTGACCCACATCGCCGTGGAGAGTATCCTGTGGTCCTGAGTGTCGTCCTGGAAGCAGTCCTTCAGGTCATCAGGGAAAGGATGATTCAGTTCCACCCTTATTCTTCCGAGATTTTTGCCGAGGGGAATGCCGTCTTTCCCGAACATCCCGTTCCCGGACAGCCTGTCGAGCTCCCTCATGAAGCCGCGGGCATTGTAGTTGAGCGTATCGTTGCCCTTCTTGAACTTGTCGAGTTCCTCCAGGACGGCTATCGGAATCACGATGTCGTTGTCCTGGAATTTCCTTATGGCCCTGTAATCATGAAGGATGATGTTCGTATCCAGCACAAAAATTTTCGGACCCTTCCTGTCTTTTGTATCAGAGTATTTTTCCATAACCAATCGGTTTTGATCCATCCTTCTAATCTTCTCCCTCGGATGCCTGTCCCTGAATGAGGGATGCGAGAATGTCCGAGACACCCGGCTTCCTGCCCCATGTCACCCTGAGACCTCCGATTCCGGCATCCGGATGCCCCAACGGATAGTAGGCCAGATCCTGCAGGAGCATTTGAGAGTCGACATAATCATAGTCGCAGTCCCTGATCTGGATGAGCACCCCGGGAACCTCGGAAAACAGGATTCTTATCGGATCCCTTCCGGAATAGGCTGCTCCGATGCCGCTTACATCCATGCTGATGCCGCATTCTTCGCACATTGAAGCCGCAGCCGCCGCAAGGCCTCCCCTTCC
>CALVDU010000098.1 GCA_944326375.1 uncultured Bacteroidales bacterium | reverse complement strand
TAGGAACGAAACTTTGTCTTTTTCGGTACTTTTGAAGTCTTGGAAGCCGGACATTATGGCAATAAAAAAAGCCACAAATCATTGATTTGTAGCTTTTTGTCCGTTTACTGACCATTTCTGTCCAGTAGGTTCAGCGGAGAGGGAGGGATTCGAACCCCCGGAGCCTTTCAGCTCAACAGTTTTCAAGACTGCCGTAATCGACCACTCTACCACCTCTCCAATATTTCTCCTTTGCCGAAGACGAACTTTTCGTCTTTGTCACAAAAGGGAGTGCAAAGATAGCAAAAAACTCATTCCCGACAAAAAAAAGATGACTTTTTCAGATTTCAGACAGAAATACTGGACTCAAAGCATGCTCAGAACACGACAGGAGATGCAATATTCCTCAACACCCTCACTGCAGACCAGGCGGCAATCTCCGCCGTCGCGCTGTACACGTCAACAACTGCACGTACCTGCTCATTCCATATTTCCACCCTCTGGGTATCCCCGGTAAAGCCGGGAGTCGAGACCATCGATACCTCCATGCGGTCGGGACCGACAGATGCTCTCGATGCCGCCACCGTGACATTCACCTTGGTCGGGAAAACCGCTATTGCCTCGCTTGCAGTTCCGCTGAAGACCTCTTTCCGTTCAAGGTCAAGGGTCTCATCATACACAGGAGTGCCCTTCAGTGCTCCGGGCCCCTTTTCGTTAAAAAACCTGGCCTGCGCCCCTCCCATAAGAGCAACCGTCTGCAGAACGTCAAAACCTCCGGTTGCTCCGGAAGCGACATGCATCCTGGCACCTGATGACATTGCAGCAGCACAGACTTCCTTGTAAAAGTCTTCATCGGCCAATGCGCCCACAGAAAGCACCACCATAGATATGCCCGCTTCAAGCAGAGGTATGGCCATTTCCTTCAAGGCAGAAGGAGAAGCCGTCTCCACGACATAATCAGGATGCAGACCGATCAGTTCCCGGACACTTCCGCAAGATACGCATCCGGCTTTCGCTGCAAGCCCGGCAGCATGCTCCGCCGTACGGGAATATGCCCCGCACAATTCATATCCGGGAAGGAAACCCTTCATCCATGCCTCCGCCACCAGCCGCCCGAGACGACCGCAGCCCGCTATCGCAAACCGGCTCATTTCTTCTCCTCCTTCGAGAAGAACCGCCACTGGAAAAATATCAGATATATCGCACCGCAGGTCACGCAGCTGTCCGCAAAATTGAACACCGGAGCAAAAAACCTGAACGGATTTCCGCCGACCAACGGCATCCACTCCGGAAACGTCGTGTCAATGATCGGAAAATAGAACATGTCCACGACTTTCCCGAAGAAGAAAGGTGCGTAGCCTCCGCCCTCCGGCAAAAACTGTGCGACCGTCGTATAGGTCGATTCGCTGAACAGGAGACCATAAAACAGGCAGTCGATTATGTTTCCCAATGCCCCTGCGGAAATCAGGGTAAGACCCACGACGACCCCCGTCGGGACATTCTTTTTCAAAAGCGACCTTATCCAGAACAGGAGCGCCCCGAAAAGGACTATCCGGAACAGCGACAGAAGCAGTTTTCCCACCTGTCCGCCGAATTTCATCCCGAACGCCATTCCCTCGTTCTCTATGAAATAAATCTTGAACCACTCGCCGATGACATTGAAATTCTCGCCTATCGACATGTTCGTCTTGACGAGAACCTTTATTATCTGGTCAATGACGACAAGACCGAGACCGAGCAGAAACAGCCACGTCCCTTTCGTGATTCTGACTCCTCCCGTACTCATTTGTTCTTGTTCAGCATTTCTTTAGCCTCCACGGTCAAAGTCGCATGAGGCACAAGACGAAGCCTTTCCTTAGGAATCAGTTTCCCTGTTACCCTGCACACGCCGTAAGTCTTGTTCTCGATACGCACAAGGGCAGCCTCAAGATTCTGTATGAACTTGTATTGCCTCTGGGCAAGCTGTCCGGCCTCCTCCTTCGAAAGAGTGGAAGCCCCTTCTTCCATAACCTTGAATGTAGGGGAAGTATCTTCGATGTCGTTGCTTGAATCATGTGTGACGACATCCCTCAATGTCTTATACTCTGCCTTAGCCTTTTCAAGCATGTCCAAAATTATGGTCTTGAACTCCTGGAGTTCTTCATCGCTGTAACGAACCTTGAAATCAGATTCATTCACTTTCTTTTCTTCTGCCATAACTTATCAGTTTAGTTTCATTTATCATTCAGTCCTTGCAACGCCTATCCTTATCGCAGAATCGCCCCATTCTACCTCCTCGGCGCCGTCACCTTCAGATGCAGGCCGTACGGAAATGCCTTTTGCAAGCGTCTGCGCCGCAACATATTCGCCGAAATCAGCCAATGTGCCTGCAATCTCCGCCGCATTCTCCCCGTCAACGAACACGGAGACGTTTATCTTGTCCGTGACATCGAAACCGCTGCTCTTCCTCAAGTTCTGTATCCTGTTGATGAGCTCCCTCGCAATGCCTTCCTTCTTCAGATCGTCCGTCACCTGAATGTCAAGGGCCAGCGTAAGGGTACCTTCAGTAGCCACAAGCCACCCCGGCATATCCTCCGACATTATCTCATAGTCCCCCTTCGACAGTTTCACCTCGCCTGACGGCAAATTCAGCACATATTCCGTACCCTTCGCCTCTGCCGCCTGTATCGCAGAAATCTCATCCTGGGACAAATTGCCGAATGCGGCGGCAATCTCCTTCATCTGCTTGCCGTAGATCTTTCCGAGGGTCTTGAAATTCGGCTTGATCCTTTTCGTTATAAGCCCGGCCGTATCGGAAATGAATTCGGCTTCCTTCACGTTCACCTCTCCGAGCAGAAGAGGCTTCACCATTTCAAGCTGTGCCTTTATCTTGTCGTCAAGCACAGGTATCACAATCTTCGAAAGCGGCTGACGGACCTTGATGTTGACCTTTCTCCTGAGGGCAAGCACCATCGAAGAAGCCCTCTGTGCGAGTTCCATCCTTTCTTCCAAAGCCTTGTCCACAGAAGCGGATTCATAGGCTGGCATCGGTTCGAAATGAACCGAACCGCTTCCGGGGACAAGGTCGAGATAAAGTCTTTCCATGAAGAACGGAGCAATCGGAGCGGCAAGTTTGGCCACCGATACGAGCACCTTGTACAAAGTCTGGTATGCGGACAATTTGTCCTTGTCCATTGTACCGCCCCAGAATCTCTTTCTTCCGAGGCGCACATACCAGTTGCTCAGATGGTCGCACACGAAGTTCTGGATAAGCCTGCCTGCTGACGTCACATCATAATCCTCGTAAGCCGCCACGACATCCTTGGTCAGGGTATTCAGCAGCGAAATTATCCATCTGTCCAATTCCGGTCTTTCAGCAATCGGCACCTCCGCTTCAACTCCAGGCTCAAATCCGTCCACATTGGCATATAGAGCGAAGAATGAATATGTATTGTAAAGGGTGCCGAAGAATTTTCTGCGGATTTCATCCACTCCGGACTCGTCGAACTTCAGGTTGTCCCACGGCTGGGAATTGGTCAGCATATACCAGCGGAGCGCATCAGGACCATATTTGTCGAGAACGGCAAACGGATCCACGGCATTGCCGAGACGCTTGCTCATCTTGTTTCCGTCCTTGTCGAGCACAAGCCCGTTCGAAATTACTGTCTTGAAAGCGCATTTTCCGCTTACCATGGTATTGATGGCATGAAGGGTATAGAACCACCCGCGGGTCTGGTCCACACCTTCCGCAATGAAATCAGCCGTACATCCGAATTTCGGGGAATGCAGATTCCTCAACCCCTCCTGTGCATACGGCATCGCACCCGAATCGAACCACACGTCAATAAGGTCAGTCTCCCTGACCATCTTCTTCCCTGAAGGGGACACAAGATAAATCTGGTCGGCATAAGGCCTGTGCAGGTCAATCCTGTCATAATTCTCCTTCGACATGTCATCAGGATTGAATCCCTTGTCCTTCAGAGGATTGCTGGTCATCATGCCGGCAGCGACAGCCTTCTCGATTTCCTCATACAATTCCTTGACAGAGCCGATGCACTTCTCTTCCTTGCCGTCCTCGGTACGCCATATCGGAAGCGGCGTGCCCCAATAGCGGCTGCGGGAGAGGTTCCAGTCCTGGATGTTCTCCAGCCACTTGCCGAAACGTCCCGTACCGGTGGACTCCGGTTTCCAGTTTATGGTTTTGTTGAGTTCTATCATCTTGTCCCTCACGGCCGTAGTCCTGATGAACCACGAATTCAGAGGATAGTATATCACCGGCTTGTCCGTCCTCCAGCAATGAGGATAGGTATGCACATGCTTCTCTATCCTGAATGCCTTTCCCTGCTGTTTCAGCATCACGCACAAATCCACGTCGAGAGTCGGGGCGTCTGCAGGAAGCGAAGAATCGTATGCGTTCTTGACATATCTTCCCGAATATTCCCGGTAAGAATCCGAAACATGGCCTGCGACATATTCAGGGTCCATGTCCTCAATTCGGAAGAAACGCCCCTGGCGGTCCACCTGGGCCTGACGGTCCCCGTTCCTGTCCACAACAACGAGAGGAGGAACTCCGGCTGCCTTTGCGACCTTGTCGTCGTCTGCACCGAAAGTAGGGGCGATATGCACGATGCCTGTACCGTCCTCGGTAGTCACATAGTCGCCCAAAATCACCCTGAATGCACCTGCATCCGGCTTGAACCAAGGTATCAGCTGATGATAGGATATGCCTTCCAGTTGCGAGCCCTTGAATTCCCCGTCGAACACCTTGTAAGGGACCAGTTTGTCGCCCGGCTTGTAATCTTCCAAAGCCATTCCTTCGGCCTTAGGATTGAACAGGGAATGCAGCAGAGCCTTCGCCACGATATAGATTGCAGGTTCTCCGCTGTACGGGTTATAGGAAAGTACCCTGACATAGTCTATCGACGGACCTACACACAACGCCGTATTGGAAGGGAGAGTCCACGGAGTGGTCGTCCATGCAAGGAAATAGACAGGGAAAGTCTCGCACCCGTAGAGGATCTGCGACTTCTCGTCCTTTATGACCTCGAACTGGACCACTGCGGTAGTGTCCTTGACATCACGGTAGCATCCCGGCTGGTTCAGTTCATGTGAACTCAGTCCTGTGCCTGCTGCAGGAGAATAGGGCTGGATGGAATAACCCTTGTACAGCAGCCCCTTCTCGTAAATCTTCTTGAGGAGATACCACAGTGTTTCGATATAGCGGTTGTCATAGGTGATGTACGGATCATCCATGTCCACCCAATAGCCTATCCTGTCAGTCAATGTCATCCACTCCTTTGTGTACTTCATGACCTCCTTGCGGCAGGCATTGTTGTAGTCTTCCACACTGATTTTCGTGCCTATGTCCTCCTTGGTTATACCCAGCATCTTCTCCACGCCGAGTTCAACAGGAAGGCCGTGGGTGTCCCAGCCGGCACGGCGGTTCACCTTGTAGCCGCTCTGGGTCTTGTAGCGGCAGACGGAATCCTTTATCGAGCGGGCGATGACATGGTGAATTCCCGGCATCCCGTTTGCCGAAGGCGGACCTTCGAAAAACACGAATTCCGGTGCACCTTCACGCCGCTTCAGCGATTCGGCAAAAGTGTCCTCCTTCTTCCATCTTTCCAGAATCTCATTCCCTATGGACACCAAGTCAAGTCCCTTGTATTCCCTGAATTTCATCTTTTCATCCTTTTTCATGGCCGCCGCACTGTTCCCGTCTCATAATTTTGTATAAATTTGCATACGGAAACGGCAACAGCCCCAATTTTTTCAATCTGCAAATATATATAAAATATGAATATTCTTGACATCATATTGCTACTTTGCCTTGTGCCGGCCGTGATTCAAGGGCTCAAGAAAGGCTTTATAGCACAGGTCGTGGCAATAGTCGCACTGGTCCTGGGAGGCTGGATCGCCTACAAATTTTCAGATGCCCTTGTCGGGCTCATCGGCAGATGGATAGACGCTCCTCCGGGGGCGGCAATGCAGATCATATCCTTCATCGTCATCTTCGTGCTGGTGGTAATAGGATTGTGGCTGCTCGGGAAACTGCTCGAAGCGGCAATAAAAATCATCCTTCTCGGCTGGCTCAACAAACTTTTGGGACTTATTTTCGCCATAGCCAAATATATGCTCATAATAGGGCTGATAATTGTGCTCTTCGACATGATCAACGACACATTCAACCTCGTGTCCAAAGAATACCTCAACAGTTCCGTACTCTACTCCGGCATACAAAAGGTGACATACGCAGTCTTCCCGTACCTGAAAAGCCTGATCGGATAAAAAAACGCCGAAAACCGGCAAAACAGACAAAGACAATGGAACGCATAATACTCATAGAAACATCCACTGCGCTGTGCTCAGCCGCTATTTCATGCGGCGACGGAATAATGTCATACCGGGAAAGTTCCGAACCGAAGGCACACGCTTCGCTCACCGCAGTATTCATCAAGGAAATGCTTGACGAGGCCGGAATTACGGTACAGGACTGTGATGCAGTATGCGTAAGCATGGGGCCCGGCTCATATACCGGGCTGCGCGTAGGCGTGTCCACTGCAAAAGGTCTCTGCTTCGGAGCGAGGAAGCCACTGCTTGCCGTAGGCACACTTGACATCCTCGTACATCAGGCGATCGCCGAAAACCTCATTCCCGAAGGCTGCCGCCACATAGTGCCGATGATTGATGCAAGGCGCATGGAAGTATATTCATCCGTATTCACCCCTGACGGGACCCCTGTCGGGGAAACGAAGCCGGAAATAATCACCGGAGCATCCTTCGCTGACATCCTTGAAGAAGGACCGGTGCTCTTCATCGGCGACGGGGCGGAAAAATGCCGCACGACAATCACGCATCCGAATGCCAGTTTCGTGCAATGCTGCCCGAAGGCGTCTTCCATGCTCGTGCCTGCCGTCAGGGAATTCAAAGAAAAACGGTTCAAAGACGTTGCGTACTTTGAACCGTTCTATCTCAAGGAGTTTGTTGCCACCGTCAGCAAACGGAAAGTATTTTAGCTGACGGTCATTCCGAACTTGCCGAGGAATCTGCTTTAACCAGGTCTCTCCACTACGGTAGATACGACGATTATAATAACTTATTCAAAACCCTGCGGAGCGAGGCTTCGTCCGAAACTTTCTCCCCGGTCATCTGTCCGTCCGCAATGATATAGGACACAGGCAGTTTCGACACATTGTAGGTCGATACCACAGGGGAATTTGTTCCGAGACCGTCGCAGACATTGATCCACTTCAGGCCTTGTGCCGCAACAGTGCGCTCCCATGACGGCTTGTCCACATCTATGGCCACCTGATAAATTTCCAGACCTCTGGAATGGAAATCGTCGTAAACCCCTTTCAAAACATCCAGGTTGAACATCTTTTGCGCTGCATCGGAAGCCGACCAGAAATGCAGCAGGATTACCTTCGCCTCCACGGAACTGAGTTTCACCTTCTTGCCCGTGACGTCAGGAAGTTCGATGTCCGGGAAGCCTATCGATGCCGCATCCTTCAGCCTCAGGTTGAGCTGAAGGGCAGAAGTTCTCCTTTCCGCCTCGTTCCTCAGCGACTTGACATATTTCGAATCCGGATATGCAGTCTTGAGGGAATCGCAGACATTCTTGAAAATTATGGCATCCGTGTCCTGTGAAAACACATAGAAACTGTTGCCCACGGTCTGCCAGAACACAGGGATGACAGTCAGGGAATGAGAATTTTCAAGCACATACCTGACACATCCCCGGTAATAGTCCATATACAGGTTGGCAATCTCGGCATTGACATCCTTCGCCTCCGGAGAAGACACGCCGACTTCGAGCAACTTCTCCGACAGGGAATCCAGAGATGCCGAAAAACCGGCATAGCGGCTTTCTATTCCGCTAAGTTTCACGCTCTCCTCCGAACCTTCCACGGCATAGTTGCCGAGAGTGTCTGCGGACACCTTCACCCTGTCTCCCCTTTCCAGCAGGAGAGAAGCGATTTTGGAATCCTTGTAATACAGATAGAAAAACTCAGGATTCCCCTTTTCTACGGACACCTTGACGGACATTCTCCCGGAAGCATCCGTCTTTACGGTATCCAGCACATCGTACCTGCTCACGTTGAGCTGCTTGACCACTATGTCCGAAGAAGGGGCTCCTGCCACTTCCGCATCTATCCTCGCCGTCTTTGCGCAGGCCGTGACCAGCAATGCCGCCAGGCCGGCGTACAAGATCCTACTGCTTTTCATATTCTTTCAAAATGGATTCTGCAATCTGACGGAATTCTTCGGGCTGCAAAGACAGTTTTTCCTTGCGGAAATCCATGTCGGACTCACTCTGCAACGGCACGAGATGGATATGGGTGTGAGGCACCTCCATTCCGAGTACGGCCACGCCGACCCTCTTGCACGGGACAGCGGCGCCGATCGCCTTTGCTACCTTGGCGGCAAAAGCCCACAGACCGGCATACGTCTTCTCGTCAAGATTGAAGATATAGTCGTCCTCCACATTCTTAGGAATGACGAGAGTATGGCCCTTTGCCATCGGATTTATGTCGAGGAATGCGTAGAAATCCTCCGATTCGGCCACCTTCCAGGAAGGGATCTCGCCGTGCGCTATCTTTGTGAATATCGTGGCCATGTCTCAGAGGCTTATGTCCAGAATTTCAAACTTGATGACGCCGGAAGGCACCTTCGCCTCCACGATTTCGCCTTTGGAATGTCCCATGAGCGCCCTGCCTATAGGAGTGGTGGCCGCAAGTTTGCCGGAAGCAAAATCAGCCTCGCTCTCCCCGACAAGGGAAAATTCGACTATCTGGTTGTTGGCCAGGTTCTTCACCTTGACCTTATTAAGCATCTGGACTTTCTCCGTACCGATCTGCGACTCGTCGATTACTCTTGCATTCGCAACGAGATCCTGTAGTTTGGAAATCTTCAGTTCAAGCAGGCCCTGAGCCTCTCTTGCCGCTTCATATTCGGCGTTTTCTGACAAATCCCCCTTGTCCCGCGCTTCGGCTATCTGTGCTGAAATCACAGGTCTCTGGGCAATGGCGTCGGACAATTCCTTTTTCAGCTTGTCCAATCCGTCCTGGGTCATATAATGCAATGCCATAAGAATTGGTTTTATAATGTACAACAATCAAAATGAGACAGACTTTCCTGTCCGTCTCATTTTACGAAACTATGCAAATATATGAAATTTTGCTTACAAAGACAATAGTCCCCGCACAAGTGCTACTCGGCGGCACCGCTTCCGGCTGCAGAAACTATGCTTTCAGGCACGGAATCCACCTTCACGTATACCTGCACTTCCTCCGGATCGTCGGTGGCGGTCCACACCATCCTGTCATCCGTAAGTTCGGATATGGTATAACTGTGGTCCCAGTACTCATAGATCATGTTGTCATAGATTCCGTTGATGACATTGTCCTCATAGAGGTCATAACGGCCGGTATAGACAACGGTGACCTCGCCGGTGCCGTTCATATTCTCGTAAATCGTGAACAGTTTGTCGCGGCGGGTCAATTCGACATACATGAACAGACCGTCCGCAAGGGGCTGGCCATAGAGTTCCTTCAGCTGCCATGCGCCCGAAATGCTGTCAGGCGTCACGTTCTTGTATGTCACCTGCGGCTCCGTGTCCTTTGTGCAGGAGATGCAGGCAATGATGGTCGCAAATAAGGCGATTTTCAGAATCGGTTTCATATTCTATTTTCGTTTTTATTCGTTTGTGTCTGTCAATACGGTAATGGTGCGCTGCGAGGGCGGGAGGGGGATTCCCGTAAGGATTACGGGAATCTTCGCCGGGAGCCTGCCGGAGGCATGCTCCGGGCGGAAGCGGACATAAAGGTCCGCTTTCCCTCCCGCCTCAACCGTCTCAGGTTCACACCACACGGTGAATCCAGGAGGCAGCAGATTCTCATCCGCAGCCACCGTAAGCGGCTCCTTCCCGGCATTCAGGCACATTATGCGCTCAACCTGAGGCTTGTCCCCGTCAATCCGGACCTCTTTCCGCCTGAGCAGGAGAGGGCCGAAAGCCACGGGATACTCCCATGTGGGAAGAACTGCAGGCTCCACCCGGCCTGTCAGTTCAAGTATGCACGCCGGTCTGACGCCCGAACGGTCCGTATAGACCATTATGCGCCTGCCGATCCTGCCCGGATGCCCTTTAGGATAATACTTCACGACGAAACCGGAAGTGTCTCCCGGGGCGACAGGAAGGCTGGAGTAGGATGGGGCCGCGCATGCGCACGTCGTGACTATGCGCACCACGGTCACCGTATCCTTTCCCGCATTCTTCCACCTGAACCTGCAGGATACCGCTCCCCCGTCTTCCTTTATGGTGCCGAGGTCGATGCACCGGCTGTCGAAAAGCATCGATGCACCGGAAGAATCCGTTACCGGATTTGCCAGACTGTCAATGAACTCCGCACGGGACTTCTGGGCTGCAGAAGGAAAGGCAGACAACGCCGCCGCCCAAACGGCAAAAGCCGCAATCAGGCATTTCCCTGTAGCATGCCCCGTAATCCTCATCAGAGCCAACCTGCACCTGCGCTCTTGCGCACGGTAATGTTGAACTTATACGACGTACCGTCGGACGATGTTATCGTACCGGACGTGGTACCCGCCTTGATTCCGAAGAAGGAGACCTTCTCTCCGGCACCTGAAACGGAAACGGCAGCTTCGCCAGGGAAAGCGGAAGCCACAAGCCCGACACCCGCTATTGCCGGATCATCTATGGTTATCTGCCATGAAGTCCCGTCCATATAGACAGAAGGCACCACTGCAGACGAACCTTTGAGTTCGACATAGATGTTCGGGAAAACCATCGGCACTCCGCCGTCCTTGACGGCATCGAGCAAAGCCTGCACATCTATCAGACCGGCCCCCATCCTGTTGTTGTAGGATCCGAGATTTATTATCTGCGGCTGGTTGAACCCGAGTTCGGTATGGTACTTATAATAAAGTTTCTTTCCGCGGCTCGGATATACAAGGGCATTCTTGTTGCACGAATCGTAAAGGAGCGTCCTGAACTCTTCAGAAGTATAGTGCCTGCGGTTCTGCAGGGCATAAGAGAGAGCAAGCGCCGCTGCGCCGGATACATGAGGGCAGGCCATGGAAGTACCTTCCATGTAGCCGTACCATGTGTCGCTTATCTGCGACGGCAATGTGGAAAGCACTCCGCCCACTTCCCCGCGGACACGTTCGTTTTCCAGGAACTCATAGTAATAGTCCATGTCTCCTCCCGGAGCAGTAATCGTCGTAAAATCGCCGTAATTGGTATATGTTGCCGGAGTGTTGTCGGCAGCGGTTGCAGCCACGGAGATGCATTTCTCGTATGCTCCCGGGAAGCCTGCTGCCGGGGCATATTCATTGCCCGAAGCGAATATCGCAAGGCCTCCCTGGATAGGGCCGTCGGCAGAACCGGCATAATGGACAAAATAGTCAAGCACAGATTTCTCGAGAGGACAGTTCGTGGCCCATTCCTCCTCGTCCGCATATCCCTGGCCTCCCTGTTCGTATGAATTGGAAGCACCGGACATGTATCCCCAACTGCACTGCAGGATAACCGCACCGTTGTCGGCGGCGTACTTGATTGCACGGACAAGGCTTACCGTATTGGAAGCGCTGTTTCCGGTAAATATCTGGCATGACATAAGTTTGACGCCAGGATTTCCCGGGGTGCCGCCGGCAATGGAGCTTATTCCCTTGCCGTTGTTGTTGGTGGCGGCAATGATTCCTCCCACATGGGTGCCGTGGCCGGTATCGCCTACTCTATCCCATGAAATCAGGCCTGTCGAGCTGGCAAAGTTGTAACCGTAGACATCCCCCGCATAGCCGTTGCCGTCCGCATCGATATCCGAGCCCCATGTCTCGCCATCGTTGACCCAGAAACTCGCCTTGAGGTCCTCATGTTCGAGACAAAGTCCCTCGTCAAGAATGGCCACGATGATGGACGGGTCGCCCTTGATTTCGTCTTCCCATGCCTGCTCCACATTCACGTCCGCACCTTCAGTGAATTTGGCCTGTGCGGCAGTCTCGTCGAAAGTAATTTCGGGATTGTCCTTCTCGATCACGAAATCGCTGCTCCAGCCCCTGTTGACAAGATGCCACTGGTATTTGAGAAGAGCGTCGTTGAAAGGATATGTCCCGGATGTCTTGGACACCACTGCAGAATGCATGAATTCAGGAGAAACCGGGACAGCCTTCCTTTCGGAATTGTATGCTTTCTTGATTGTCCTTACCGGAGTCGCTTTCTGCACCTCACCGAGGGCGGAAAGTTTCTCCATGACTTCATCTACGGTATGGTCTTCCCCGAAACGCACCACATACCAGAGATGAAGGCCGGACTCGCGGGTACGCTCTTCCGTATTCTTGTCCATCGGAAACACCCTTTCCAGAGAATAGCCTCCGATGATGTCGAGGACATCGTCCACAGAGGAAACTCCCGAGCGGGTAACGGCACCGCCTTTCGAGACAATCCCGTCAAGGACATCCGAGAGGGAGTCGTCGAACTTGATGATAACCTCTCCTGCCACAGTATCAGGACCTCCCGTCACGGGAGTCTTGGAATCCTGTCCGGGAAATGACTCTTTCGCACATGAACCGGCAAACAACATTGCCGCAGCGAGAAAAATGTATGCAAATTTCTTCATTGATTCTTTTCTTTCTTTATAATGTCATCCCTGCACAACTACTCGCCGTCGCCGGAATTGTCCGGAGCGAAACGCTTGTTCGGATACTCCTTGTAATAGTAGTCGAGATTGGTCTTTTCGTTGCTGAACCCGGCCAAGGAACCGTCCCTCATCTTGCCTTCCTGGGAGAAGACGAGAACGAGAGGATCCCAGAGGTCGAAATTAGGATGGTACATCAACCAGTCCGGCATGACGCCCGTAAAGCGGTTGTGGTTGATGGTAAATCTCTTCAGGTTCGTGAGCACCTTCGGGACATTGTGATCCTTGAGATAGGTGGCAAGGGTATCCTGGCCGACGTAATCGGCATCCGTATAAGCCTCGATTCCCGGCATTGCAAGCAGGTCTTCGTCGGACGGAAGTTCTCCCTCAAGGTAATTCACACCCAGCGTCAGAGTATCGAGCTTGTTCCATGTGAGGAATCTTCTCGGGAAACCGCAGCCGTCGTTCTCCGGCCTGAGGTTCTCTTCGAAAAGGCCTCCGTACTTGCTTGAGAACAGGTCTTCGGTCACGGTGATGTTGCTCAGGTCATAGACGAGTGCACGCTGGTTGGTGTTGAGCAGCAGCGCATGGAGATTCGGGAAATTGTCCGGAGTGAGCACGTCAGGAATCTTCTTGAAATTGTTGCTCGACAGGTTGAGATACTCAAGATTCTTGAGTCTGCTGAACTCGTCCGGAAGATCCTCGATTCCGTGGGCGGAAATGGTCAGCCTCTTCAGCCTGCTGTCGTCGCCTCCGAGTTCGAGGATATAAGGTCCTATATCCAGGTTCTCATGGCGGAAACTGTTTTCATTGGAATAGAACACGAGTTCCTCAGCAGCAGTAAGATACTGTACCTGGAAAGGTATGTAGTCTTCAGTTTTGTACATGTAGAATGTCGCTGACTTCACCCTGCCGTCAAGATTCTCGTCATCAGATTCCCAAAGTTCCACTCCGGACCAGCGGGTCATAGGGATGGATGCATCCCACATCTGCCATACTCCGAGAGCCTGTGCAATGCCGATGAGGGCAGTGGAATCTCCCTCGCGGGAATTCTCCTTGATTCGTGCGGCGGCTGTCTGCAGCACGTTCAGCACGTCGAGTTCGGAAAAATAGGACTCGTCCACATTGCCTGCCGGCACGAAGTTGACATCTGCAGACCGGTCTTCAGGAACGGAATTGATGTCCCACGTGAATTTCAGTTTGACGTTGCGAGGACGCGCACCCCTGTCAAGTTCAAGAGGCTGCTGCTCCACCTCGAGCCAGCCTCCCTCTATTCCGAGAGTCGGGTCCTCCTGATATTTCGGATCGACAGTAAAATCTACATTTGTCTTCACAAGAACTTCGAACCAGCGGTTTTCCTTGTCATCGAAATTCGGGATCGTGACTTCCGCATCGGCAAGGGTTATCTGGTACGGGAAATTCTTTTGCGTGACCGTAATTTCCCTCGGGTCATTGTCCTGAACGGATATGCGCACTATGCCTTTGCGGGTAGGCTCCTCACTCGTAAAGACCACGGAAGAGTCCACGATGATGCTGCACATTTCCGAACCCTTGCCGTTTGCAGGGGATACGGTTATCCACGGAACATTGGTCGTGGCAACCCATTCTCCAGGAGAAGAAACCTCCACATTGCATGTGCCTCCGGTCGCCTCGACATTGAACTCGTTGCCGTCGAGAGCAAATTCCACAGGCGGTTCCTGCTCGCAGGATATCGCTGCAGCGGCGAATGCCGCAAAAAGGACCGGTATGACTGTATTTTTGATATTCATTGTTTTTGTCCTCCGTTATTCAAGCATTGCGTCGCAGTTCAGTATTGTCTGCGTCTTGTCGTAATAAAGGATGTAGGCACCGCTCTGCCAGTAATAGCAGATGTCCGATGCGTCGAACACTATATTCGGGTTGTCGCTGATGTCCAGATAATAGATAAGATAGGAAATCGTATCGTCTATCACTCCGATATCGTTCGAACCCACATAGTAGCCCCGCAGTCCGGTATGGTTGTAGATTCCGTTGAACCAGTTCTTGAGACAACGCTCGCCGTTCTCGTCCCTCTGGCCCCTGACGGCATATACCGTAAGGCCCGGACTGTTGAGAGGTCCCGCAGGAATGGAGGTGAAGTTGTTGTATGACAGGTCCACTCCATAGAGATACGGGAAGGTCTCGGCATTAAAGTCGGACGGGAGCTGCGTCAGATTGTTGTAGGTAAGGTCCATTGATATCAGCGCACTCGTATACGGGCTCTTGAAGCAGTCCTTCGGAAATTCCTTCATCCCGTTCGCACTGAGAATGATGTAATTTACCATAGACTTCAGATCCGGGGAACCGAGGAGTTCCTTAGGGAAAGCCTCAAACTTGTTTCCCGTAAGGGTAAGCGTCTCGACCTTCAGCCCCTTGAAGTTTGAAGGGAACTTGCTTATCTTGTTGTAGGCGAGGCCTATGCTTGTGAGCGAATAATTCGTATTTGCCGTAAAGACATTCGGGAACTCCGTAAGATTGTTGTAGTTGGCGGAGAAGGCGTCAAGGTCGTCTATCCTCCAGAATGCCCCGTCCGTATTCTCGAAGGCCTCGATCTCATTGTTGTCGAAGTAGATTTCGACAGGAGAGAAAGTTTCCCCGAACGGCTGGATTGTCCCGTGGATTGAATTGTAGGAAAGGTCAAGCATGCCGAGTTTGGACATGTCGGCTATTTCCGCCACAGGAACTTTCCTGAGGTTGTTGTAAAGAAAATACACTATCTGCAGCTGATCCTTGGAAGCACCGGTTACCAGAGAGTGCAAAGCCTGATATGCAACATTTTCGTCATTGGTGTCCCCTATGCCGAAATTGTTGTTTGAAAGGTTCACCTGTATCAGGGCAGGCATCTTCGCCAGGCCCTCAGGAAGGCTTCCGAGATTTGGGCAGTTGTAGAGTTCCAAGTCAGTGCAGGACTCAAGATTTGCTATCTCCGCCGGAATTTTATCAGCCGTTATAGGGCTGTTGGCTATGGAAAGCTGCTCCAGTTTCGTGAGTTTGCTGATTGCAGGGTCGATGCCGGTAAGGTTGTTGGTCATCTTGCCCGTATTCATGTCGAACAAGGATATGTCCGAATCCCGGCGAGGAGTCCTTCCGCCTGCAGCCATGGCCGAAATCTCATCCTTTGAATATTCATCATAAGATGAGATGGCGTCTATTGAGATGTTGTGTTCCCTGAGGGCCAGCGCAATAGGAGCTGAAGTCTGAACAGGGTGGTGCATAGCATCCGTAAAGGCCCTGTGCCTCTTCAGGCGCAGTTCCGCCTTTTCCGCTTCGCTTGCATTGAGCGGAGTACCTGACACAGGATCATCCGTCCAGAACTGTTTGAGTTCGTTGTGGGAACCGAGATGGAGTTCTACAAGTTCCGTAAGGTCTCCTATCTGGGCCGGAATTTCGCCGTTTATCCCGAAGCCCGTAAGGTCAATCTTGGCCACGCGGCCGTTGGCATGGAGTTCCACGCCCGGCTGGTCGCCCCAGAGGTCAGGGTCCTTGTTGAAGTTCCACGTGCAGCCCGGAGTGAACGACTCGCCCATATAGGACCAGTTTTCACCGTCAAGGGCCTCCCATATCGCATGAAGAGCGTAGTAGTCCTTGATATAGGCATCGGTTTCGAAAAGGGTCACCTTCACGTCTGCCGTAGTCTCCTCATTGTCGGCCACCGCAAATTCAGGACGCTCTCCACTTTCATATTCCCTCGTTTCAAGCAGGGAACCGTTGACGTCAAATGCCTGATATGACATGACCTGATACTCGCCGCCGTCAATGCGCACCAAGGTGTCGCATACGGACGAAGAAGTCCTGTAGCCGAAATCCTTGTCACTTTCCACCGGGTTCCCGTCCGGATCTTCGGTAGCGAAATGTACGGAAAAGTCTACAGGCAGGTCTTCGAACGTCGACCTCGTATAAGAACCGTCATCCGTCCTCACTACTGTAATGTCTATCTTGTCTATCTCGTCCATGGTAAACTGGCGCGTAACCGATGAACTTTTCGTTGCAGGAGGCGTAAAATCCGATATGTCCTTTATCAGGCGGAAACGCACGAAGCCCCTCGGTTTTGCATTGGCCGTGAGGTCATGGACCGTAAGTCCGCCCGGCACGACCGAGAAGGTTTCGTTTCCCGAGGCGCTGCCGTTATACAATGGATCGTCCACGCCGTCATACAGCGTAAACCTGATCAGACGATAATCTCCGGCAACAACCCTGAGTTTGCTGCTTCGCATCCCGTACTCTGCCGCATCCTTGTCAGGAGCGGAGAGAGTGAGCGTCTGGGAAATCTCCTGACCGTCAGAACCCGTCAGCCATACGGCAATCTTGCTTGCCTGGTACAGGGAATCGAGTTCCGTTACCACGGCCCTGGAATCCGGAGTATAGGATGCTTCCTTATACAATTTGAACTGCACATATCCGTAGTCCTGGTCGCGGTTGTCCTTCAGTTCCTCCACGCTGCACCCGGAAAAGGATGCAACGGAAGAGAGGACAAGGACGGCCAGTACGGAAAATCTGAAAAATCTCATAAATATATTTTAATAACTTCTTGTTGTTCCACAACGGGGAACAGGTCTATTCGTAATTCTTGACGCAATAGATGACGGCAATGTCTTTGTATGCGGTATCAGCAAAAGTAATTGTACCTACACTTCCTTTGGCGGCAGGAACATTCATGCCCATGAATACAGTCAGATATTCATCCCAAAGTTCCGCACTGAGCCAGCCGTTTTCAGAAGAAGGATCCGGCTCAATGAAGTACTCTCCATATTCCCCGCTAAGGACAAGAGACCCCATACCTTCTGCCATCATACTGTTGCTGTATATGAAGATATAAACCTTCATGCCGTTTGCAAGATCACTGATTGCACCTTCGATATTGTTGTCACCAAGATAGGATTCATATTCAAAGAGTTCGTCTTCTGTAGTCACTTCAGCGAACTCATAATACGCCTTATAATAATCGTTATCTATGTCCGGGCTGACGGAAACCGAGAACTCTTCGTTTACGATTTCTCCCTGCTGGATATTGGCCACAATATATTTTGCATAATCATCAGCGATTTCTCCTGTCTCCATATTCAGAAGCTGATTTCCGTTCAGGATTACGGCTTCTTCCACGACAACATTTGGCACCGCCATTATGACACCCCGACGAGGAGTTGTATAGGACTCTGTATCAACAGATAATGAAACGCTGACCGCATTCAGCACATTGGCGTTTGCCGGCCATTCATACACAAGTTTCATCCATGCTGCGTCACGGCTTCCGGTATAGGTATGGGTCGCATCATCATATTCCGTAGTCCTTGACTGGAAACGACCCGTCATGTCATTCCAAGAGAAGAAAAAGAACTGGAGATCAGCAGCCGAAGTGATGTTGCCTGTTACCGGACCATCCTGATAATCACCATTGGTATTCTGGAATTGGCCTTCCTCATTGAAGAGAATCTGCTGTGATACGGTAGAACGGAAGAAGGTATCGCATGCAGGCAGGCATACCGGATAGGTATAGACGTATGAGTCGTTGCCGGTCATGCCGAACACGAGATCATCCGTAACGCCGTCCAGAGTGTATTCCGATCCAGCCACATTAATGTCGTATTCATCCATCGTTCCTGATGAGGAGCGCGGAGTGAACGCATTGTCGGTAACCGTAAACCATTCCGGGAATGAATTGACGCTATAGTTGAAATTGGCGTCCACAAGAATATGGTAGGAATATCCCGCCACTCCTTCCGGCCATACGAGATTGGTCACGGAACCGGCAGCAATCGGCTCTTCCGTATTGTAAGAATAGGTAAAGCCTGCTTCAGACCATTCGTTTTCAGCCCACAGGAAACCTCCGAATTCGTCAAATGCCACAGGATAGAGGGTGAATTTCGGGGTGAATGCAGGAACCGTTACTAAATAGGTATGGGAGACAGCCCCGTCGTCAGATTTTATGACAAGGTCAAAAGGTCCCGCTCCTTCAAATTCCGGATTGTTGAGCTGGAGAGTCACAATTGTAACTGCTCCGTTTCTTGATGTGCTCGGATCCATATTCTCCAGTGCGCTGCCGCCGAGACGGACCTCAAAATTGGAGGTAACCCTCAAATATGCCCTGTAACCTTTCTCTGCATCTGCCCATACCATGTTTATGGAGGCATTGTCTGCCAGAGGCTCGCCTTCAAGGTCAAAAGACGGGACAAAATCTTCTCCATCCGGTGCAGCCGAAACAAAACCGTTACCGTCGGCATTGACGATTGCACTCCTGACAGAATAATCTTCCCCGACTTTCTTGAGCGTGATCGACGCTATGACTGCGCTCTCGCTGCCCATCGTAAGGGAAAGGTTTATGATATGGTCGGAAAAATCAGCTCCGCCGGCAAGGCTTTTTACTGTCACTTGGGCTTCTCCGGCCTTCCCGCTGACGGATGATACCGACATCTCGCCGTCCAGAAGCGTAAAGTTGGCAATCTCATCACCGGAAGCATCCGCAGTGAGGCTTGCAGTCCAGTCCATGTTGGCGGAGAAAGAAACGGTGACCGTCTTCCCGGCAACAATCTCATAGTCCACCTTTTCAGGGAACTGTGGAACAGTATTGTCTGCGTTACCCTCGTTAGGGTCGCAAGAAACAAATGCCAACGACATAAGCGCAAACGCAGTCGTAATTATGCAAGCAAATTTTTTCATGACTTTTTTCTTTTTTTGGTTTTCAGGTTATCGTGTCATTACATGCCTTCTCCCTTGAGGCGTTCTCCTTCCTCATCGGACACCCACTCCATGACATTGTAGTAGTGTCCTACAGTTCCTACCTGTTCGCTCATGTTGTTGACATAGACTCTTGCCCACAGAGAGACGGATTTAAGGCAGGAATTAAAAGACGATATATAGTTCGGACTGCTTTCCACAAGTATCCTGTTGTCGCCGTTGACCTGGCCGAACACGGATTCCTCGTCGCTGAGGATCTGGTCAGGATCCATAGACACCGTCGGATTGACAGGGTCGGACGGATCGAAGGTCAGGGTAACGTCATAGCCTGTAAAAAGCCAGTCGTGAAGTATCACGGTATTCTCCTTTTCCTTCGAAACCTCTGTCTCTATGAGTCTCTGGTACGAAGTATTCTCTGCACCGGGATAGGTATAGAGGAAAAGGGAGGTCACAACGCAATAACCGGTGAACTCGTCGATCAAGAACGGGCAGGATTTGAGCATCGTGACCTTGGTCCTGTTGCCATATACATCCCATTTCAACTGTTCAGGCATGACGAGCTGAAGGTTGAAGGAAAGCGTGTCGTCCACATCGAAACTGTCATAGTCCGGATAGACTTCCACGTATGCGGCATTCTGGCCGGCAGGTATCGTAAGCGTATTGGATTTCAGACGGTAGTCGCGTCCTTCCACGGCATTGCTGCCCTCGTCGATGACTTCCACAGCAATGGTCCTGTCATAGTCGAGGGTCACGGTGGAAATTACCGGCACCTTGAAGGAATAGTCATCGCCTTCCATTACCGGATAGACTGCCGCCGTATCCGAGAACATTATATATTCAGCATCGGAATACAGCATGTTCTTCTGTTCACATCCCGCAAACATCGCCGAAACTGCGGCGATGGCGAGAATGAGTAGTATTGTTGAATGCTTTACCATATTCTTCCGGATTTATCAGTTGTTGCTGTCGTTAGGGAGGATGCCGGAATCCGGTGCATCCAGTTCATTCTGAGGGATTGGCCATACGAAGAGTTCATCGTCTGCAGCGACTTTCAGGTCGCTCCCCTCACGCTGTATTCCGGCCACGTTCGGATTCACGCGCTCGAAACCAAGTCCCCACCGCTTGAGGTCCTGAAGGCGGAAGCCTTCCATGTAAAGTTCCTTCACGCGTTCCTCGGAAATGATTTCCTGCCAATTGTTTGCGCTGAGTGCAACAGACCCTGCACTTGCCATGCGTGCGGCCCTGAGTTCGAGGATGTCGGCATTGGCTGCACTGAAGTCAGGAGTTGCCGCACGGCAGTTGGCTTCTGCACGTATGAGATACTGCTCCGCAAGCCTGAACGGCTTTGGCATGCAGACGTGGAAAAGCATGCTGGACTCGACAAAGGAGCGGTTGCCGTAATACTTGACAAGCAGAGGCCATGAAAGGCCGTGGTCGAAACCTACCGGAATGCCCGTTACCGAAGCGTCGGCAAAATATGACGAATAGCGGTAGTCGTTCTCCGGATAAAGGTCGAGAACCCATTGCGACGGCACGAAGTCCGGATAGAAATAGGTATAGTCCCTGTTGAAATTGAGGAAGACCGTACCGAGCGCTCCGCCATAGGAAGTCGGGGTGAAACCTATTCTCCAGATGATTTCGCTTCCGGAGTCAAAGCTCCACAGGGAATCGAATTCAGAATATGCGGAGCCGTTGTATGTGCCTCCCTGACGCAAAACGCTCGAAAGCACAAACTTGTCGGAGTCGAGCACCAGAGTGGAGTACTTTATCGCATCGTCCCAGTTCTGCATATACAGGGCAACCCTCGCATGGAGAGCATAAGCCCCTGCCAGAGACATGTAATAGTTGTTTGCCACATCGTCGTCCTCGTCCAGAAGAGACTCGGCCTTCTCGAGGTCGGAGAGCACCTGCGCGTATGAAGCCTTGAGGCTTGCCCGAACCACAGGCTCCTTCTCGAAATACTTGGTCCTGAGGACCACTCCGAGTTCATTCTCTGCAGTAGCCGGATCGTATGCCTTGCAGAAGCACTTGATGAGTTCGGAGTAGCAGAGGGCGCGTATGGCGTAGACTTCGCCTGTATATATGTCGAGCTGGTCGAGTTCGGCGTCGTCGATGATGGTCTCGCGCACTGCGTCAACCCTGTCGAGGTAGAAATTGCAGTTCCCGATTACAGTGTACAGGGAACCGTAAACTGCTTCTATATACTCGTCCGTAGGCAGTATGTCCCACTGCCAGAATCTTCCGTAAGTATTGGAATTTCCCTCAACGGCATGGAGAAGGTCTGCCTGGATATCCGGAAGCAGGGTAAGAAGCCCGCTGTAAAGGTTGCCGGTCTTCAGGCTCGCATAGATTCCCACGACGTGCTGCTCGGCATCTGCGAAAGTCTGCATGGCCTCATCGTCAGGAATGGATGATCCCGGATACTTCTCCAAACAGGAAGCGGCACTGAAAAGCACAGCGGCAAAAAGTGTTGAAAACGTAATTGTCCTTAATATATTTTTCATCTTGTCCTCCTGTTAGAAAGTTAAGTCAAGACCGAACGTGAACTGGCGGGACATCGGGTACTGGGCGATGTAGAGGTTTGATACGCCCTCCGGATCAAGTCCCTTGAAGTTCGTGAAAGTAAAGAGGTTCTGTCCCTGGGCATAGACCCTAAGCCCGCTGATGAAGCCTGTCTTCCTGATAAGGTCTTCAGGGAAACTGTAACTCAGCATCAGGTTCTTGAGGCGGAGGAAAGATGCGTTTTCGAGAAGCCTGTCATCAAACTCCATGTATTCGCCGTGACGAGGGACGTCCGTAATGTCTCCAGGCTCTTTCCAGCGGTCAAGAAGGACACGGGACTGGTTGTAGGACTGGAAACGTCCGTTGGACTCCTGATAGTAGCGGTCGTTGTTGACGACCCAGCGGTTGCCTATCCAGCTGAACTGCGCAGTGAGGGAAAGTCCCTTCCATGAGAAGGTTGTCCCGAAACCGCCGGCCCAAGGGGCGTTCAGGCTCTTCCCTGTCATGACCTTGTCCTCATCGCGGAGTTCAGTGGTGATTTCTCCGTCCTTGGTGTACCAGAGGGCATCTCCGTTGGCCGGGTTCACTCCCGCAAAGCGGTTCATGAAAAATTCCCCTGCGTCATGTCCCACGACGAGCTTGAGGTTTGTGGAAGACAACTCGTATTCCTGTACCCCTTCGTAGAGTTCGGTAATCTTGTTGTGGTTGTAGGAAACGTTGGCATTCAGGGTCCACACGAAGTCACGTGTCTGGATGACGTTTCCGCTGAGGTTGATTTCCGCTCCCCTGTTGACCATCGCACCGATATTGTCCCAGCGGGATCCGAAACCGTTGTCCGAATAGGACTGGGGAACAAGCATGAGCATGTCGGACGTAAGCTTGTTGTAGAGTTCAAGATCCACGTTCAGACGGTTCCAGAAGCCGAAGTGAAGACCGAGATTTGTTGTCCAGGTCTTTTCCCAGCCGAGATCCTCGTTGCCCTGTGAAGACGGGGCAAGTCCAGGAGTGCCTACATAGTCGCCGCTTCCGCTCACAAGCGCAAGATGCTCATAATTCGGAATCGAGGAGTTTCCGGAAGTACCGGTGCTGAATGATATCTGAGCGGTCGTGAGCCAGGTGCGTGTGTTCTCCATGAACATCTCGTTCCTCATGTTCCACATAAGGCCGAGAGACCAGAAGCCGGCCCAACGTCCTGAACGGCCGAACCGGGAGGACGCATCCGCACGTGCAGACGCTTCCACATAATATTTGTCAAGATAATTGTATTCCGCCCGGCCGAAGAACGAAAGGAAACCGTAATCGTCATCGGTGGTGTCCTGCCACTGGGTAACGCGGGATGCGTTGGTTATGTTGGTCAGCTTGTTGTTGTTCTGGCCTTCCGCAAGAAGGGCGAATGACTCATATCTGTAATCTATACCCTCCTGACCGACGAGGAAATTGAAGTTGTGCTCGTGGTCGATGTCGAATGTGTAGCCCACGGTATTTGTGATGGACAGGGAAATTCCGTCGGTGGAACTTCTCTGCGCCGTACCGCTTCCGAGATTCGGGGCATATTCAGGATAGGACTGGCCGAAAGCCGTCGTATGGGAGTAGTCGACTGTGAACTGCGACTTTATTGAAAGTCCCCTTATAGGCTTGGCTTCTGCAAAGACAGAAGAGAAGACCTTATATTTCTTATATGTGAGCGGATTGTTCTCAAGCCATTCTATCGGGTTCTGCCCGTCGCCGTTCCAGGATCCGTCCTCGATCGAGGCCACGGAGCCGTCGGCGCGGTAAGGATTCCAGTAAGGAAGCATGAACTGCGATGCGGAAATAGGGGTCACGAGGGTCATCTCGCCTTCGACGGCACGCTCGATCGTCTGGTAGTTGAGCATGGTGTTGGTACCGACGGTAAGCCATTTGGCCGCCCGCTGTTCCACATTGGCTCTGATCGAATACCTTGAGAAAGATGAACCCAGGGCAATACCTTCCTGGTCGTAGTATCCTCCTGACACGAAGTAGTTGGTCGACTCGGACGCCCCTGACACCGAAAGTTCATAGTTCTGCAGGAAGGCGGCATCGTTGTACACCGCATCCATCCAGTTCACATCCGTCTGCATCAGTTCGGCTTCGTTGCCGGAGAAGATGCCGAGTTCCTTTTCATACTGGATACGTTCGGCAGTGTTCATCAGGTTCCATTGTCCGTCAGCGATGTTGGAAAATCCGAGCTGGGTGCGGAAAGTGATGACCGGCTTTGCTGAACGGCCTCTCTTGGTGGTAATCACAATCACGCCGTTGGCGGCACGCGCTCCGTATATTGAAGTGGAGGAAGCGTCCTTCAGCACCGATATGCTCTCGATGTCGGAAGGATTGATTGCATTGAAATCCGAAGATGAAATCGCAGCCCCGTCAAGGATGTAGAGCGGAGCCGTACCGGAATTGATCGAGTTGGTACCGCGGATTGTCATTGTGGCGGCAACACTCGGTTCTCCGGTGGAAGAGACTACCGTGAGTCCCGGAACCTGACCCTGGAGAGCCTGGTCAAAAGCGGCTGTCGGGGTGCTTTCAATCTTTTCTGATTTGACGCTCGATACCGAGCCAGTGATTGTGCCTTTCTTCCTGACTCCGTATGCAACGACCACCGTTTCATCGAGGAGTTGCGAATCAGACTCAAGGGACACGTTGTGTACCACCTCTGCGGCACCTGAAGGGACAATGAAGGATACCGTCTCGTAACTGATGGCGTGATATTTGAGTTCAGTACCTGCCGGGACAGAAATGGAGTAATTACCGTCGATGTCAGTACTTACACCGCTGCCACCCCCTCCGGCGAGTGATTCAGCCATCACGACAACGCCTACCAAAGGTTCGCCGTCTGTAGATGTGACGACTCCTTTGACGACGACATTTTCATTGTCCTTGCCCTGGACTGCAGCAAATGCATTTAAAGTGCTTGCAATCAGTGCAAGAAAAATAAATAACCTTGTCTTCATTAATTGTAGATTGAGTTTCGGGGCGCAAAAATACGAAAAAAAACGACACCGATGCTGTTTGAAGGCGATTTTTTCCTCCCGACAGCATCGGCGTATTTTATGATTTTCAATTATTTCACGACGATTTTCTACATCTTCTAACCTTTTCCGTGGGATCAGTTGCAAATCCGTCTTCAGGACTTCCCTTATCTTTCGGATTGGAAATGTCGATTTTTCCCTGAAAGGCACATTTGCATGCTTCCGTGTACGTTTTGGAGTCACTTGTGCCGCTTCCGCAGTTCCGTTTCGAGGTCGGAAATCGAAAGCCCCTTGTGGACAAGAAGGACGAGAAGGTGATATATAAGGTCCGAAGCCTCGTATATCATGGCAGGGTCATTGTCGGCTACCGCCTCGATGACAGTCTCTACGGCTTCTTCCCCTACCTTTTGAGCGATTTTCGCCGCTCCCTTGTCGAAAAGCCTCACTGTATATGAGCCTTCGGGGCGTTCGGCCTTGCGTCTGCGGATGATTTCCTGGAGTTCCCGGATGAATCCCTCGTCGTCGTCCGTGCCGAAACAGGAGGTGGAGCCGGTATGACATGTCGGGCCGAGGGGTTCGGCCTTGACCAGAATGGTGTCGTTGTCGCAGTCGGCGAACATCTCTCTTGCAAGAAGGAAGTTCCCGCTGGTCTCACCCTTGGTCCACAGGCACTTGCGGCTGCGGCTGAAGAAAGTGACCTTGTCTGTGGCAAGGGTCTTTTCAAGAGACTCCCGGTTCATGTAGCCGAGCATGAGGACCTTGAGTGTGAAGCAATCCTGCACTATGGCAGGGATAAGCCCGTCGGGACTTTTCCCGAAGTCGATGTTTTCGATTTTGAAGTTTGTCTTTATCATATCTGTTACAATTTGTTTTTTATTGACAGGTCCCATTCCGTCGCCGTAGTACGTACTGGTATGCCGCGGGCGGCAAGCAGATGCTTGAGGTCGGGAATGCGTACTGTCCCGTAATGGAAAATCGAAGCGGCAAGTGCAGCATCCGCACACCCGCCTTCCGGCGAAAGCACCTCTGCAATATGTTCCGCATTCCCCGCCCCGCCGGACGCTATCACGGGAATGCCGAGCATTCCGGAAAGTTTCCTGTACTGCCCGCACGCATATCCGTTGCATGTGCCGTCATGATCCATCGACGTGAACAGGATTTCACCGGCGCCGAGCCTTTCCGCCTCCTTCGCCCATGAAAACAGTTCCTTGTCGGAAATCCGGCTGCCGCCGTGAGTCGTGACCCTCCATTCCCCGCCGGTCTGACGCGCATCTATCGCCACAACCACACACTGTGAACCGAACCGTGAGGCAATATCCGATATCAAAGCGGGATTCCTTACAGCAGCACTGTTTATCGAAACCTTGTCCGCTCCCGCTTTCAGCAGCACGGCAGCATCTTCCGCCGAAGAAATGCCCCCACCCACCGTAAACGGAATATTGATGTGCATGGCAATCCTCTCCACCAGTCCTGCAAAGGCCTTACGTCCCTCCAACGTGGCGCTGATGTCGAGAAACACGAGTTCATCCGCCCCCTGCTCTGAATAAGCGGCAGCAAGTTCAACCGGATCGCCGACAGATTTAAGGGACAGGAAATTTACGCCCTTGACCGTCTGACCGTCCTTGATGTCAAGACATGGTATTATCCTTTTCGCAAGCATTTTCCTGTTATTCTTTGTCCTGAGCGGCATGCCTCCTTATGTCTTCCGGAGTTATCCGCCCTTCATAAATTGCCTTTCCTACGATTACCGCCGGTACGCCTGACCTGTCCAATGCAGCAATGTCCGACATTGACGACACACCCCCGCTTGCCACGATTTCCACCCCCGGGAAAGTCTGCATGAGGCCGGCATAAAGCCCTACCGACGGGCCAGCGAGCATTCCGTCTTTGGAAATGTCTGTCACAATTACGGTTTTCAGTCCGTCCGGCAGGAACTTCCCTATCAGGGCATCGGGAGCAAGAGGGGCTGAATCCAGCCAGCCGTTCACGGCGACCGTGCCGTTCCTTACGTCTGCCCCGAGGACAATCCTTTCTCCGCCGAAACGCTGCAGCCAGGAAGAAAAAAGTTCCGGCTCCGAACAGGCGACACTGCCCGCCACTATCCTGTATGCCCCTGCATCGAATGCCGACTTCAGCGCGGCGTCAGACTTGATGCCTCCGCCGAACTCCACTTTCAAGGATGTCCCGGCGGCGATTTTTTCCAAAACCTTCAGGTTGACGGACGAAGAAGATTTTGCGCCCTCGAGGTCCACGAGATGAAGAAGGGAAACTCCGCAATCCTCGAATGTCTTTGCCATGTCGAGAGGATCGGCATCGTAGACACTGCAGCGTCCGTAGTCGCCCTCCGTCAGGCGGACACATTTGCCGCCGATAATGTCCGTTGCAGGTATTATGTTTATCATGGCTCCATTTTCAAAAAGTTCGACAATATTTTCTCTCCGACGTCACCACTCTTTTCGGGGTGGAACTGGCAGCCCATAAAATTGCCCTTGCGCAGGGATGAACTGAACGGGATGCCGTACGTTGTGACAGAGGCGGTATCTTCGTTGATTTCGGCGAAATATGAATGAACAAAGTAGACGTATGACCCTTCGGGAACGCCGTCATAAAGTACAGGGTCGAGCCCCGTAATGTCGTTCCACCCTACATGCGGCACCTTCAGAGGCATGCTTCGCTCGAACCGACGGACAAGGTTGGGGAAGATGCCGAGGCAGTCCGTATCACTCTCCTCAGAATAGGAACAGAGGAGCTGCATTCCGAGACAGATGCCGAGTACAGGCATTGTGCATGACTTTAAGAATGAATCCAGTCCGCATGCCCTCAACTGCGCCATGGCATATCCGGCATCACCTACTCCGGGGAGGATCAGCCTGTCGCATGCGGACAGCACTTCCGTGTCGGAAGTCAGGACGTAGTCTCCTCCCAATCTCATGAGAGCATTTTCGACCGAGCGGATATTGCCGGTGTTGTAGTCTATGATACCTGTCATAACGCCCCCTTGCTGCTCGGTACAGGACTTGCTCCGTGCTCCTGCCTTACCGCCATTCTCAATGCACGGGCGAATGCCTTGAAGACGCCCTCCATGATATGATGGTCATTGTCGCCCGCAGCCTTTATGTGCAGGTTGCAGCAAAGGTGCTCCGAAAGCGACTTGAAAAAATGCCGGAACATCTGCGCCGAGACATCTCCGATTTTCGGTTCATGGAGCGTGACGTCCCAGAGAAAGTCTATCCGGCCGCCCAGATCAAGCAATACGGTCGCCTCCGCCTCATCCATCGGCAGGCTGAAACCGTAGCGTCCTATGCCGGCCTTGTTCCCGAGAGCTTCTTTCAGGCAGTCCCCGAGCACAATCGCCACATCCTCGACGCTGTGGTGGTCATCTGTAGCAAGGTCTCCGAAGCAAATGACATCGAGGGTAATGCCGCCGTGCCAGCCGATCTGTTCGAGCATGTGGTTGAGGAATGCCAATCCAGTGGCAATGCGGGGTTTGCGGAACTTGTCGAGATTTACCCTGACCGACACGGCTGTCTCCCCGGTACGACGGAAACAGGATGCACACCTTTCCGCTGCCCCTGCCTGCCGCCCGGCCATCGCAGCGTCAGAAGCCTTCCCGTCAGAAGAGTCAGCATCGCTTCCGGCACATCCGGACGAAGCACATTTATCTGAAAGCACGGCAAGAACGCGGTCGTTCTCCTCCGGAGTCCCGACAGTAATCCTGAGACAGCCGGCGCACATGTATGCGGACGAGCGGTCGCGGACAATTATGCCGGCCTGCATCAGCCTGTCAAATGCCATATCTTTGTCCTTGAACTGCACAAGGAGGAAGTTTGCATCGGAAGGATAAACTTTCACCACCGAGTCAATGACCGCCAATCCGGTCGCAAGGCGTTCCCTCTCCGACTTTATTTCTTCCGCCTTTTCGTAAGCGGACAAAGGGTCCCTCATGAGTTCTTCGGCCTTGGCCTGATTCAGGAGACTTATGTTGTAGGGGTATTTCACACGAGACATTACCTCTACCGTAAACTTGTCGGAAATGGCGAGGCCTATCCTCAGGCCGGCCATCCCCCATGCCTTAGAAAGAGTCTGGAGCACTATCAGCCGGGGATATCTGCCGATGAGCGAAACCATGCTTTCCTCTTCCGTGAAATCGATGTACGCTTCGTCTACCACTGTGATTCCGTCAAAATTGTCGAGGATTCGGATTATTCCGTCCCGATCCAGCAGATTTCCCGAAGGGTTGTTGGGGGAACAGAGAAAAATCACTTTCGTGTCATGCTCCACTTTGGAGAGCAGTGAATCAGCGTCGAGGCTGAAATTTTCCCGGAGGGGAGCATCTATCACGCGGACATCGTTTATGGCGGCAGCGACGGAATACATGCCGTATGTGGGCACCGCCTGTACCATGCTGCTCCGTCCGGGAGGGCAGAAAAGCCGGAAGACCAGATCTATTGCCTCGTCGCTTCCGTTACCGAGGAAAATGTTTTCCGAAGGGATTTTTTTCAGGACAGAAAGCATTTCCTTGAGCCGGGTCTGGTGCGGCGAAGGGTATCTGTTGACGCCGTTGGGATAGGGGTTCTCGTTGGCGTCGAGATAGATGTCCATTTGCACGCGGCAGTCGTCGCGTGCGGTGGAATACGGGGCAAGTGAGGCTATATTGTCCCTCAGAAGCCGCCTGATGTTGTTCTTGTCTTCCATAATATATAATGTCAAGTCCGTTTCAACCTTATGGTCACGGCATTTGCGTGAGCGTCAAGCCCCTCCGCCATTGCCATGCTCCCTATGACGGGCGCGAGGCTGCGCAAGCCCGCTTCAGATATCTCCTGGACAGTCATCTTCTTCATGAACGAAGAAAGGTTCACGCCGGAGCATGAGACAGCCCAGCCGCCTGTGGGAAGGGTGTGATTGGTGCCGGAAGCATAGTCGCCGGCACTTTCAGGAGAATATCTGCCGAGGAACACGCTGCCTGCATTCCGGATTCCCTTGAGGATTTCATTGTAATTTTCAGTGGAGATTATGAGGTGCTCCGGAGCGTAGAAATTTGCAAAATCCACCATTTCCGCTTCTGAAGAAAGCACGACTGCAGCACTTTTGGACAATGAGAGATCCACGAAAGATTTTCTCGAAAGGACCGCCTCCTGGCGCGGCAATTCTTCGGACACGGCATCGGCAAGGGCCTCTGATGTGGTCAGAAGGATAGCCTGACTGTCCCGCCCATGCTCCAGTTGGGAGAGGAAATCGGCGCAGACGAAATCCGCAGGAGTATTTGCGTCGGCGATTATCATCACTTCAGACGGCCCTGCAGGCATGTCTATGGCGCAGATGCGGGAAATCTGCTGTTTCGCTTCCGTGACGTACGCATTGCCCGGTCCGAAAATCTTGTCCGCCTTCGGGACGGTCTGCGTGCCGTATGCCATCGCAGCGACTGCCACTGCACCGCCTATCCGGTAAATTTCATCCACACCGCAGACACTGGCGGCATAAAGGATGAGCGGGGAGACCTTTCCGGACTTGTCCGGAGGGGTACACATTACAATACGTTCAACTCCAGCCAGTTTTGCAGGTACGGCAAGCATGAGGACAGTAGAAAAAAGGGGCGCAGTGCCTCCCGGGATGTAAAGCCCGACCGTCTGCATGGGGATATTCTTCTGCATGCAGACCACTCCCGGCATTGTCTCAACGGCAATGTCCTCGGGAATTTGGGCAGCATGGAACTTGCGTATGTTTTCGGCTGCTGCGGCAATTGCGGTCTTGAGTCCGTCCGGAACCATCTTTTCTGCCGCTCCGATTTCCTCCGGGGAAACTTTCAGGCATGCCGCCTGTTGTTTTGACGTGTCTGCCTGAGCCGTCTTGTCTGCAGAGAAGCCGTCGAATTTCCGGACATACTCGAGAACCTTTGCATCGCCTTCCGCCGCAACGTCTTTCAGGATTGCAGCGACGCTGTCCCTGATTTCCGCCGGTGTTTCGGCATTCTGTCTTCCGACAATGGACTTCCAGTCCTGCCTGCCGGGATATTTCCATATTTTCATATTATGAGTTTTTCCATTGAAAGGATGAGAATGTCTTCTGCGCCTATCTTCTTGAGCCTGTCCGCCTTGTCCCAGATTTCGGATTCGTCCACGACTGCATGTATGGCGCTCCACCCCTTGTCGGCCAACGGAAGCAGGGTCGGACTTTTCATTGACGGGATGATTGCGAGAGCCTCGTCTATCTTCTCGTTCGGGACATTCACGAGCATGTATTTCTTTCCCTTGCTGCGCAATACGGAAGTGAAACGTGACTGGAGTATGCGTACGACGGAGAGTTTGTCTTCCGGAAGCCCGGGAGTGCCGATAAGTACGGCATCCGAATCCATTACCTTTTCAACTTCAGCCAGTCCGTTCTGGATCAGGGTGCCTCCGCTGCTCACGATGTCGAATATCCCGTCCGCCAGGCCTATCGAAGGAGAAATTTCCACGCTCCCTGCTATTTCCCTGATGTCGCACTGCACATTCTTTTCCTTGAAATAGGCCCCCAGAATGCCTGGGTAGGAGGTAGCTATACGCTTCCCGTTGAAATATTCCGGCCCGTCGTAAGGAATATCTTTAGGTATGGCAAGGGAAAGACGGCATTTGCCGAAACCGAGGTGCTGCATGACTTCCACTTCGAATCCGCGCTCACGCACTTCGTTGAGCCCTACTATGCCGACGTCGGCAATCCCGCACGAGACAGTCTGGGGAATGTCGTCATCCCTGAGGTAAAGAATTTCTACAGGGAAATTCGAGGACCGGGACAAGAGTCGCCTGTCGCTTTCTTCGACCGCTATCCCCGCGTCCCGAAGCAGGGAAAGGCTTTTCTCATTGAGGCGTCCTTTGGACTGCAATGCTATACGTAACATAAATTCTCCGGATTTGTTTGTATCATAAATATTCCATTTGGCGCTTGAGCAAAAAATAAGGACTTGTCGCATCTGCGGCAAGTCCCCTTGTATCATAAACCTTACAACATACGGATCACCTGCCGTCAGAGAGTTTCTGATGGTGGCGATGATGTACGTATGAAAGGATAAAAGTCATATATTTCGCGTTCCTGACAAATTTAACAACAAATAATCCAAATTCCAACGCTTTTCTCAAAAAAAGTATGGATCAGCCGAGAAGATACTTGCTGCCGGGAATGAAGGAAATGAGTTTTGCGACTACGGAGCAGGTGACGAAAGTCAGGACTGCCGTCACGAGAATGTGCAGCGGAGTACACAATGCCCATGTCCCCACAATCTGATGAAAGAACACAAGGATGAACATGTGCATGAGATAGACTCCATAACTGATTTTGGAAACCGGCAGGATTATCGACCTGTAAAACCATCCCGAAGCCGTGATTTTCTTGATTACAAGGAAATAAGCAATGGTCGTCAGAGCCACGCCGAACCCGCAGAACTGCCAGCTCGTCTCAAGATGCACTGCAATGTCTATAGGCCCGCTCACAGGATAGCCGTCAGGAATGTTGAACCAGAACCACCCTGCAGTAACCGCATAGCCCACAATCCACATCGGAATTGCAGCCATTAGAGTCTTTTTCCATGACAGATCCGACAGATATGTCCTGATATAGTGTCCCAGCACGAGATAACCGACAAAACCGCTGACATAATAGAGCATGCCGTATTCGTTCCAATTGGCTTCGCCCCACAATTCAGGCGTATCTATCAGGGCTGACGCAGCCTGACGCAGGAACGGGGTAAGAGTCGTGAATGCCCATACGCCAAGGAAAATCTGTTCTCCTCGCTTGGACACCTTTTCAATCCACGGGGAAAGCAGAGGCATCAGGAGATAGACTCCCAAAAGCATGTAAAGGAACCAGAGATGCCCGGCATGAGGGTTGAAATTCAGCAGAAGACGCTGAAGATTCGCTCCCCTTCCGAAATCTTCCGCCGAACCGTAATACGGGATCAGGGCATATAGCAATGACCATATTATAAGAGGGATGCAGACCCTCACGAAACGTTTTTTGAAGAATGTGCCCGTATCATACTTGAGAGGGAACAGCAAATAACTGGAAGCCATCACGAAAAGAGGTACGGCCGCCCTCAAGGCGGAATCGAGGAAGGTTGACCATGCCGCGTCTCCGGCATTCTTGATAAGAGTACCTTCTCCTCCGAGATAAAACGGTTCTATGCAGTGCACGAGGATTACCATGAAGCACGCTATGAAGCGGAGATAATCCAAGAAGACGATTCTTTCTGGTTTGGTTGTGGCGGACTGGGGTGTCATTTCAGTGTTGATAAAAAAAGGGCTGGGTCAAAAAGATTGACACAGCCCTCAGGACTTTTATGTGCCAACGACTAGTCGTTGAGTGAGAATCTCTTGAATGAGAGGACTTTGGCATCCTTGTCGACACTTGCAAGATATTCCTTTACGGAAATCTTGCCGTCTCCCATCTGATACTCCTGCTCCTCAAGGGTGTTTTCCTTGAAGAACTTGTTGAGACGTCCGTTTGCGATATTGTTTATCATCGCCTCAGGAAGGTTGGCTGCCTTTTCTGCGGACACGGTCTTGATTATTTCGCGTGCCTTGTCAGCCTGTTCAGGAGTAATCCAGCCCTTTGCGGTGTTGGATGCGATGTGGTCCTCGCTGTCAACGTGCGCAGGGTTGATGCCTGCCTTTTCGAGAGCCGAATTTACGGCTTTCTTCACGAGTTCTTCCTTTGTCTTCTCCACAGCCACTGCAAGTTCGTTGTCAATCACGCTCTGAGGTACAGAGTCTTTGTTGACAGCCACAGGGTTCATGGAAGCGACCTGCATTGCGATGCCCTTGCCTGCTTCCTCCGATACCGGCTTGTTGAACGCCACGATAGCGGCGAGTTTGCCGTTGATCTTGTGGATATAGGAAGAAATGTACGGTGCCTCGAGATTTGCGTAGTATGCAATGGAGTGCTTTTCTCCGGTCTTTCCGGTCTGCTCTGTAACGGCAGCCTCTACAGTACGTCCGTCTGCAAGAGTGCAGGCCTTGAGAGCCTCTGCATCCGCAGGGAACTGTGCGAGGGCTGCGTCAGCGATAGCATTGGCGAGAGCCTGGAATTCCTCGTTCTTTGCGACGAAGTCCGTCTCGCAGCCGAGGCATACGAGAATTGCCCTGTTGCCGTCCACCTTGGCGATGGCTGCACCTTCGGATGTCTCCCTGTCTGCCCTTTTGGCTGCCACGAGCTTGCCTTTCTCACGGATAATCTCCTGTGCCCTTGCGTAGTCGCCGTTAGCCTCCACGAGTGCCTTCTTGCAATCCATCATTCCGGCACCTGTCATCTGACGTAATTTGGCTACGTCTGCTGCTTTTATTTCCATCTTCAGAAATTTTTGTCGGTAATAATACTTTCCTATTCAGCCTTTGCTTCTGCCTCAGCCTCTGCAGGAGCGGCCTCAGCCTTCGGCTCGGCTTCTGCCGCAGTCTCCGGGGCAGATGCCTCTGCAACGTTTTCCGCTACAGGTTCCTCTGCCGGCTCATCTGCAGACTTTGCCTTGCGGGCACGGAGTTTCTTGCCGGAAGCGGCCTGTGCGTCAGGCTGTTCCGAAGTTTCCTTTTCCTTCTCAAGCTTCCTTTCGCTCAATCCCTCTGCCACAGCTGCACAGAGAACGTCCATTATATAGGATATTGACTTTGCAGCATCATCATTTGCCGGAATCACATAATCAATCGGAGTAGGATCGCAACAAGTATCAACCATAGCGATAACCGGTATGTTGAGACGGTTTGCCTCTTTTACGGCATTCATCTCTTTCTGTACATCCACTACGAAAAGTGCTGAAGGAAGTCTGCTCAAATCTTTGATTGAACCGAGGTTCTTCTCCAATTTGGCTCTCTGGCGGGTAATCTGAAGACGCTCGCGTTTTGCAAGAGTGTCGAAAGTACCGTCCTCAATCATCTTGTCGATGGTATTCATCTTCTTGACAGCCTTGCGGATAGTCGGGAAATTGGTAAGCATTCCGCCCGGCCATCTCTCTGTCACGTATGGCATATTGACTGCAGCGGCCTTTTCCGATACAATCTCTTTTGCCTGTTTCTTGGTCGCAACGAAAAGGATCTTGCGTCCTGAACGCGCAAGCTGTTTCATCACGTTTGCGGCCTCATCGATTTTTACTATACTCTTATGCAGGTCGATGATGTGGATTCCGTTCTTCTGGTCGAAAATGTATGGAGCCATTTTCGGATTCCACTTTCTCGCCAAGTGTCCGAAATGAACACCTGCATCAAGCAATTCTTGGAAATTTGTTCTTGGCATTTCAAATGAAATTTAATCGTTTCTACTTTTCCCTCCGGGTCTTGCCTTGCCCGTCGGGCTTCTCTTCATCAATCCTCAGGCAGCGGCACTATGCCGGTCCCGTGGATTTTCCGCAGTCTCGTCAAATTCGGGCAGCTCCGGCGAAATCACTTCCTTCCGAAGATCCCTGAATTTTATTTCGGACTGTGCAATTTTGTAAATCAACAGTTTGCAGACATTAACGTTTGCTGAACTGGAAGCGTTTGCGTGCACCTGGCTGTCCCGGTTTCTTCCTTTCGACCTCGCGTGCATCGCGGGTAAGGAATCCGTTTGCCTTGAGAACAGCGCGGTAAGCTTCCCTGTCGACCTCGCAAAGTGCGCGGGAGATGCCGAGCCTTATGGCTTCTGCCTGGCCTTTCACTCCGCCGCCGCCGACATTTATCTTGACATCGAACTGTCCGGCAGTTCCTGTCAGTTCGAAAGGCTGGTTTACAATGTAACGGAGAGATTCTGCCGCAAAATAATCGTTGATGTCTCGGCCGTTGATTGTGATGTTGCCTTTCCCGGCGACTACATAAACGCGGGCGACTGCTGACTTACGTCTTCCAAGGGCGTTTACTACTTTCATCCTCTGCTTAAATTTCGTTTAACTTAATTGTTTTCGGTTGCTGTGCCTGATGCGGATGCTCGCTTCCCTGATAGAGGTAAAGGTTGTTGATGAGCTTTGCACCGAGGCGGTTTTTAGGAAGCATGCCTTTAACTGCCATTCTGACGATTTCAGTAGGCCTTTTCTTCAGCATTTCCTTTGGTGTCGTAAAGCGCTGTCCGCCGGGATATCCCGTGTGACGGACATACACCTTGTCGGTCATTTTGTTTCCGGTGAGCTTTACCTTGTCTGCATTGACGATTATGACATTGTCTCCGCAGTCCATGTGTGGGGTATAGCCCGGTTTGTGCTTTCCGCGAAGGACAAGCGCAACCCTGGAAGCAAGACGGCCGAGCACCAAGTCGGTGGCGTCAATGACGACCCACTCTTTCTTGATATCGCCTGCCTTGAGCGATACTGTCTTGTAGCTTTGTGTGTCCACTGTCTTGATCTTTAACTGGTTAATACTAAATTTGCGATCCCTGCACTATACAGGGGTCGCAAAGATAGCAATTATTTTTCTCCCGGCAAAATTTTTATGATTGACAGGGAGTTGGGCAGAGTTGCAGATTTTTCAACAAAAGTGTCAAAAACAAAAAAAATCAGATGGACAGGACGCCGAGAACGTTGATCAGTTCCTTGTTGATAGGTTTGTCCATTTTGATTGCCTTGCGGAATGGCACATAGACGATATTGTCGTTTGAAATGCCGACCATGACGTTGCGCTGGCCTTCGTTGAGGGCTTCTATGCTCGCTACGCCGAGACGGCTTGCGAGAATCCTGTCGAATGCCGTCGGAGTGCCGCCGCGCTGCAGATGCCCGAGAATGGTGACCCTCACGTCGTATTGAGGGTATTCGTTGCGGACACGTTCCGCATAGTGCATGGCTCCGCCGCCACCGGTCTTGGGACTTTCGGAAACTATGACTATGCTGCTGTTCTTGCTCTTGCGGACTCCGCGGTTGATGAACTGCTCCAGTTGGTCCATGTCCGTATAGTCTTCAGGGATTATCGCCGCTTCCGCCCCCGCTGCGATTGCGCTGTTCTGGGCAAGGAAACCTGCATCCCGGCCCATTACCTCGACGAAAAAAATGCGGTCGTGGGAAGTAGCCGTATCCCTGATCTTATCGACACACTCCATGATCGTGTTCAGGGCAGTGTCGTAGCCGATAGTCGAATCCGTACCGTACAGGTCATTGTCTATCGTGCCCGGAAGACCTATGCAAGGCACATCATGCTCTGCCGCAAAAATCTGTGCTCCGGCCAGCGAGCCGTTTCCGCCTATCACTATAAGGGCGTCTATGCCGTTCGCCACAAGGTTGTCATAAGCCTTCTGCCGGCCTTCTGCCGTCATGAACTCTTCGGACCTGGCCGTCTTGAGAATCGTGCCGCCCCTCTGTATGGTGCTGCTGACGCTTTCTGTGGTAAGATCCTTTATTTCATTGTTTATCAGGCCTTCGTAACCGCGGTATATGCCCTTTACCTTCCATCCGTTGTAGATTGCGGCCCTCGTGACCGCCCTGATGGCTGCGTTCATCCCGGGAGCATCACCTCCTGACGTGAGCACGCCGATTGTAGAAATACCTTTTGCCATATCTTTGCCTTAATACATTAACGTCAATACCTTTCCATTTCACGGCGGAGGTCCTTCTCCTTGATGGACTGGCGTTTGTCGTACTCCTTCTTTCCTCTCGCGAGGGCGACAAGAAGCTTGGCATAGCCGTTGTCAGCAACGAAGAGCCTTACGGCAACTATCGTGAGGCCTTTTTCTTTTACGGCTCTTTGGAGTTTGTCCAGTTCCTTCCTTTTAAGAAGAAGTTTCCTGTCCCTGCGCGGGTCGTGCCGGCCCCATGCGCTGCCCCAGTGGTACTCCGCGACGTTCATGTTCTTGACATAGAGTTCGCCGTCGTTGAAATAGCAGAAAGCATCGACAAGAGAAGCCTTGCCGGCACGGATGGATTTGATTTCCGTACCGGTAAGGACTATTCCTGCCACGTAAGTCTCGATAAATTCGTAGTCGAACGAGGCTCGCCTGTTCTTTATTTCAACTTTGCTCTTTGCTCTCGGCATATCACTCCCTGTCAATCCAAGTCTGCAAAGTTAGTATTTTTTTGGAATGTGGTATCACGGGGAGCGGAAAGAAGAATGTCGCTTTTTCAGAAAACCGACGACACTTTTTTCAGGCTTGTCCCGAAGACGTCCCGTACAATAGTTTCAAGATCGTCTTCTGTTCCGGAAAAATGCATTGTGGTCTGAACATGCGACAAGGTTTCTCCGGGCTTCAGGGCCGCAGCCGGAGAGGATGTCTCCATTTCATAAAATGGGCCCATCACAGTCCCGTCATCCGTAGGGCCATCATTGTATGCATTTATCACATCTCCTGCATAAGGATCCGCCTGCGGCCCCCATTGTCCATTGACATACAGTGAATTTCCTTCAGGAAGAGTATATTTGATTATTGTCAGAATCCCTTTTGCATAATCATAACTTCCACATATATCCTTGGCGCTGCCTTCCGGCAAGCCGAGTTTGCTGCGGAATTTGCCGTCTATCTTGAAATAGAGTATGCCATTGTCGGCAATAAGCCTGTCTGACGGAATTTTGCCGAAGTATTCATCATTTACTTTCCGTCCGTCATAATCCGTATTGTACGGTATGAACACCACTGTAGTCGGTGTAGGATTGAACATTCCGAGCAGCCAGACGGACGGCATACCCGTATCTTCCGACCATTCTTCCATACCGTCATTCTTCAGTTCGTTAACGGTACGGTATGCCACGCACTTCATGCCATCCGGGATGAGCGTCCCCAAAGTCCGGGCTGTGTCCGTCCGGTTCAGAAGTTCTACCGAACGTCTCACACCTATATCGAATGCGTTGCCTGAAGCATTTTCAAGCCGGAGAATTTTCTCGAACACGACGCTTTTGCTGTTTTCGGACACTGCTTCCCAGCGTTCGGTATCGATTGCCGCCGGCACTTTCCAATTTGAATATACCTGTTCCG
>CALVDU010000097.1 GCA_944326375.1 uncultured Bacteroidales bacterium | reverse complement strand
AGCAGACGCAATTTTGAAAAGGAATCAGGAAGCAAGCTCCTCATTTGGGGCATTGTGGTAGCCGTAACGTCGGCAATCGTCTATCTGCTTTACCTCAAGACCGGAAATCCGGCATGGAACTTCCTGTGGTTCATTCTCCCCGCATGTTCCTTGCTCCAGGGGATGCTCACGAAAAAAGAAAACCGCCGTCACAAGAACTTCATGGACTACCTCGTCAGCTCAATCTGGATTCTGTTCGCTATAATTTCCGTGCTGACAGCCATACTCAGCCTGACGGTCGCAAAAGAAATGCTGCCATACACGGCTGCCCTGACAATCATGCCACTCGGACTCTCGACTGCCATAACTGGGCTGGTCTATAAGAATTACAGCATCATTGCCGCCGGAGTCATAACGTCGCTCGCCGGCACGGTCGCCGCAGCCATGCTTCCTCCGGTACACATACCGGCAATAATCGGAGTCACTGCCATAATTTCCCTGATAATTCCGGGAACTATAATAAAAATCAAGTCAAGATGAGCCCGACATTCAAGAAACTGGATCCGCTTCTCCACTCGGAACTGAGGCTTGCCATAATGTCCTTGCTGGAAGAAACGGAAGAAGCGGACTTCGTTTATATCAAAAAGGTGACCGGGGCGACCTCCGGAAACCTGAGCGTGCAGATTGACAAGCTGGCAGAGGCGGGGTACATACAAATAGAAAAGGGCTTCTCCGGAAAGAAGCCCCGCACCGTATGCAGAATCACGCCCGAAGGAAAGGCTGCGTTCGAACGGTATTTTGATGCGCTGAAATCCTATTTCAGGCAAGCATAGCCTTTACCTGCTCATAAACGTTCCGGGCGGTAAAGCCGAGTTTTTCGTCAAGCACCTTGTACGGAGCGGAAAATCCGAACGACTCCATGCCCCATATCTTTCCGTTCGCGCCAACAAGTCCCTCAAGCGTGACAGGAAGGCCGGCGGTAAGACCGAAGACCTTTGCCCCATGAGGTATGACAGCTTCCTGATAAGCCTTGTCCTGGCTTCTGAAAAGTCCCTCGGATGGCACGGAAACCACTTTCACCCGCACTCCGTCAGCCCTGAGAAGTTCAGCACCGGCAACAAGAGTCGAAACTTCCGAACCCGAAGCCACAAGCACGACATCAGGATTTTCGTCCGAGCCGGCAGTCACGTATGCGCCTTTGGCAGCCTGTGAATAGTCATTCCCTTCCGGAAGGCTCACGATGTTCTGCCTTGAAAGAATCAGTCCGGTAGGCGTGGAAACATTTTCCATTGCAAGCCTCCATGCCCAGGTCGTTTCCTCTGCATCGGCCGGACGGAGCACTAACATGGAATTGTGCCCGTGATGGTTCTTCAGTTTCTCCATCAGACGGATCTGCGCCTCCTGCTCGACAGGCTCATGAGTAGGGCCGTCCTCTCCGACACGGAAAGCATCATGTGTCCAGATGAACTTGACAGGAGTTTCCATAAGAGCCGCCATCCTCACTGCAGGCTTCATATAATCCGAAAAGACGAAGAATGTGCCGCAGGCAGGGATTACGCCGCCATGCAGCGCCATTCCGATGCAGCAGCAGGCCATAGTCAATTCAGATACGCCAGCCTGCAGGAATGCACCGGAGAAATCCCCCTTCACGAATGCATGGGTCTTCTTGAGGAAACCGTCGGTCTTGTCGGAATTTGAAAGGTCGGCAGAAGCCACAACCATGTTCTCAACCTGCTCTGCAAGCACTCCGAGGACGGTTGCGGATGCAGCACGGGTTGCGCTTCCGGATTTCTGCACTACAGCATTCCAGTCTATTTCAGGCGCAGTCCCGGAGAACCATTTTTCCATTTTTGCAGCAAGGTCAGGATGAGCGGCAGCCCATTCAGCCTTCTTCGCCTTTTTCGCTGCCACAATGTCCTTGAGCTCATTTCTGCGGGCTTCATAAAGGGCCGCGACTTCAGGGAATATAGCAAACGGTTCATCCGGATTTCCCCCGAGGTTCCTTATTGTATTCACGTATGCGTCACCGCCGAGCGGGGCACCGTGTGTTGCGCAGCAATTTTCATAACTTGAATTGTCTGCCCTGCGGGCACCCTTGCCCATTACCGTGTGTCCTATAATCAATGTCGGCTTGCCGGTCACGGCTTTTGCGGTATCCAACGCCTTGCGGATTTGAGCGACGTCGTTTCCGTCTATGCTGATGACCTCCCAGCCCCATGCCCGGTATTTCATTGCCACATCCTCGCTCGTGACCGCATTCGTGGTCGTGGAAAGCTGGATGTCATTGGAGTCATAGAACATTATGAGATTGTCCAGACCGAGATGTCCGGCAAGCCTTCCGGACCCCTGGGAAATCTCCTCCTGCACACCGCCGTCCGAAATATAGGCATAAATTGTCTGGTCCATGACGTCTCCGAGACGGGCCTTCAGGAATTTTGCTGCAATCGCAGCACCTACGGCAAAGGTATGGCCCTGACCGAGAGGACCGGACGTATTTTCTATACCTCTGTCGACACACACTTCAGGGTGTCCCGGTGTCGGGCTTCCCCACTGTCTGAACTGCTTGAGTTCGTCAATGGTGAACTTTCCGCTCAGGGCAAGTACCGAATAAAGCATCGGAGACATGTGTCCCGGATCGAGGAAAAATCTGTCCCGGGACTCCCAATGCGGATTCTCCGGATCATAAACGAGATATTCCGAAAAGAGGACGTTCACGAAATCCGCCCCGCCCATCGCTCCGCCGGGATGTCCGGAATTTGCTTTTTCCACCATTGAAGCCGCCAGAATCCTTATGTTGTCAGCGGCCCTCAGCATCAGTTTTTCATCATTCATAGTTCAAAACCTATTGAAAAATTTATAGTATCATCAATAATGTCGCAGTAACGGCCAAAGTTAGTGATATTTTACAAAATCTGAAAACTAAACCGATTAATCGATAAAATTTGTGCTTTGACAGCAAATATATGCACCTGTATGGCTGCACCTGTCCAAAAAATTCTGATATTTGTCCTGACGCGCACATGCACAGTACGCACATTCATAAAGACAACAAAAAAAAGAACGGATGAACAAAGATTCACAAAACCGGCAGGACGCCCGGAAGACGGCAAACCCCTTCTCAGGAATATTTTGGGTACTGATTACAGTCCTCCTGCTAAACGGGCTAGTATTCCCGCTGTTCAACAGAAATAAAATCATCACTACCGACTATGGCACATTCATCAGGAAGGTGGACAGTGCTCTTGTCAAAGACGTGACGATAAAAGACAACAGGATATATTTTTTTACGCAGGAAGGGGACAAGACGCTCGCCTATCAGACCGGAGCAATCAACGACCCTCAACTCGTGGACAGGCTCCTGAATGCCGGAAGTCCGAACAAGGACGGCAAAATTACATTCAACCAGATTGTCCCGAGGGAGAACTCCCCTATCCTGAATTTTCTTCTGCTGTGGATACTGCCCGGCGTCATATTCTATCTTATCTGGAGCCAGGCAAGCAAGAGCATCCGGAACCGGATGGGAGGCGCAGGCGGAAATTTCATGTCATTCGGCGACAGCGGAGCCAAGATTTATGCTGACTCGGACGTAAAGACGACATTTGCAGATGTCGCCGGACAGGATGAGGCGAAAGAAACGCTGAACGAAATCGTGGATTTCCTCCACAATCCCGCCAAATATACAGAAATTGGTGCAACACTGCCGAAAGGCGCATTGCTCGTAGGCCCTCCGGGGACGGGCAAGACGCTGATGGCGCGTGCAGTTGCAGGAGAGGCAAAAGTGCCTTTCTTCGCCATTTCAGGCTCTGAATTCGTGCAGATGTTCGTCGGGATGGGGGCCGCAAAAGTCCGTGACCTTTTCAAGCAGGCGAATGAAAAGGCCCCCTGCATCATCTTCATAGATGAAATCGACGCTATCGGCAAACGCCGCGATTCGGCAATGGGAGGCGGAAACGACGAAAGGGAACAGACCCTAAACCAGCTCCTTACGGAAATGGACGGCTTCGACGGACGGAAAGGAGTCGTAATCCTTGCTGCCACCAACCGCCCGGAAAGCCTTGACAAAGCCTTGCTCCGTCCGGGACGCTTCGACCGCCGCATACAAATGGAACTTCCTGACCTTGAAGGCAGGAAAGCCATTCTCGGCGTACACCTGAACAAGGTCCGTCACGAAAACATCGACATGGACATCGTTGCCCGAGCAACCGCAGGCTCATCGGGAGCGGAACTCGCAAACATAGTCAACGAAGCCGCCCTGCGTGCCGTCCGCTTGGGACACAAGAGTGTTTCCACATCAGATCTGGAGGAAAGCGTGGAAACCGTTATTGCCGGAGCTCAGAAGAAAAACCGCGTCCTTACGGGCAAGGAAAGGGATATAGTGGCATACCACGAAATAGGCCATGCGCTTGTGGCTGCCTTGCAGACGCACTCTGCCCCTGTCCACAAGATTACGATTATCCCGCGTACTTCGGGAGCATTGGGATATACAATGCAGGTTGACGAGGGTGAACACCTGCTCATGAGCAAGGAAGAACTCTTCAACCGCATCGTGACCCTCACAGGAGGACGTTCGGCCGAAGAAATCGTGTTCAACACCATTACTACGGGCGCATCCAACGACATCGAGCAGGCTACAAAACTTGCCCGCGCAATGGTCACAAGATACGGAATGAGCGACAAGTACGACATGGTCGCCCTTGAAACCGTCAACAATGCCTACCTCGGAGGCGACACATCCCTCGCATGCTCGTCGGACACTGCCGCCGACATCGACAAAGAAGTGCTCGCCATTGTCAGGTCAGCACATGAAAAAGCCCGGAAACTGATCTCCGACAATATGGAAACAATGAAGGAGGCTTCCGGGTATCTGATAGAAAAAGAGACTATTACCGGAGATGAATTTATGGCAATAGTTTCCCGACGGCTGTCTTGAGGGCTTCCTCTCCCATTGCACCCGTGATGAACTCATGTGAGCCGTCAGCCTTGATGAACAGGAGCGTAGGAATCGATGAGATACCGTAACTTTCCGACAAGGCTGGCGCATTGTCGACATTTACTTTCATGAAAGCGACTTTCCCGTCAAACTCCTTGGCGACGGATTCCAATACCGGAGCCAGCCTGCGGCACGGAGGGCACCAGTCAGCATAAAAGTCCACCACGACAGGTCCTTCACCGAGGAAATTCCATTCCGGTGTGGAAAAATCTTCCACTTCAGCCTTGAAAACATCTTCTGAAATTATCTTCACCGCCTTATCCTCGGCATTGCCGCAAAAGGTAAACAATGTCATCAGAAAAAATGCTATAAATGTTCTTTTCATAATAAGATTAAAATTAATTTTGTATTCATCCTCATTTCGTCAGGGACGAAGATATTTATAATTTTTCTAATTTACAAATTATGGAACGAGTTGTGGAATGCGTCCCGAATTTCAGCGAAGGCAGGGACAGGAGGAAAATAGGACATATAGTGGAGGCCATCGCCTCCGCATCCGGGACAAGGATTCTCCATATCGATTCCGGACACGACGCCAACAGGACCGTCGTCACCTTTGCAGGGAGTCCGGAAGCCGTGACGGAAGCTGCATTCCGGGGCGTGAAGGCTGCTGCCGAAGTCATAGACATGCGCCGTCATTCCGGCAAGCATCCCCGCTCCGGTGCGACAGACGTGCTGCCGCTTGTTCCCGTGTCCGGAATCAGCCTTGAAGAATGTGCCTTGCTTGCACGGGCCCTTGCGAAAAGGATTTATGAGGAATTGGGAATTCCGTGCTACTGCTATGAGGCTGCAGCATTCCGCCCGGACAGGCGGAAACTGGAAAATTGCCGCAAAGGAGAATACGAGTCCCTGCCGCAAAAAATTGCCGATCCGGATACCCGACCGGACTTCGGGCCGTCCGAATTCACGGAAACTGTCGCCCGCTGCGGAGCGATAAACGTAGGGGCCCGCAATTTTCTCATAGCAGTGAATTTCAATCTTGACACCGAATCCGCTGAACTCGCAACCGAAATTGCAAAAGACGTGAGGGAAAGCGGAAGAACAGTAAGACAAGCCGACGGGTCCATGGCCAGAGTCGCCGGCACTCTGAAAGGCTGCAAGGCAATCGGCTGGTACATCAAGGAATACGGTTTCGCCCAAGTTTCAATGAACATTACCGACATTGATGCCACTCCGCTTCATGCGGCATTTGAGGAAGTCAGCAAGGCAGCTGCCCTGAGGGGTACGTATGTCACCGGAACGGAAATTATCGGGCTTGTGCCACGCAGATGCCTGATTGATGCGGGACGGCATTTCATGGCTGCGACGACCTCGGATTCTGATACAAAATCGGCGGCAGCGAAGTCAGATAGCGGTTACACACGCCTCAAACACATTTCAGATGACGAAGCAATAGTCATTGCAATAAAGGTCATGGGACTCTCCACTATCAGCCCATTCCTTCCCGAAGAACGGACAATATAAGCCCCACCCGGACCGTACAAAGAGACGAGCATACCGCACCGCTGCCTTGCACAAAAAAGGCAGAGCCCGTAAGAGCTCCGCCTTTTGTTACATCACAACTATCTATCTTATTGCTGGTCTCTGTTCTGCCACTCGTTCAAAGTGTAATAACGGCTGGCTACACTGCTGTGATTCTGCATAAACTGAACTGAGATAGGAACAGTTCCTGTAAAATGATACGTATTAGGAGTGTCTTCGGTGGTAGTAACATCCAAGTCGAATGTAATCTCGGAAGCCTTGACCGTAACGGAACCGCCGGAAAGCCTGAAACCTGTTCCGGTATAGCTGTTTGATCCGTTATAACGATATGAGGCACTTGTGCCATTCGCCGAATATACTACAGGCAACAACGTATTCTCGCCCGGAGTTTCAGACCACGTACAAGTTCCTTCAGGAAGAGGATTACTGCATCCGATGCCACTGTAATTGGCTTCAAAAGTATAATCACCCTTTATATACACAGGCAAGTACATTGTATACGCATTATTCACTGAAACCAAGTATATAATGAAAGCATGGCAGCCTTCGACACCCCACTTGTTGCCTAAATAATAGCCCTGGTATCCCATAAAATTACCGGTCGTCAATTCCGCATCTCCGTCAGGAACTGGCACCAATGTACTTTTACTTATAGGCATATTTACATTACTGAATGTTGCTTCATATTCGAAAGTTCCGAGACTTGATTCTGAAGTCGGATCTATACGGTCAATAGTAGCGTCGAACACGAAATTGTATGTCCCGTCTTCATTTTTGGAAATGGTGACAGTGCTTCCTTCCATGAATTTACATTTATTACCATTGTATCCCTCTATTACTGCATCATCGTTGCTACTTACCATGTCATCTATCAGAGATCCCGGCTCAGCGTTGAGATTACCCTGCGGATGTCCGCTGGTAATAGTAGTCGGGACGGCCAAAGTAAATGTCCCTGTCGGAAGTTCGTCTCCGGACAAAGTACCGGACTCGCCTGCTATATCAAAACAAATATAATCCATGTACGGCACACCCTCAGCAGGAGACTTACTTACATAGAAGTAAAGATTCCAGATGTTTGCCCCGGTTGCATAATAGGTATTGTAATTGTTCTCAAATGTAGCTCCTCCGGCAGCAGCAAAGGAAGCATCTTCGATTGTATCAATCGTTCCTGTGTAACTGAAAGTCGAAACTGTGCCATTGGCATCATACAACATTGCGGTAATAGCATATGTGCCGTTTGTATTGACGATGTCTATTGTTCCATCCAATACTTCCGACTCCACACCATCTTTTATGATGGCTGTATAATAACGCTCGCTGCCATCAGCCGGTTTCAATGAAAATGTATTGTCTGCATGTACACCTGTCACGTCTACGGTATAAGAACCTGCAGGGACACCAGCAAGATAATCTTCCTGATCAACTGCATTGACAGCAAGGTTTACTGTCGTATTGCCATCCTCTGACGTCAGAACAATCAAATATTCTTTGAATGAAGTAAATCCATTGTCATAGATCTTCATAGTATTGCCGAGATATGTAACTTCTGCAGCAGCCAATTTTTCTACACCGCCGGCCTGAGTTACCACAAGGTTGTATATTGCATCTCCGGCTTCGATATAAACATGACCTTCACGAGGCTGTGATACAGGATTCTCCTTAACGCTGAACGAAAGCGTGCTCGAGGTAGGCGCTGCCTTGCTCTCCGGAACTATTTCAATCCAGTCCGTATCCTCACTGATTTCGTATGTGTACTCGATATTCGATTCGATGGCAAAGTCTATCGTCTGCGCTTCGGCACTTATGTTATACACTGTCTCAATTGCGAATTCTGCACGGCCTGCCTGCGTGATTGTAATCACATTGCTCTTGGCTCCCATGGTAATCGTAACCTTGGCTGTCCTCGATTCGTATTCGTCATTAGCAGCAACATTCATCGTTACCGTCACGTCTCCTGCTTCGCCTTCCGTCCTGTCGAAAGTCACCCAGTCTGCATCGGATGTTATTGTCCACGCCGATGAGGCAGTAAAACTGAGTGGGCTGGTTTCGCCTTCAACTGCCACACTCTTCTCCGAAGACGTCATCTCCAGACTTTCCTGAAGTGTCTCCTGGCATCCGACCGCCACAATTGTCATTGCAGCCGCCGCAATCAATGCTAATTTTTTCATAATAAAACAATTAATAATGGGGTTGTTTAATCTTTAATTTGTCAAGTTGCAATTTCTGTTTCCAAGAGCATCGTCCACAATCGAAAGGAAATAGTACAGCCGGTTCCTGGTATATGAATCTCTGCTCGATACAATTCCCGTCATGATTATCTCACGTGCCTTTTTCATGCTCGCATAACTTAATTCTTCCATATCCTGTGCATATTTGACCGGGACACCGGTTATTTCCGCACGCAGGTAATTATCCTGCAGACAAGTCGGACAATCTTTCTTGTCTTGTGCGTCATTGTAATTTTGGGTCATTACAGAAGAATAGCCCATAAGCATCGCCAAATACTGTGAGATAGCGAAATCTTCTCCAAAACTCTTTATTTTACCTTTTCTTGCATTCTTCAATATGATTTCCTGCACGTCGGACAAAAATTCCTCCGGAGAATATGTGCTACCCGCCTCATTGGCCGCCATGATCACATACGGAAATTTTAAAAGGATACCAGAAGATTGGACAGCATTCATCCTGCTGAAGTCGCTGACATTTTTCACAATCCCGGACAATCTGAACAATCTCTTGTTCTTATCCATCCATTCCGTATTCATCCAATCATTCAATGATAATTTCACGATCTCTTTCTGTCTTGCCTCCGGCACCGTGGAAATTTTCGGAAGGCCGGAACCAAGTTCATTGGTCATCATCCCACCCACTTGTGCCGACATCATGTAAGACAACCTGAAATATCTCAAGAAAATCCAATCCAGGAAAAGAGTTCTGTATTCCTCTGAAATCCGTTCGTCTTCAATCCATTTGTCGCCATTGTCCACGACATATTTCAAATGCGAAAGGCCTGCCTTATATGCAGCAATGGCATCGTTGCCAAGATCGTTGGTCAGAGCTCTCGGGTCTATCATGCGACGTGACTGGGCAGAATAGAAATATTCCGGTTTGCCTTGGACGGAATCCAAAAGGCTGTCAAGAGCCGTTTCTTCATCGTCAGGATATATACCGTACAACCAGTTTATGGCAAGTTCGTCGTATGCACCGATTTTATCAACGATAATCTTTACACCTTTTTCCTTATCGCCCGGCATTGCCAGATAATTGAAAAGCACATCATCAGTAACGGAAGCCGTAATTCCGTATTGTGCAGTAAATTCCGGATCTCTCAACTGCTCGGGAGAATAAGCATGGCTTCCGGCATAATTCCCTGTCAGCCCGAGACAAAGGCCAAAATTCCTCATAACCTGAGCCTTTAGGACTTCACATACGGCATCATCAGAAAGGAAATATGTCTGATATCGGGAATCCACGTCAGCAATCGAATAAACAGCCAATCTGTGGACACCTGCTATATAATCTCCGGGAACGGTCATGCGGCAACTTAAAATCTGACCGGTGGAAGTATCCGTCAGTACAGATGCTCCGATTGACGTCCCCGTACCTCCGACATAAGATATGCAACTTGTAAGCGGGCTTGCTGCTACAAATGAGGAATCGGAAGAATATGGCTCCACAACGATTGCATTCCGCAAGCCTATCGCTTCAAATGCCGGTTCCCATGCCATAATGCCATCGGTCACAGCCTTTGTCCATGTAGGGCCCAACAATGTATCCACATAGATTCTGATCGGATCAACGACTTCCGAACCTTCTCCGTTCAAATATGCTTTCATATCTTTCGGCTGCAGATTCCACCGTGTAGCCCAATAGCCTTTTTCTGTCCCTCCATCAGCATCAAATGAAGTGTATGGAACCATACGGGTACCTATCCTTTGATCCGTCTCCCTTACCGCCATGGTCTCTTCCGGAAGAAGCGTCAAAGTCAACAATACATCCAATGACATCATAGGATTTTCAGCGACTACGAAACCAAAACCGCTGACCGCAAGTGTCAGTTCATATGTGGCTTCCTTGTAAATGCCGACACTGTTTCCGAAAGAAACTATATTCTTGCCGATGGACAAATCCGACTTATATGACGCTGCAGTGATCACCAGGCCTTCGCCTCCGCTTTTTCCTGCCAATCTGACAACTTTGGAATCCGACATGTCGAACAATTTGCCGGATTCAATTACCACAGCAGAGGAGTCGGAATTCCTGTATTTGATTGGAAAAGCATGAACTATAGGGCATCTCTCGCCTAAAGCGTCGGCGATGCCTTTATCTTTGACAACGATATTGGTTGCCGGTTTTCGGAAAAGAACAAGAGAGTCCGTCTTTTCTATCACATACACAGCACGTGAAGACAATTCGGTACCGGCACTTAAAGCCTCTGATGCTTTCTCCAGTCTTGATGAAAAAACGACACGTCTGCCGAATACAGAATCCGGAATTTCAAGATAGACTTTGCTGTCATCCTTATATATGATCATGAAGCCCTCCTCTTTCTGCAAGCCTTTCTTTTCCACAAACTTCTGATAAGGAGTCTTTTTGGCAACTGTATCTTTTACCTCTGTCTTGTCCTTTTTCGATTTTCGGACTTTCTTCGCTTCCATATCCGTCCCGGAAAGCAATGCAATTGCTATGAGACAAGATAATATGATATACAGATATTTTCTCATAAGGCCGCCTCCCGATTATTCAAGTCCGTATTCTATGACACTTACAAGATATTCATAATGAGCCTTGTCTTTTGCAGAAGCACCTGACATCCTGCTTTTGATAAGTGTCATCGCCTGCTTCAGGAATGCATAATATTCAGATTTGGAAGAGTCTCCGAATGTTCTGAATATATTGCGAGGCATCCACTCGTATCCGCTAACGGGACTATACATGAGAGAACCTGCCATCAGAGAACTTTCTGCATCGAATGACTTGGTCACGAGTTCCTGATCTGCATCGATTCCAACAGATGTCTTCTCACTGCCGGGAAGTTTGAATCCTCCCGATTGCATCAATTGCATGACAAATGCCCTTTGGAATTGCCTTTGAGCATCGGTAAGGCGTTTCCCCTTACGTGTCGGACTCCAAACCTCATCATAAATCATGTCCATGCACTGCTTAAAACTGAACTCATCGGTAACGACACCGTCAGACAATGAAGCAAGCATAGGGGTAGTCAGAATCAAGTGATAAATTATCTCCCTCATGGCATATTCCGGAGTCCCTATCATCGGCAAATTATCCACTATTGCTTTGTCTCCCAACCAATCAAGGTCTTCGGCCAATGTGAACAGGTAATCGAGTGCCTCTTTCTGCTTTACAGCAGGAATGTTCTCAAATCTCGGCATAGTGTCTGCTGCCTTTATTTCATTCTTATACAGCCCGCCCACGTTAAGCATGACATGTTGGGCATACATGAGGTACTGATTCAAGATGGCATTGTAAATATCCATTCTGAACTCATAATCCTCGTCATCATCAGGATTGATCCAATCCAGATAATTTTGGGCTATATATTTGAGGTTTGCCACGCCGTATTTTGTCGCAGCAACTGCGTCATCTCCAAGATCTTCGGTCTGCGAACGCGGATCATAAAAACCGACAGAAAACTGCTGCTTGCCATAGCGATATACAGGATTGGCAGCCAACGAATCGGTGATCCACTGAGAAGTAATCGCAGCCTCTTCTTCGAATGAATCCACATCGAATACCGGAGTGTAGGTCCATTTCACCAGCCATTTGTCATATTCTCCGAATCGCGGAGGGGTAAGTTTCACACCTCGCTCCTTATCCCCGGGTTGTGCCACATAGTTGAAACGGGCATAGTCCATTATGGATGTCGTCGTTCCCGTTTCCGTAGTGAATTCAGGATCTCTCAGATTTTCTACAGAGATTACGGACGAGCCGCTCATGTTGTGCATGAATCCGAGAGTATGTCCGACTTCATGAGAAAGTACGTATCTGATTGCATCCCCGAGGATCTCTTCCGGCAAATCCACGCTGCGTACATCGGGATCTGCCTGAGCTGTCTGCACGAATCTCCACTCGGTAATCAGTTTCACGATGTCATGGTACACGTAAACTGCGGCATTGATGATTTCTCCGCTGCGCGGATCCACCCAGGACGGCCCCATGGCATTCTGAATGCCGATAGGAGCATATCTGATACAGTTGTATTTGATATTTTCAGGGTCGAACTCCGGATCTTCTTCAGGAGTCGGGAAAAATCTGGCTACTACTGCGTTCTTGAAACCGATTTTTTCGAACACTTCCTGCCACTGCTCCACGCCCTCTTTAAGGTAAGGTTTCCACCACTCAGGGAAATCGTTGTCAATATAGAATACGATAGGCTTTACTGGCTTGACCAGTTCGCCCCTGCGGTAAGCAGCAGTATCGGACGGCTCGAGCCTCCATCTGTTGGCAAAATATACAGGAAGAGACGATGAATTAGTCGAGCCAAGCTGGATTCTCGGAGTAAAGAATACACCTATCCTGTAATCCGCCATTCTCGGATGATAGACTTCTTCCGGCAAAAGGACTATCGAACGGGTAAGTTCGGCTGTCAGCGGCTGATCCTTCAACAAGGTCTGCCCTTTGCCGTCAGTCATAGTATAGGTATAACTCAACGATGAAGTTACCGATACATTGTCTTCAAACGATTTGATTCCAGTTATGAACGACAGGTCCTTTTTGAAATTTTCCGTCCTTGTATATGAAGCGTATGCCGCATACTCGGAGAACGGGCTCATCTTCTTGTCATGTGAGAGGAAGACGTCCGTCATGTCGAATACGACGGCTGTACTGTCGTTGTTGTATGCTTTGACCGGCATGTTTTTCAACACAGCACCTACCGTACTCTTGCTGAGGGCCTTTTCGATATTTGCGTCATTGGCTATGTAATCCGTGTTCACATTACGCATCTGCACGGTGCTGTCGACTTTCGTGAAAACGATATGCATAAGTTCCGAAGGTTTCGCTCCCACCACACCATTTGCATTGTCGCTTATGGACTTGATTGTGGAACCCATTATCATTTCCCGTCCGAACAGCGAAAGAGGAAATTCGAAATACACTTTCCCGTCGAGGAGATGCATGGTAATCATACCCTCATCCACCGTATGCTGCTTCTTGAACAGTTTGTCATATTTTGTTTCTTTTTTGACCGTATCCACCTGCTCGGTGTCCTTCTTGGATTTACGGGATTTTTTCTTCGCCCTTGCATCTACGGCATTGTCAGGAGCAAGAAACATCAATGCACCGGACACAAGGAAAACCATTGCGGCAAGATGCGTTCTGTGATTCATGAAAAACATATCAATTATCAATTATTTTAATTGTTATTATCTTGGTGTAGATGCAATTGCAGTAATCTCGCCGAAACCTTCGAATACTTCTCCCTCATCAGTCATCGAGAAGAGGCCGGTGTTCACATTGAACGGTTTCAAATAAATCTTCCCCTCTCCCGTAGACTCATTGTAAGTCACGATCAGCAACTGAAGCTGATGAGTAGGCAATATGAAATCATACTCGGAAGGCTCATCAAGCAATTGGGTTCCGTACCATGCCTGTTGATAATGAATAATTTTTGTGATTTTTTCATCAGAACTATCAGGCGACCAAGGGATCTGTCTAGTGGTAATACGGTTGCCGGTAACTACATTACCATATATGTGATCCGGGGTCGCATAGTAGAATAGGTTTGCATTATCGCAAAAAGCAAAACTTATTGCATTTTCTATGTCTGTTCCGGACAAAGTATATTCACTATAAACTGTAGGATTTTCCTCGAAATTAAAAGTACTTAAAATATAATTACCAGTATTTGCCTTTACTACATAGCCCAAAATACAATCTTGAAGCGGCCCTGCTCCAAGACACGAGGAATTTGCTATGGAATAAGATGATGGAACATCTATTGACGAAATACTCCCGGATACGGCAGAGCTCCAACCCGGAGTCCAATAATAACCATCATGGAGCGGAGCAAACAGACAAAAATCTCCACTTTGAGGTTTTGCATAAGCGTAACATCCCTTGTATATCACATCATTAGGTTCCAAAGAAAAACCTACTGCCACGAACGAGTCATCAATACTGCACGGCATCCCGTACAATCTGTTATTGATGACAGCTCCTGTATTATTCCCAGCATAATTAAAGATCTCGGTCACATCATATTCCATATCGGAAGCCATCATTATAAGATCCGTCGATCCCAGTTCGCGTTCCATGTTCAACAGATTCATCGAAAATATCTCAGTATCCGAACCTATCAACATTCTGGATGTATTATACGAAGCACCATCGGTAGCTATATTATAACACATTGAATTTATTCGTCCCTGATATTTTACCGAATTTGCAAGAGAGTATATGTTCCTTAAATAAGTAATGCCATCACCCTCATAAGAATATGTCACTCTTGGTGAAGAAACAAAGTCGATATCGGACGTGACACCTCCGTCGCTTGTCGTTGCCACCATCAGGCCTTCTCCCATAGAGCTTCCTACATAAATCCGCCAATTCTTCCCCACTTCATAGCCAGTAGTATTATCGGTCACAGTCAAGAAAATATAATACGGACTGGCACTTGGCTCATTGGCAATCTGCATTTCCAATACCGGATCTCGTCCGACTTCTATAAGATGGTTTGAATTATTGGCCCGCAATGTCATCTCCCATAGATATGAAAGGTCTTCCTGGCCTCTTCCTTCCTGAGACACCTTCGGATCTATAACCAAAGTTTCACCGAATGATACGGAAATGACATCTTGCTCATCGCCGAACACTATATCAGGAATAGTTGCTATAGCCACCGTACTCAAATCTTTATAACAAGAAGTAACTATCCCGCCAATTACTACAAAAAGGATTATATAATACTTTTTCATAAAATAAACGTCTGCCTATAATAGTGTTTCATAAATAGTCGGAATCTCGTCCGGTTTCGTTCCATTACCGACAGCGGTAGATTCGCTGTTGTAAAATTCATAATCATCGCTATGCATTAGTGGAGCATCCGGATGTTCCCTGTCATAATTACGGACATAGTCCCGCAGCGTTCTTTGCGCAGCATACCACCATCCTACCTGCTCTCTAATCAGACCTTCGGCTATATCACCATCTAACAATGATTGATATGTCATCTTTTCTATTTCTTCTCCAAAAATACTGATTAGAATATTGTGATAATTACGACTATAACCATGGCTAAAGAAAGCATACCACGATTCCCATACTTTAAAATTAGTTGGCCTTGCATACGCCTCCGACCATGAAACAATAGAAGACATCAAGGTCTTCGTTCCGTTCCTAAAGTGTTCATTTGGCTGCAGGCGCATTGTAGTTACAAGCTCGTCAACATCCCCCTGCAAATTTTTCACTTCTATAACAATAGTCCCGTACATCTCGCCTGCCCTTACGACTGCCTCGAGTATCCTGAAATCAGTATTTTCCTTTGCTGTATTTCGGGGATTATCGGATATTGTAACGGATACAGGTCTGTCATAATCGACAATCGGGCCAATTAACCTTAACTGAACCTGAAGAGTATCAAGCGGGTCCATCAGTCCCCTTAATGAGAAAGC
>CALVDU010000096.1 GCA_944326375.1 uncultured Bacteroidales bacterium | reverse complement strand
GGATAGCGTGGGCAGGCATATTGGCGATGCCGTACTCGATATTGTCGAGGGACGTGGAAGCGACGAGCATGGGTGCGTACATGGGCATCTTCAACTTCACGATCACGATACCGCAGATAGTCATCGGACTCATAGGCGGGGCCATCGTGAAGTGGTGCTTCGGTTCTGAGGCGATATGGATGCTTGCTCTTGCCGGAGTCTTCATGCTCCTTGCCGCCGTTTCAGTCGCTTTTGTCAGAACCGGAAAGGCTGGCGGACAACACGTATAAACCAACGGACAACACTATTATAATAATTGCACAATAAGTATATGAACAGGATTTTATCATTGTTTGCACTGCTGACGCTGACAGGCATCTTTGCCTCATCCGTTTCCGCTCAGGACGGATACGAGGTCAAGGGTGTGATTCAGGATAAGATTGGGCCTGTCATCGGCGCCACTGTCGTGGAGCAAGGGACGGCGAACGGCGTATCGACCGGTCTTGACGGAGACTACACGATAAGCGTCTCTGGTCCGGATGCCATCCTCGAATTCAGTTGTCTCGGCTACAAGACACTTATATTCAAGGCTTCCGAGGTCCCTCCGGTTGTCACAATCGAGGAGGACACCTTTTTCCTCGAAGACGCTGTAGTGATAGGCTACGGCACGGTCAAGAAAGAGGACATGACAGGTTCCATAGTCGCCATAAAGACTGACGAACTCAACAGGGGCGCGGTGGTCTCGACGCAGGACATGCTGAAAGGCAAGGTTCCGGGACTTCAGATTATTCCCGGGGACGGCGGTCCTGGCTCTGGCTCAACAATCCGAATCCGCGGCGCTGCATCCCTGAACGCTTCCAACGATCCGCTCATAGTGATCGACGGTGTTCCTATCGCTGTTGACGGCGGTGCCGGTATGGCGAATCCTCTTGAGACTATAAACCCGAACGACATAGAGTCTTTCACGGTTCTGAAGGACGCTTCCTCTGCGGCAATCTACGGTTCACGTGCATCGAACGGTGTCATCATTATCACGACGAAACGCGGCAAGGGCGGACGCCCGCAGGTAAGTTACAGCGGAAGCGTGAGCGTGCAGACCAACTCGAAGCGCATTCCGACCATGACTCCTGGAGAATTCCGCGAATATGTGACGGAGACTTTCCCGGCAGGGACCTCCACAGGGGACTATGTCCGGGAGCATCTGGGGAATGTCGATACTGACTGGCAGGACCTCATTTTCCGTACGGCAATATCGCATGACCACAACGTGAGCCTCAGCGGAAACGTGAAGGAGCGCATGCCGTACCGTGCCTCAGTCGGCTGGACCAGCCAGCAGGGTACCCTGCACACTTCCAAATACGACAGGGGAACCCTTGACATCAGCCTTGCACCTAATTTCTTTGACCATCATCTGACCATAACGCTCAGCGGAAGGGGAGTGTACACGCACCAGAATTATGCGGACGGCGGCACAGTGGGCAATGCCGCCTTCTTCAACCCGACCCAGGATCCGTATTTCAGGAATGAAGACGGGTCCATCGACTACACCACCACAAACGGTTTCTGGAATTACGGTACCGGCAGGGGAAAGAATTTTACTCCGAACACCCTTCTCGGCGTGGGCCCTCTGTCCCAACTCTATGACGTGGACAACTATGGGAGCGCTATGCGTATGATAGGCAATGCCCAGGTGGATTATAAGGTGCATGGTTTCGAAGCCCTGAAGTTCAACCTCAGCCTCGGGCTGGACATGTCGCAGTACAGGTCGCACAGCGGTGTGAATCCAGGTTCATTCCAGGCTTATGCCGATACCGAAAACAGGGGCGTGGGCCAATATTCCGAAGGAACACAGTTCCGTCGCAACCAGGTGCTCGAGTTCTACGCCAATTTCAACAAGGAATGGGGAATGCATCATCTTGACGCAATGGCGGGCTACTCCTGGCAGCACTTCTACAGTTCAGACAGGACGGTGTCCTATTTCAACGTCACGAACGAGCAGAAGGGCGACGACTCCCGCTATCCTTATGACTGGCAGGAAAGTTACCTGATCTCGTTCTACGGACGTATAAACTATTCAATAGATTCAAGGTATCTTTTCACGTTAACCTTGCGTGACGACGCGTCGTCAAGGTTCTCTCCGGACAACCGTTGGGGCCTTTTCCCGTCGGGGGCATTCGCATGGAACATCAAGGAAGAGCCGTTCCTGAAGAACGTCGCACCGGTTTCCCAATTGAAACTGCGGCTGAGCGCAGGACAGACTGGACAGCAGGAAATCGGGAGCAACTATCCATACATGTCCATATACGGTCTTTCCACCAATGTCTACCAGCAATATTATATGGGCAGCGGCTATGGTTACCAGTTCTATTATACTCCGGGCGCATACGATCCGGACATAAAGTGGGAAACTACGACTACGTACAATGTCGGGGTTGACTTCGGTTTCCTCGACGACCGCATCACAGGTAATGTGGATGTATATCTCCGCCAGACAAAAGACCTGCTCAACAGTGTCATAACTCCGATGGGCTCCAATTTCGGAAACACTGTCCTTACCAATATCGGTTCGATGGAAAACAAGGGTCTGGAATTTTCCCTGAACTTCATTCCGGTGCAGTCGAAGGACTGGAACCTTTCCATCGGGGTGAACGGTACCTTCCAGGACACAAGGTTCACAAAACTGAACAGCACCGATGACCCTACATACGCGATACAGGTCGGCAGCATCAGCCGGGGAACAGGCAGCATGCTCAGCGTGCACAAGGTAGGCTATGCGCCGTATTCATACAGGACTTTCCAGCAGGTTTATGATTCCGAGGGCAGGCCGATACAGAATGCCCTTGTGGACAGGGACGGGGACGGGAGCATCACGGACAACGACCGCTACATTTCCGGGAAAAGTCCGAATGCCAAGTTTTTCTACGGAATCAACCTGAAACTCTCGTACAAGAACTGGGATTTCGGCTTCAACGGCCATGGTTCCGCCGGGAACTGGCTTTTCAACGATTTCGCTTCGGCCAATTCCACTTCCAACCTTGACGTGAACTCTGGCAATCTCCCGAATTTCGCAAAATATGTCAAGGAGACGGGTTTCACGGAAGCGAACAGCGGGGAACAGTGGTATTCCGACATGTTTCTCGAGAATGCGTCCTTCTTCAGGATGGACGACATCAATTTCGGGTACACTTTCAGGGACATACGGAACTGGGACGGCAATATCCGTCTTGCGTTCAGTGCCCAGAACGTGTTCGTGATAACGGGTTACAGCGGAGTGGATCCGGAGTCTTCCAGCGTGAACGGCATAGACGGCACGATTTGGCCTCGTCCGCGGACCTTCTCCCTGCGTGTGAATGTTAACTTCTGATGATTATACGGTTATGAAGACAATATATAGAAAATCCATTCTTGCGGCGACTGCATTTTCAGCCGTTTTCATGCTGCAGTCCTGCCTTGGCGACCTCGATACCGTTCCACTCAATCCATACGACAAAGTCCCGGAGACAGCCTACGGAACGGACGAAGCCGGATATCTCAACGGCCTGACAAAACTTTATTTCCAGTTCATCTCCAACGATACTCAAGACCTTCAGGTAAGCGATGGCGGTGCATCCGAACTCATCCGTGCCTTCTGGTCCGTCCAGGAGACCACTACCGACGAGGCCAAATGCGCATGGGCCGATGATGCGTGGGTGCGGGCCCTTAACACAAACACATGGACGGAAGCACAGAATGACGCTACATACGCCGTCTATGTCCGTACCCTTCAGGGAATTTCGTATGCAAACGAATTCCTGCGGCAGACGACCGACGACCTGCTTACGGAAAGAGGCGTGAATGAGGATGTAAGGGCCAAGGTAGCCCAGTTCCGTGCGGAAGCCCGCTTCCTCAGGGCCTATTTCTACTGGATGGCCATAGACACGTTCGGAAATGTGCCGTTCATAACCGAGGAATCCGATTTCGGAGCGGGAGTGAACCCGCGTCAGGGGACCAGAACAGAACTTTTCAACTATTGCATAAGCGAACTGACTGCCCTTGCGGCGGATGACAGCGCAATGCCTGCGGCACGATCAAATTATCCTCGTGCGGACAAAGGCTCGGTCTACGGGCTTCTTGCGAGGATGTACCTGAATGCCGGAGTTTATACCGGTACTGAAATGTGGGAGGAAGCCAAGTCGGCGTGCGAAACCATTTTCGGTATGGGGTATGATCTCTGCCCGGATTATGCTGCCCTTTTCAGGGGAGACAACGGGGAGAATCCGGAAGCCGTACAGGAAATCCTGTTCGGAGCTGCATACGATGCAGAACAGTCACAGTCCTATGGAGGAACGTCCTATCTGACTCTTGCAGCCGTGGCTGCTGAAGATGTTGTAGAGAAGACCATATCCGGGCCCGACGGCGACGAGACTGTCACATATTTCCCTAACGGCGTGAACAACGGCTGGGCAGGAATACGTGTCCCTTATGAATTCGTGTCGTCCTATTTCGAGGTGTCTGATGCGAATTACGGTACCGGAACATACGAATGCAGCGACAAGCGGGGACAGATGTTCTACATAAAGAACAGGAGCGAATCGATGGAGGGCAATCTCTATACCTTCCTCAACGGATGGTCCTGCCTGAAATTCAACAATGTGCCACATGACACGACTCCGGCCGAATGGGCCGATGTCTCCGTCGCCAAGGCATACAGCGACATAGACTATCCGCTCATCCGTCTCGGTGAAATCTATCTCATCTATGCGGAAGCATGTCTTGAACTCGGGGAGCAGACTACCGGTCTTCCTTATATTCAGGAACTTGCATTGAGGGCTGGCATAGACGAGCCTACCGGATATACGGCCACGACCCTCATGGCTGAACGAGCCAGGGAACTTTACTGGGAGGGACACCGCAGGACGGATCTCATCCGTTACGGACGTTTCCATTCGGCCTCATATCTATGGCCTTACAAGGGCGGAGAATCTTTCGGCGGCCAGGCTTTCGAGTCATACAAGGATCTTTTCGCAATACCTCCGACAGACCTTGCCGCAAATGTGGAAATCAAGCAGAATCCAGGCTATGCCCAGACATTCTGAATCAGGACGACAAAACAGGACAAGATATATGAAACCGTCTCGATATATAATGATGCTTGCCGCAGCGGCGGTAGTTTCCGCCGGCTGCCAGCAGATGGAAGAAATGAGGACATACGCCCCTGAGGATGTGGTTCCTCCGGTGCTGAATCCTCTTGACATCGAAGAGATTGTTGTCACGGAAGACAACCTTGACGAGACAGTGGCATTCGTGTGGGACGCTGCCGATTTCGGCGTGAGGGCACAGATAAACTATGCCATAGCGGCGGAATACGACGGTGAGGGGGAGACAAGGAGAGTCACCATCCAGTCAGGAATCACATCCACATCCCATGAAATGACGTACGAGGATCTCAACTATACCATAGGTCTTGCCGCCGATCTGGGAGGACTCGGGGTTCCTCTTGAAACCCCGAGTACGGTAAGGTTCTATGTCGGGGCTTCGCTCGGCAACGGCACTGACACATGGTGGTCGGCACCTCTGGAACTGGCCATGAGCGTCATATACGCCGAGCCGCGGTATCCTAACGTGTGGGTGATCGGCAAATATTCCAACTGGGACCATTCCCGTTCACAGTTCCTTTTCAGTTTCAACAACAATGCGGAATTTGAGGGAATAGTCGATTTCGGCGAAAATGCTGCAGAGAACAACGGAGGCACTGCCGACGACGTGGGATTCAAACTCACCGGGGCGGCAAACTGGAACAATGCCACCGGAAACTGGGGAGTCGGAGCAGAACGGCCTGACGCTGAAGCGGAGGAAATGACCCTCGTGAACAACGGCGGAAACATCGCCAATGTCTATACGAAACGTTATTACAGTTTCGCATACAATACCACTACCCTCGAACTCACAAGGCAGTATGCTTTCGACAGGCTTGTGGTCTATGGTCCAGCCCTCGGGGATGTTGAGCAGACAATGCTTTTCAACACTTCCGATCAGGAATTTTATCTTGATGCCACCCTTGTGGACGGAACCCTCAATTTTGCCCTCGTGGACGGCTCGCAGCGCACTGTGCTCGGTTCTTCCACGGAAGGCATAATCGATTCTGAAAATCCGATAACGGCAACTGCCGGAAATTTCAGGATTTATGTCAACCTCAACAATTCCGACGAAAGGACATACGAACTCAACGCCGAGGATTACGGCAAGGAAGTCGATGAGGAAGAAGACATCACTGACCCGACAGGCCATACCTGGGGCATAGTCGGGGAAAAGAACAACTGGGGCGAACCGGAAGGCGAGGCCGACCCGGATCTGGCCATGGTCCTCGACGGGGACTATTATGTGCGCAGGAATGTGACCCTCGATGCTCAGGAGCAGTTCAAGATCAGGTATGACAATGAATGGAACGATGCGGACAACAATCCGACCAATTTCGGTGCTGACGGAAACAATCTTGCGCTTGAACCGGCTGACGGACAGGAATATATGGGAGCGGCACTCGTTTCCGGAGGAAGCGGCAACCTTTATGTCACGGAGTCCGGAGACTATGATGTCTATTTCAATCCTGATCTCGGATATATCCACATACGTCCGGCAGGCTCCGATGCTCCGGGAGACATTACCTGGGGGCTTGTCGGGGATTTTTCCGGCTGGGCTCCGGGAGAAGACCTTGCCATGACGGCAGCCGAGGGCGACGGTCAGGAATACTACATATATGAAGGACTTGAAGTGAGCGGCACGACAAATCTCAAGTTCAGATACGGAAACATGTTCAGGGACGGTTCCGACAATGTCTTCGGACTTCCTTCAGGCACGACGGAAGTGACCCTCAACGTGCCTGTAGCCCTTGATGCCGACGGCGGTTCAGCAAACATTCCGCTGACGGAAGGGACATACAACCTTGTACTTTATCCTGACCAGAGGACAGCATATATCATTTCCGACGCTGGTTTGAATGTCCCTGACAGGATAACGTGGGGCATAACCGGCTCGATGACCGGCTGGGCGGACAACATGGACCGGCTCATGACTCTGTCTGACGGATATTATGTCCTTGACGACACTCCGCTCGAGGCCGGGGCTGAATTCCGGTTCCGTTACGGAAACAATGACAATGGGAGCAGTTACGGTTTTGCGGCCGACACTCATGTGTCAGAATCTGACAATGTCCTTGTTCTTGTTTCAGGAGGCGAAGGCAGCCTGATTGTGGACGAGGCCGGGGACTATGACCTCTATCTCGACCCGACATACGGTTTTGTCTACGTAAAGGCCAGCGATGCTTCTGCCCCGTCGGCAGTAAGTTTCGGCATCAATGCAGCCACCACATCCGGAATGCCTGACCTGAGCATGGTGCAGAGCGGAAATGAATTTATCTGCAGCAATGTCAGGTTCCCTGCTGCAGATGCTTTCAGAATCCGTGTCAGCAACAACGACGGACTGGTCTATGGAGGTACATGGGCCGGGACGGATGCAGTAATCGATGCTGTGCAGGGCGGACCTGCAATAGAAGTACCTCCTGGACTATACAACATCTATTTCAACTATTCCCGCAAGGAAATAAGGGTTACCGGCTCTACTTCCGACCCTCAGTGGGGCATAGTCGGGACATTCAACGGCTGGGCAAACGACAGGCTCATGACCCTGACTGACGGATATTGGGTATATCAGGACCTAACCTTCGATACCGACAATGTCCTTCAGGGCACTGACAACAGCAATGCCTTCAAGCTCCGCTACGGCTGGAACTGGAATCTCGGAAGCGTGGGCGCACCGGGCAGCGAAGACCTTGAGGTCGCTGTCAATACGGCAATTACGGTAATCAACAGCGGAGGCTCAAAAAACCTCATCGTTCCTGATGCAGGCACTTATGACATTTATTTCGACGAAAACGACATGAGGATTTATGTCATGGAAGACGGCAAGACTCCTGCGGATGCGGAGACGCCAGAACCGTCCGGACATTCGTATGTCATCAGAGGAGATGCTTTCGGCTGGGATGCCGGACTTGCCATGACTGACGAAGGAGATTATGTGGTGGCAAGGGGTGTCGCCGCTGCAAGCCTCATGCAGCCTTTCAAGCTCTACAACAACACGACTGGCCTGTGGTACGGACGCGGCGGAGGCGGAGATTATGTCCATCCGATTTATGTCGGTACAGGCGACCTGCTTTACAACAACAATAATTCAGGGGAAGGCCAGAGCAACATCCGTCTCGACGATACTGCCACAGGGGAGACATACGATGTCTATTTCGTGCCTCCGACAGGCACAGGTGCAGATGATACGGGTACAATCTATATAATGAATCCCGGAGAGGTCCCGGCCATTTAATGAATTAAGATTATGAAAAGATATCTGATACTTATAATCCTTTCCGTCTGTGCGGCTGTAATGCCGGGCTGTACGGACATGTCGGAGGAGATGTCCCAGGCGACGCTTTCTGTTTCCTCCACCTCGCTCTGGTTCGATGCGGCAGGCGGCAGGCAGATGATTGAACTGCGCACCTATGCCGGTTCATGGACGGTAAGCCAGAGCAGCGATTCTCAGGAGTGGTGCACGCCTGACAAGACATCGGGCACCACGTCAGCCTCATTCTATGTGGAAACCAGCCCCAACGGCGGCAGCCAGAGGGAGACGGTCCTCACCATTTCCGCACCGGGATGCCAGGATGTAAGGGTTACGGTCACGCAGAACGGCGAGGCCGACGCACAATTGGAATGGTCGCCGGAAGAGCCCGATGCCGACAGTCCTCTTACCATCACGTACAAGCCGAATCCGGAGTCTGACCTTTACGACTACAGCGGGAACCTCTATGCCTATATCGGAGTTGTGGACGGTGACTTCTGGCGTTTTACCCCGGCCGACTACAACACCAATTCGGAAAAGGCAAGGCTGAACCATGTCGGCGACAACACATGGACCCTTGAACTGACTCCTACAGTCCGCGAATGGTTTGAGGCAGGCGATGCGGAAGTGTCCAAAATAGGTCTGATTATCCGCAGTGAGGACATGAGTCTCGAGGCTTTCGAGGATGACGTGTTCAAGGATGTGACTGATTCGCAGAATGCCCTCGTGCATCAGGATCCTGTTGAGGAGGCTGTGCCTGACGATCTGCCGTATGGCATCAATTACAGCGAGGACGGTTCGTCTGTGACATTTGTGCTGGCGGCAGCCGACATCAACGGGGCAAGGAATTATGATTTCTGCTATCTGATAGGAGATTTCAACGGGTGGCAGCCTTCATTGCCATACGCCATGAAATGGGACTCCAGCCGCGGCGCATGGTGGTTCACCCTGGATCTGAATGACCCTGACGGAAATCCGGAAACTACTGAAACCCTTGATCCGTCAGAGGAATACATGTTCCAGTATTATATAGGGAAAAAGGACGACGATACTCAGACGATAAGGGTCAGCGACCCGTTCACGGAGATTGTCTACAGTTCCGATGACCAGTACATATCCTCGTCGACCTATCCTATGCTTCCGGAGTTCCCGGCACTGGAGACGAGCGGCCTCGTGTCAGCATTCTGCGCAAGACCTGCGGAATATTCATGGCAGAATGACGATTTCAGGATAACGGACAAGAACGACCTTGTCATCTATGAACTCCTTTTCCGCGATTTTTCCGAATCCGGGGACATCAGCGGGGCGATGGAGCATCTCGACTACCTCGAAAACCTCGGGATCAATGCAATAGAACTAATGCCTGTACAGGAATTCGACGGCAACGACAGCTGGGGATATGCCCCTAACTCATATTTCGCCCTTGACAAGGCATACGGCACGAGGAACATGTACAAGCAGTTCATCGACGAATGCCACGCACGCGGAATCGCCGTAATCGTCGATGTGGTGTATAACCACCTGACAGGCTCCAGCACCCTTGCAAAACTCTATTGGAACAGCACGACTGACCAGACTGCTGACAACAATCCGTGGTTCAACGTGACAGCGCCGCATCCGTTCAGCGTCTACCATGACCTGCGGCATGACAATGCCTTTGTGCAGGATTATGTGAAACGCAGCCTCGAATATCTCCTTGAGGAATACCATGTGGACGGTTTCCGTTTCGACCTTACCAAAGGATTCACCCAGAATGACCAGGGCGACGCCTCCCTCTACAACAGCGAGCGTATAGGCTACCTGACCGAATACTACAACCATATCCAGTCCGTGAATCCGGATGCCATCATGATTCTCGAACATTTCTGTTATGGGGATGAGGAGAGGGAGTTGGCTTCCCGCGGAATGCAATTGTGGAGCAATCTCAACAACGCATATTGCCAAAGCGCAATGGGCTACAGGGAGAGCAGCGAATTTTGGGACCTTTATACCGGCACCAACGGCAACGGGGTCCGTTTCGGAGGCTATGTCGGTTTCATGGAGAGCCACGACGAGGAAAGGATGCAGTACAAGGTGACCGAATACGGTGAAGCATCCGTCAAGGATGACCTGGCTGCAAGGATGAAAAGGGGAGCGGTCAATGCCGCTTTCTTCCTCACTGTCCCGGGACCGAAGATGATATGGCAGTTCGGGGAGTTGGGCTACGACTATTCAATCGAATATAACAACCGTACCGGACGCAAGCCTGTCCGCTGGGACTATTATGAAGACGAGTACAGGAAGGGCCTCTATGATGAATATGCCCGTCTGCTCAAGTTCAGGAAGGACAATCCGGAATTTTTCGACGATGGCGTGAACTTCTCATGGCAGGTAGGCTACGACAACTGGACCAACGGCAGGACTATAACCTGCTCCAAGTCCGACGGTCAGACATTCGTGGTCGTAGGAAACTTCGACACCGAGGCGAGGAGGGATTATGTGGAAGTCGCTGCAGGGACCTGGAGGGACTATTTTACAGGGGAGACCTTCGAGAGGGGAAGCAACGGTCTGCTGACCGTGGAACTCGGCCCGGGCGAATACAGGCTTCTCGTGAATTTCGATGTCCCGGAAAACAAATAGACAATCGGAAAACAGGTAAACAATTGGCATCATGAAGAAATTTTGTCTGAAATACATCTCTGCTGCTTTGGCGGCAGCGCTCTTTGCCGGGGTCATTGTCTCAGGCTGTGGAGCGGGCACAAAAGGGAACTCTGCAGCAGAAGGACATCCGGAGTGGTCATACAATTCCGTTGTATATGAAATGAATGTGCGACAATACACGCCTGAAGGCACATTTTCCGCTGCAGCCGAGGAACTCCCGAGGCTCAGCAGGCTCGGGGTGGACGTCATCTGGCTGATGCCGGTCTATCCTATCGGCGTCAAGGAGCGCAAGGGGACCCTCGGGTCGTATTACGCCATTTCCGATTATTGTGCGGTAAATCCCGAGTTCGGTACGATGGAGGATTTCGAGGAGTTTCTCCGCAAGGCGCACGAAGCAGGCTTCAAGGTAATTCTGGACTGGGTGGCTAACCACACTTCTCCGGATGCGGTATGGATAAACGAAAGGCCTGCGGACTGGTATGTCAGGGATTCTCTCGGCAACACAGTCGTGAACTATGACTGGACGGACATCGCCGAACTGAATTATGACAAGGCTGAGATGAGGGAGGAGATGCGCCGTGCGATGCGTTTCTGGCTGGACAAGGGTGTTGACGGCTTCCGCTGCGACATGGCGTGTGAAGTTCCGGTGGATTTCTGGCGGGAGACCCTTCCGGAGTTTCGCCGTGACTATCCCGGCACGTATTTCCTTGCAGAGGGCGAGAGCCCTGAACTGCACACTGACGCTTTCGATGCTTCATACTCATGGGAACTTCACCATCTTATGAACGCCGTGGCACAGGGAAAAAAGACTGTTTCTGACCTTAAATCATATATCGCCAGAAATGCGGCAGACTATCCGGAAAATGCTTTCCGGCTGATGTTCACTTCAAACCATGACGAAAATTCATGGGCCGGGACCGAATTCGAACGTATGGGCGACGCGGCGCAGGTGATGGCATTGCTTACTTTCGTATTGCCTTCGGCGCAGCCTCTGATCTACACGGGGCAGGAAATGGGCTATGACCACAGGTTCGAGTTCTTCGAAAAGGACCCTGTGCCTGCGTGGGAATGGAATTCATGGTCTGATTTCTACCGGAGTCTGACGGCTCTGTATCATTCGCATCCTGCTCTTGCTTCCGGAGAGAAGGGCGGAAAGATTGAATATCTGCCTGCCGGAGCCGATTCAACCGCAGTCGCGGACGGGCTGCTTCTGTTCTCCCGTGCCGTGTCCGCGGAGGAGAGCCTTACCGGGAAAGTCGACACGGTCATCGTGGCAGCCAACCTCTCTTCCGTGCCTTGTTCCTTTGCCATTCCGTGTTCCGGGAAGGAATATTTTTCAGGAAGCACTTATGCGGCTGGCGAGGATGTAGTTCTGGACGCGTGGAAATGGCTTGTTTTTGCATCCTCTCCTGCGGAGTCTGCAGAGAAGAAAGACTGACAAATTTTGACTAAATTACATAATAAAATGAAAAAGAACATTTTAATCAAGAATGAGTATGTCGGACCGGAGATATCCGTCATCGACATGGCAGTAGAATCCGGTTTTGCTGCGAGCGGTACTGGAGATACTCAGGAATTGTATGATGACCCTGCAACAATCGGCTGGGGAAACTAAGTTTAACAGGAAAAAGCTTAAAGCAATGAAAAAAGTTTTATTTGTGCCGACTTTGGCATTGGTTGCTGCGGCTTCTTTCAGCTGCAGCAAAGAAAATATTACCTGTAATGGCGAGGATAACATTCCAGACAACAAGGAAGTCATTGTATTTTCCGAGCCTCAGACTGAAATAGGTGCAATATCTGCAGGTACAAAGACTACTCTTGACGGTGTAAACATCAATTGGGAAAATGCTGAGTATATTTCTCTGTTCAACGAAGGCGGAGACAGGGCATGGACATACGAATTGACAGCAGGAGCAGGTACACAATCAGCCACATTTACGGCTCAGGGAGAACCGCAGACCGGTTTTACGTATGCGATATATCCACAGACCAGCAATGCGCCCGTTGGTGCTACGATATCCACAAACTTGGAGTCTGAACAGACATATTCTAAGAATGGATTTCCGACATTATATCCAATGGGAGCAAAGACAGACGACGGCAAATCGTATGTATTTGAGAATCTTGCCACAATTCTCAGGCTTCCTTTAAAAGGCGTGGGAACAATTGCATCAATTACGATAGAATCTGTAGGAGGAGAGCCGCTTGCCGGTGCCGCTATAGTTGACTTCAGTGGCGAAAATCCGGTAATGTCTGCTGCAGATGGGGCTTCAACTTCTGTGACTTTGAATTGCTCCGGTTCTTATCCTTCGTTGAATGAATCAGAACCAGTATATTTCAACTTCGTTCTTTTCCCTGGCAGCTATAGCCGCGGATTCAGGTTTGAAATAAAAGAAAGCAATGGCAACTCCACCACCGTGACTACTGCTGATGCTGCCATTGAGCTGATTGCAGGAACATTCAAGAATTTCGATGCACCGCTCACAATTGACACTCCGCAAGGTTGGAATATATATGGTACTATTACCGGAGGAGATGGCACATGGATTGAACTTCAAGGCGGTCATGGAACATATTTTTGCAGTAATGTAATTGCTTCTGAAAATAATAATGAATTCAATATTCGTTATGCGGAAGATGATAACCAGATATTTGGTATCGGTTACGGAGAACAGACCACGGATGTTCCGGAACTTGTGCCATATAGTGCATATCAGGGACAGGATGGAACCCTTCGTATTGCTCCGAGCGAAACTGGTTACGATATCTATTTCATAGAAGATACCAAGAAAGTCATCATTACTGAAACCGGAACTGCTGCATTCAGCGTAATTGGTAATATAAACGGAACTTTATTTAATACGGATTTCCCGATGTATCTCGAGAACGGATGGCTTGTTGCTAAAGGTATTGAGTTCACTGGCGATGCGTTTAAAATAAGGACAACCGGATCATGGGAGTATTATGAAATCGGCGCAGTAAATTGCACAGTAGGTAATGTTGCCTATGCATGGAATTATACAGGTTCAGCAAATATGACTGTAACAGGAGCAGAGTCCGGGAAGAAATACGACATCTATCTTGATATGAAAAAGCATGACCCAGGTAATACTGCAGACAATATGACTGTATGGGTAATGCCGGAAGGTCAGATCCCAGGTCAGGCTGCTGAATAACATTGGAAGTGATTTGATTCAGAAGTCTGAACCCGATTCAGATTCTCAGGCGGGGCTGTGCAAACATACGCACGGCCCTGTTTTTTTTTTTTGCCATTGCAATCTTTAAGAAAAATCCGGTTTTCCGTTTGGATTTAATTTGCAAATATTTATTACCTGGCATTATCGGTCTGTTATGAACTGACCAGCATCAGTATCCCGAGCACCATAAAGAAAATCGGACCTCATGCATTCATGTTGTGCACTGGCCTGACCACCGTCACATGCCCGGCCACAGAAGTGCCCGAATCGGGAGAATTAGTTTTCAGTAATTGCCCCGCCTCACCGCCATTTATGTCCCCGCCGAGTCGGTAGACGCTTATAAGGAAGCGGAGAACTGGAAATTCTACGCAGACTTCATCCAGGCCATCCCGTAAAGAGAAGGATTGATAAAAAAGTAAGGTGACCCAAAGTCAAATATAGACAAGGTCACCTTACTTTTTTTACAGTATTTGTCCCGGACTGCGTTCGGGACGGCAAAAAATCCTCAGACCATCAGCGCAGCCACAAGTCCGAGAATTGCAAAGAACTCAGGATATGCGGCATAAATCATAGTGTTGGCCTGTACGTTGTGTCCCTGGGACACGCCCACGATACCGTTGGCGCAAACCTGCCCCTGCCTGATAGCAGAGAAAAGGCAGATGAGACCCACTCCGAGACCCACTCCGAACATTACAGGTCCCTCAATGGCGAAGTCCTTGCCGAGCCATGTGAGGAAGGCCACAAAACCGTAGAGGCCCTGTGTGGCGGGCATTGCAGACAGGATCAGATAACTTGAAGACTTTTCAGGGTTCACTTTCAGTGCCCCCTCAGCTGCGTTTCCGGTAATCGTTGTACCGATGCTGCTGCCTATGCAGGCAAGGCCGAGCATAAGCCCCAAGCCGAGATAACCAAGAATTACGTTTAGCATAACTTTAGATATTTTGATTGTTAATTATTATTGCCTTTTATTGTAAGCGGGTTGTAAGGGGTTCCGCTTCCCTCGTATCCCGAATTTTTGAAATACTCCACGAATGTCAGACGCAGCGGATGAACGAATGCCCCGAGGCATGACATGGCAAGGTTCAGCGCATGGCCGAGGACTACGACAAGGGCGAAGCATATCCAGTTCAGCCCCGGTATGTGGAAACCGTCCATTATCATCATTCCCAGGTTGTTGAATGCATCTCCGAGCATACCTCCGGCAAGTCCCAGAGCGTAGAGACGGAGATAACTCAACACGTCTCCCAGCAGTCCTGTCGCCATGTTGTAGGTGTCCCACAAGCCGGCTCCGATATTGATGAGAGGATTCCTGCCCGGAGTGTTGAAGACATATATCCCGAGGGCGGATATTCCGCCGATGACGATGACCGCCCATTTTGTGACTTCCGAATCCATGACCCCGAGGAGGGCAAGGGCAGCAATGCAGATGCCTCCTATGATCAGTATCAGCCAGCCCCATGTGCTTACCGTGGCCTTGAAGCCGAACCGCCTGGTGTAACCTATAGCCTTGATGGTCATCGCAAGGCAGATATGGAACACACCGATTCCGAGGGCAAGCACCATTTGTGCCGAGTATCCGGCGATTTCTCCCGTGATGATGCACTTTTTGAGCCATTGCGGCACCCATGCGGCTTCCGCAAGCGGAATGCCGAAGAATGTCCCCAGCACCGTGCCGACCACGATAGTTCCCGCACCGAGGGTAGCCACGAGAGGCCCCATGTCTGCAAGGCTGCCTTTCGTCCTGCTCAGGAACAGTCCTCCCGCAAGAAGCAGGATTCCGTAGCCGGCGTCTCCGAGACACATGGCAAAGAAGAGCAGGAAGAACGGCGCAAGCACAGGCGTAGGGTCGAATTCCCCATATACCGGCACTCCGTACATCTTGGTAAGCACTTCGAACATGCGGGCGAACCTGTTGTTCTTCAGTTTTATAGGAGGATTGTCCTCTTCCACGGCGGCTTCCTTGACATACGCCATGTCCATCTTGTCGAATTCGGCGCACAGCGTAGCGTCAAGTTCAGTCGGGGCAAATCCCGTGAACACGGTGATCATGTCGTCTGCGGCAGTTTCTTTTGACGCGTCGGCGAGGTAGAGATCCAGGGAAGAAAGTTCTCTGTCGTATGCTGCCTTCAGTTCCGGAATCCTGTCTTTCAGCCTGAGCAAAATCCTTTTGTCGGAGGATATTTTCTGTTCTACGGCAATTGCTTCGTCTTGAGTCTCTTTCCAGCAGCCTTCCGGCCCGGTTGTCTCGACGGCCGGAAACGAATATTCTTCATCGGCAGGGGAGACGGTGACAAACCATACCGCAGTCCCGTCATCGCTTATCGTCTGCAGCGGATAAAGTTCTGCCCAGGCAGGATCGAACTTGCTTTTCGGGACGGTATACCACCTGAACCTGTATCCTGTTTCTTCAAGTTTCCTTACGGCCGCAAGATCGAATTCTCCCCACGGCATCCTTTTTTTTGTTTCGGACACGAGGGCGTTGTATTCGGCTTCGAGCGAACCGATTTCGGATGTGGTATCGAAGATGAACCGCACGAGGTTCTCTGGCGGAATGTTGTCGGCAACGGCATCGTCCGGACCCTTTTCGGTGCAATCGGCCTTTTCCAGTACGGCAATTGCCCTTTTGATCTCGGCTGCCTTGTCGAGCATTGCGGCAGATGCAGCGTCAACAGGTTTTTTGGATCTCGTTATGTCGACGACTCCAAGTGCCTGAAGACGTTTCAGGAATTCTTCAGTCTCTCCGCTCAGGAGGATGAAGGAGTATTTTGTCATCCTTGTGATCATGATTCTTCCTCCTCTTCGGCTTCATGCCTGCTTTTGACTATCTTGGATGCGGCCTTGTTGAGGTTTTCCTCATCCTCCATGAACCTCTTGATCTTCCGTATCGCTTCCTGATACCCCGGAATCTCCACCTTTTCGTAAAGATTGACTTTCTGGGTTGTCTTTTTCCTCTGGAAGTCAAGTATCCTGCTCTTTTCCTTATATACTTCCGATTCGATTCCGAGTCTCGAAAGTTCTTTCAGGATTGCAACCCCGTCGGCGTACCATGCCGGTTTGGCGAATGCGTTGAAGTCCCTTATCTCATAATGGATGTCCTTCAGTTCCGGCGTTTTCACTCCGGCTACCTTTACTGTGCGCAGGTCAACGTCGGTGATCGTGATCAGGTCGGATTCAAATTCATTCCACAATGATGCAAGATAATCGTATCTTTTCAGGGAGGCTTCAAGTTCCTCAATCAGTCTCTCCGACTTTTCTTTGGCCGACCTTACTTCGAGCCTCAACGCCGATTCCTTGTTCTTCAGGGTAGGAAGGGCGTTCTCGCGCATTTTCAGTTGCTTGCCGAGATTGTTCAGGGATGTCTTGTTGTATTGAAACTTAATAGCCATTTCAGTCTTTTATGATTGGCGCCAGTATTTGTCTGTCAGATCCTGTCTGATGCCGGTTTCGGCCTTGGTGAAATACTTGCCGAAGAGTTCCCATGCAGTGTCGAGCATTTCGTCTATCTTGATGTTGACGTCGATTGCAAGAAGCCTTGTGGCGTATTCCTTGGCGTAGTCGAGGCATCTGAGGTCGTAGTCGCTCAGGTCGAAGCCGTTTTCCAGTTTCGTCTTTGCGTTCTGTGCGTCGGCAGAGAGGCGCACGCCGGTGTTCATAACCTGGTTGTGGTCCTCGCGGGTCTGCTTTCCTATCACGAGCTGTTTCAGACGTGACAGGGAGCGGAACGGGTCGATTATGACCTTTCCGGAATCCGGATCGGCCCTCAGGTACAATTGTCCTTCGGTGATGTAGCCGGTGTTGTCGGGTATGGCGTGCGTGATGTCTCCGTCGTTGAGTGTTGTCACCGCTATGATTGTGATTGAGCCTCCGTCAGGAAGCTGTACCGCCTTTTCGTAGATTTTCGCAAGGTCGGAGTAGAGGGAGCCCGGCATGGAGTCCTTTGACGGAATCTGGTCCATACGGTTGCTGACTATGCTCAGTGCGTCTGCATACAGGGTCATGTCGGTAAGGAGCACGAGCACCTTCTCGTTCTTGTCCACTGCGAAATATTCCGCTGCCGTGAGCGCCATGTCCGGGATGAGGAGCCTTTCCACTGGCGGCTGCTCGGTGGTGTTCACGAAACTGATGATTTTGTCGAGTGCTCCGGCATTTTCGAATTCATGGCGGAAATAGAGGTAGTCGTCGTTGGTGAGCCCCATGCCGCCGAGGATGATCTTGTCGACGTCAGCCCTCAGTGCAACCTGGGCCATGACGTTGTTGTACGGCTGGTCGGGGTCTGCGAAGAACGGGATTTTCTGTCCTGACACGAGTGTGTTGTTGAGGTCGATGCCCGCAATTCCCGTCGGGATCAATTGTGACGGCTGCTTTCTTTTGTAAGGGTTCACTGACGGGCCGCCGATTTCTCTTTCTTCGCCTTCGATTTCAGGACCGCCGTCGATCGGCTGTCCGTATGCGTTGAAGAAGCGTCCTGCGAGCTGGTCGCTGACTTTCAGTGTAGGCGGCTCTCCGAGGAATGCAACTTCGGCATTGGTCGGGATTCCCTCAGTCCCTGCAAATATCTGGAGGGTCACGAGGTCGCCTTTTGTCTTGACCACCTGGGCAAGCCTGCCGTCCACTGTGGCCAGTTCATCGTTGGAGACTCCTTTTGCCTTCAGCGACACTGTCGCCTTGGTAATCGCCTCCAACTGCGTATATACTCTTTGGAATGCCTTATTTGCCATTTTCGTTCAATATGTTGTTGAGTTGTTCCCGATATCTGTTGAAATTGTCGCTCCTGAACTCGGAGTAGTTCATCTGCTTCAGGATGTTGATGAGTTCCTGGAAGAAGCTGCGGCATTTTTCGTAGTCCTCGAACTTGAAATCCCTGTCGCAGATGTCCAGGACGAGGTTCAGCATGTATTCCTGCCTTTCCATCGGAGTGAGGCTGTCAACAGGGTCGAAGGCGTCCTGCTGGAGGATGATGAAGTCCACGAGTTCTGATTTCCAGAAGAGGTCATGGTAACTCATCGGCACGCCGTCGTCTCCGAGGATGTTGATCTGGTCGTTCGCCTCCTTTCCCCGGCGGATGATGTTCTTTGTCTTTTCGACCTTTTCAGCCCAGCCCTTGCCTACCTTTTCGGAAAGATATTCCCGGATTTCGGGATATTCGAGATATTTCGAGTAGGAATCTATCGGATTGACGGCCGGATATCTTTTCTTGTCCGCCCTGTTCTGTTCGAGGGCGTAGAAGCATCTTGCGGCTTTCTTTGTGGACTCCGTAACAGGTTCCTTGAGGTTACCGCCGGCAGGGGAGACCGTACCGATGAATGTCACAGAGCCTGTCTGTCCGTTGTTCAGCACCACCATTCCGGCACGTGCGTAGAAGTTGGAGATGATTGCCGAAAGGTCGACAGGGAATGCGTCAGCTCCCGGAAGTTCCTCGAGCCTGTTGCTCATTTCCCTCAGTGCCTGGGCCCAGCGGGAGGTGGAGTCCGCAAGCAGGAGGACTTTCAGTCCCATTGCCCTGTAATATTCGCAGATTGTCATTGCCGTATAGACGGATGCCTCACGTGCTGCGACAGGCATGTTGGACGTGTTGCAGATGATGGTGGTCCTTTCCATGAGGTGACGTCCGGTATGAGGGTCTATGAGTTCAGGAAATTCAGCGAAGATTTCCACCACCTCGTTTGCACGTTCCCCGCATGCGGCCATCACTATGACTTCGGCGTCGCCCTGCTTTGCGATTGCGTGCTGCAGCACCGTTTTTCCGCATCCGAACGGTCCCGGAATGAATCCCGTGCCTCCTTCCGCTATCGTGTTGAGTGTGTCGATTACCCTGACACCAGTTTCCATTATCCTGTTTGGACGAGGTTTTTCCCTGTAGCCTTTTATTGCCACCTTTACCGGCCATTTCTGCGTCATCGTCACGTCATGGTCTTCTCCGGATTCGTCCGTGAGCACGGCTACTGTGTCATTGATTGTGTATTGTCCCGCAGGGACTATTGATTTTACGGTGTATTCGCCCTTGAATGCGAACGGTACCATGATTTTGTGCGGAAGCCATCCTTCCTTGACTTCTCCGAGCCAGTCTGCCGCCACGACGTTGTCCCCGGGCTTGGCGGTCGGGGTGAAGTCCCAGAGTTTTGTCTCGTCGAGAGGTTTGGTGTATTCTCCCTTTTTCAGGAAAACTCCCGTCATGGTAGTGAGGTCGTTCTGGAGTCCGTCGTAACTGCTCGAAAGCAGCCCCGGACCGAGCGTGGCCTCGAGCATCTTGCCTTCGAATTCCACCTCGTTGCCGTTTTTGAGTCCCCGGGTACTTTCGAACACCTGTATTGCGGCGTACTTGCCGGTTACCTTGATGACTTCCGCCATGAGTCTCGTGTCTCCGCACGTGACGTAGCACAGTTCATTCTGTGCCACAGGGCCGTTTGTCTCTACGGTAACAAGGTTGGAAACGATACCCGTAACCTTTCCTGTACTTTTCATGCTGTGTATCTTTTGTTGTTTTTATTCTTCGGTGTGTGCGCTTTCCATTCCTCTGAAGGTGCCCCTGACTTCGTCCACGAGTTTCCGGAACATGGTGCGTCCGGCTTCCTCGTCGAGCCTGAGCCATCTGTCGATGATTTTCAGTTTCACGAAGAATCCGAGGACTGTGTCGATGTCGAAATAATGGAATGTGGTCAGTTCGTCAGCCTTTTTCCAGAGGATGTCGTCGATGCCCCTTTCCCTTGCGAGGATGTCGGTCCCGTTCAGGACATGTTCAACCTCCTGCGATTGAGGGAATTCGCCTCCGTCCAGGGGCATCACGTCCTTGCCTGCCGGTCTGCCCAATGCAGAGTTGAGGTATCTTACCTTTGCGTTCCTTACATTCAGGTCAAACCTGAACCATTCCCTGAGAAAACGGTTCTTGTGCGACAAGGCTTTCCTGTAGAAGTCTTCCGTCAGGTTGGCCTCTTCGTATCCGCTTTCCAGAAATTCGATTGCGGCCAATGCTCCCGGAGGACAGTTCGCCTTTATTTCCCTGATGAAGAATCCGGCATCTTCCTCCCCGAGGGCCCGATCTTTGGTCAGGTCCGGGAGGCTTGCCACCAAATAGTAGTAATTGTTCATGTGGCTGGAGTTATCCGAAAAGGATTTTCTTTGTTGCAGGACGGAGGTAGCCCGATATGAGTTCCTTGAAAGTCTCGTCAGTGAAGCTGATGAACCAGCCCCCGTCTTTCGGGCCTATCGTGAAGCCGCCCGAAACCTTTTTCGAGAATGTCGCTTCCACCTTTTTCCCGAGAATCTCTGCGATTTCTTTCTTCACGAAAGGTTCCAGTTCTTTCTTGAGGGATTCCGGAAGCACGAGTGCGATGTCGGCAGGGGAGTCGTCTGCCGGGTTGAACGCCTTTGCCACGGAACGGATTATTTCTTTTACGAAGTCCGCCGAAGTCATTGCCGAGGCGATTTCCTTGTCGGCGATTTTGCCGGTGATGAGCGTCCCGATTTCCTGCTTTGTGGCAGACATGCTTTGCT
>CALVDU010000095.1 GCA_944326375.1 uncultured Bacteroidales bacterium | reverse complement strand
AGTATTTTAGAATTTCGCTTAACTCGCCAAAACTTGGGTAAAAACACAAGTTTTGGCGAGTTAGTGTATGTGCTATTTCGCCAAAACCGATGACTTGTTCAAATAATTGCGGGAAAATGTTATCTTTGCATTCCTGTGGTGACGACGGAGGAACAGCCGCTGCCGCAGAACGATAATTTACAAAGAAACGCAATGCTGGATATTTTGTATGTAAACTGGCACATGAACCCCGAAATTTTCCAGATCGGGTCGTTTTCATTGCGCTGGTACTCGGTCCTGTTCGTGTCGGGATTCGTAATAGGCTGGTTCATATTCAAATGGTTCTTCAAGCGTGAGGGAGTGCCGGTCTCGTTGCTTGATCCTCTGCTGTATACGCTTCTGATCGGAACTATCGTCGGCGCAAGGCTCGGACACTGTATCTTCTATCAGCCGGACTACTATTTCGGGTCCTGGCAGGGATTCTGGGAGATTTTCATGCCGTGGAAAGGCGGACTTGCGAGCCACGGGGGAACGATTGCCCTGTTCATTGCAATGTGGTGGTTTGCACACCATTACGGGAAGAAATACGATTTCGACTTGCTGTGGATTCTCGACAGGCTGTGCATAACGGTATGTTTTGCCGGAGCCTTGATCCGCCTTGGAAATCTTTGTAATTCGGAAATTTACGGAGATGTGACGTCATTGCCGTGGGGGTTCATATTCGAGTTGAGGGGTGAAACGGAGCCTAAGCATCCTACGCAGCTGTATGAGGCTTTGAGTTATACCATACTCGGCTTCGTGCTGCTTTGGATGTATAAATACAAGTTGGACAAGCTGAAAAGGGGCACAATTATCGGCATATTTTTCATTGTTCTTTTCGGCATGCGCTTCCTGATAGAGTTCATCAAGGAGCCTCAGGTCGGATTCGAGGAAAATATGGTGCTCAACATGGGCCAGTGGCTCAGCATTCCGTTCATCCTTATCGGCATAGGAATCCTTGTATATAGTCTCAAGGCCGGCAAGCCAGCAGGAATCGTACATCCGCAGAAACCTAAGCCCCAGCCGACGCACTATGCCAAAAGTAAGGCAAAATGACAGGCAACCCCAGAATAGACAGGGTGCTTTCCTTTCTGGAACAGCATTCCATAGGTTACGAGTTGCATGAGCATCCTCCGCTTCCTACGATAGAGATGGCGTTGGAATATTGGAAGGACATAGATGCCGTGCATTGCAAGAATCTGTTTTTCAGGAATCATAAGGGCAACAGGCATTATCTCGTGGTGTTCGAGTGCCACAAGGATCTGGATATCCACAGCCTTGAGCACAAACTTCACCAGGGGAAACTTTCTTTCGCTTCGCCGGAGCGTATGGACAGGTGTCTCGGCGTCCTGCCGGGTTCCGTCTCCCCGTTCGGTCTCATAAATGACATCGCTCCTGAAAATCCGGATCCAAAGGAACTGTATCCGAACGGACACAGGGTAAAACTTTTTCTCGATTCATTCCTCTCGTCTGCGGACCGGCTCAGTTTTCATCCTTGTGACAATACTGCCAGTGTCGTGGTTTCGCGTGACGGATTCTTGCGCTTCCTCCGGTTATGGGGCGGAGAGTATGAATGGATGGAGATCTGAATAAAGTGCATCAGATGATAAAGGCTATATTCTTTGACATAGACGGTACTCTGGTAAGTTTCAGGACTCATGAAATTTCCGCCCGGTCGCTCAGGACGCTTGCGAGGCTGCAGGAAAAGGGCATACGGCTGTTCATTGCCAGCGGAAGGCATTTCCTGACCATGGACAATCTCGGAAATTTCCCGTTCGACGGGTATATATGCATGAACGGGGCGGTGATCTACAGCGGAGGAAAAGTGATATTCCGCCGTCCTGTCGGATGTGAGGATGCGGAAAAGGTCGCTGAAATTGCGGAGAGCAGGCATATACCGTGTGCCGTATTCTTCGAGAGTACTGTCGGGATGAATTTCCTTGACGACAAGAGCCGGGATGTGCTGAAAATGGTGCGGATGCCTCTGCCGCCTATAATTTCTTTCAGAGAGCCGTTCGGACAGCCGGTGTATCAATATACCATTTTTGCTGACGGGGAGCAGGAGAGGAATTATCTGCGTCCGGCACTGAAGGGTTCTGCCCTGTCGAGGTGGCATCCGGGTTTTCTTGACATAAATCCCGAGAATATGTCCAAGGCAGTTGCCATTGAGAGGGTGATATCAGGGTTGGGGATAAGGAGGGAAGAGGTCATGGCTTTCGGAGACGGCGGCAACGATGTTGAGATGCTGGACTATGCCGGGATCGGTGTGGCTATGGGCAATGCTTCGCCGGATGTGCAGTCCCATGCAGATTACGTTACGGATACGGTGGATGACGAGGGTGTGACAAAGGCTGTGGCGCATTTCGGATTGTAACCATTCTCTGCCCTCGCTTACTCGCAATATTCTTCGACAAGTTCGGAATGACTGCTGGTCTCTCTTGCATTGCTCTCGTCTTTTGATTACCTTTGTAACTGGACTAAAGGACTACGATTATGAAAAAGTTTTTGATGACTCTGCTGGCTGCGTCGATGTTGTCGGCGGTTGCCGTTCCTGCCGTTGCAGCAAACATAGGGCTGAAGGCCGGAATCAACGTGTCCAACCTCAGTACTGAAGGTGTTAAGAATTATCTCGGATATCAGGCCGGGCTGGCCTTCCAGTTCGACCTGCCTTTATGGTTCTCGATTCAGCCGGACCTGATATTCCATGTGAAAGGCACCAGGGTCGAAGATACGAATCTGCAGGCTCTGGGTCTGGGCTATCTTGAAGTCCCGGTCAATATCCAGTGGGGGCCGAGATTCCTTGACGGCAACATACGTGTGTTCCTGCAGGGCTCACCTTTCATAGGCTATGCCATTTCAAAGGATCTGAAGGATGCTCATGGCAATTCGTATGCATGGAACAATGTCAACAGGTTCGAGTACGGAGTCGGGGCCGGGCTTGGTGTGCAGTTGTGGCGATTTCAGCTGACGGCGCAATATAACTGGAGTTTCGGTCGGCTGGGCAGCGGCAATATTGCCGATGAGACCTTGAGGACGCTCTTTTCCGAGTCGAACTTCAGCGGTTACACAATTTCATTGGCGGTAATGCTTTTCTGAGGTACCGGATAAAAAGGATAACCCCGCCGGGATTCGGCGGCAAACAAATAAAATTATGGAAAAAATAGTTACAGACGCAAATTTCAAAGAAATAATCAATACGGACAAGCCGGTCATGATAGACTTCTGGGCTACATGGTGCGGTCCGTGCAGAATGCTGGCCCCGACTGTGGAGGCTCTTGCGGAGGAATATGAGGGCAAGGCCGTAATAGGCAAGTGCAATGTGGACGAAAACTCTGAAGTTCCCGTGCAATTCGGCATAATGAGCATCCCGACCCTGCTTTTCTTCAAGAACGGCGAACTGGTGGACAGGCTTGTGGGCAACATGCCGAAAGCCAATATTGCCCAGAAACTGGATTCTTTGCTTTAGTGTTCGGAATATGAAGAAGTTTTTATTTCCGGCAGTCCTGGCAGCGGTGTTTGTCCTTGTCGGGACTGGTGATGCTTTTGCACAGGGCCGTTTCGGTGTGATGGGCGGCATCAATTTTTCAAAGATAGAAGCCCAGTCCATCAACAGGAGTTCAATGACGAAATTCCATGCGGGAGTGACATACCAGTTGAAACTTCCTCTCGGGTTTTCGATACAGCCGGCTTTGCTGTACAATGTGAAAGGGGCAAAGTTAGGAGGGGTAAATTATGAAGGTGCCGGAATGAACAATGACTTGACTGTCGGCTATATTGAAATCCCCGTTTCTGTGCAATGGGGCCCGGATCTCCTTCTTTTCAGGCCATTTCTCGACATCACTCCGTATATAGGCTACGGTCTGCATAACCGTATTTCTGCAAATGTTCCGGGCATTGAGACGCAGAGTCTTGTCAATGTATGGGATTCGGCGGCACTGAACAGGTTCGAGTATGGGATAGGAGTGGGAATAGGTCTTGAAATATGGAAATTCCAGCTCATAGGCAGATACAATTGGAACTTGGGCTCACTTTATGACCTGAAGGTCGACATTGATGCCGGCGGATTCAACCAGGCCGTCAGGAATATCATGTCCAACAGTAATTTCGGAGGCTTTACGCTTACCGCTGCTCTCCTGTTCTGAGAATGGACATAGAATATATCAAATCATATCTCGGAGATGCATGGACTGCCGTAACTGGACATATAGACAGGGCATTGCAGAGCGACATAGAATTGCTTGACAGCACGAACCGGTCTATCCTTTCCAATCCCGGCAAACAGTTGCGTCCGATGCTGTCGTTGCTTGCGGCCAAGGCGTGTTCGGGAGGGGAAGTCAATGAGGACAGTTGCAGATTTGCTGCCGCTGCCGAACTTCTGCACAATGCCACGCTGCTGCATGATGATGTGGCTGATGAAAGTGACTGCCGCAGGGGGGTGCCCACAATAAATTCCCTGATGGGTCCTTCGGTTTCCGTCCTCGTGGGGGATTATTGGCTGGTTGCTGCCATGAACATGATTCTCGAATCGGAGAGGATGAGCCTGCGTGTCATAAAGATTTTCGCAAAGACTCTCAGCGATCTTGCGAAAGGGGAGATGCTCCAGCTGCAGAAGGCGTCTTCGGGGGATACTGTTGAGGCGGACTATTACAGGATAATATATTACAAGACTGCATCTCTGTTCGAATCTGCAGTCTTGTCGGCGGCTATTTCCGTGTCCGCATCCGAAGAAGTGGAGGAAGCCGTCAGGAGGTATGCTTCCTGTCTCGGGACTGCATTCCAGATAAGGGATGACATCTTCGACTATACTACGGATGCTTCCGTGGGCAAGCCTTTGGGTGTGGATATTCTCGAGCAGAAAATTACCTTGCCTTTGCTCGGGGCGATGGCACGTTGTCCGGAATCTGAAGAGAGACGGATACGGAAAATGGTGGCGGGCATACATGAAAATCCTGAATTCAGGAATGAGATCCTGTCTTTTGTGGAAAGCCACGACGGGATAGGCTATGCGTCATGCAAACTTGACGGTTTTGTGGACGAGGCGATTGCGGCATTGTCTGTCCTTCCTGATTCGGAAGCGAAGAACTTGCTCTGCGAACTTGCCCATTATGTGGCAAAAAGACGGAATTGATGAGATTTGCGGACATCATAGGACACGGCGACGTAAAAAAGGCGCTGACGACGATGTGTGATTCGGGCAGGATTGCACACGCCATGATGTTCTACGAAAACGAAGGTTGCGGAGCCCTGGCTCTGGCCTTGGCTTATGCCCAGTACTTGAATTGTGAAGACAGGAAAGACGGGGATTCCTGCGGAGCATGCCCATCCTGCCGTAAAATGGAGCATCTCGTACATCCGGATGTTCATTTTGTTTTTCCGGTAAATACCGGTTCCAAGGCAGATGCTTCCAAAAAGCCTACATCATCGTCATACCTGGAATACTGGAGACCGCTCGTGTCCGGGAATCCGTATTTTACGGAGAGTGAACTTTATTCCGCACTCGGAATCGAAGGCAAGTCGGGGATGATAGCCGTTGCTGAAGCGAAGTATATTCTGGAAACGCTTTCCCTTGCAACCGTAGGGGACGGGTACAGGGTCATCATAGTGTGGCTTCCGGAGAAGATGAATGCGGAGACGGCGAACAGGCTGCTCAAGGCGATAGAGGAACCGCCCGAGAAGACTGTTTTTCTGTTTGTCACGCATAATCCGGACAAGGTGCTGCAGACCATAATGTCCCGATGTCAGAGCATCAGGGTGTCGCCTCTTTCTCAGGAGGAGGTTGCAGAAGCGCTTGTCGGACAGTTCGGGAAAGACCGGCATCTGTCGGAAAGCCGGGCGGCATTGTGTGGAGGAAGCATAGGCGTGGCATTGAGGGAGTTGGGAGACAGGGAAGAATACGAGGAGTTCATGTCGATTTTCAGGAATCTGATGAACGGCATCGTGTCACGTGATCTGACGCCCGTATTGGAGGCTTCCGAGCAGATCTCGGCAATGGAGTCTCGGGAAAAACAAAAAGCGTTTTGTATCTTTGCAGGGGAGTGTCTGCGGAAGATCTTTCTTTTTCAGCACGATATGGCTCGGGCGGCGCATGCTGACGAGGAGGAGGCGGCGTTTTTTTCTTCTGTCGCGGCAAAGTGCGGCCCTGAGTTCTGCGCAAGGTCTTCGAGGCTTGTTGACGAGTCTGTGATGCTTCTCGAAAGGAATGTTAATGCGAAGATTGTATTTTGCGACCTCGCTGATAAAATGTTTTTGAGCATTTGACGTATGGAAAAAAATAATGAGACAAAACAATATGACTGTTCCCGCGGATGTGTGGTGTCACGCAGCGATGACGGGGAACTGAACTGTTCATACAGGCAGGGATGCTGCAAACTGGAAGTCTATGACTGGCTTTCCGGAATAAACCAGGAACAGTATAAGGATTATTTTGAAGTCCGCTTCAAGAATACGCGCAAAGGGATATATGTGAACGGTTCCGGCCAGACGGTGAAAATGGGGGACATTGTGATTGTCGAAGCCACAAACGGGCATGATGTGGGAATAGTGACGTTGGAAGGCCCCGTAGTGGCAAGACAGATGGTGTGCAAGAAAATAGATCCCGCCGCAACGGAATTCAAACGGATTTATCGTAAGGCAAAATCGTTCGACATAGAAAAATGGCAGGAAGCCATAGCAAGGGAGCATGAAACGATGATCCGTTCGAGGCAGATTGCAGCGGAGCTCGGACTGGAGATGAAAATCGGGGATGTGGAATTCCAGGGTGACGGGACAAAGGCGATTTTCTATTACATTGCCGACGGCAGGGTGGATTTCCGCCAACTGATCAAGGTCTTTGCAGAAGAGTTCCGGATCAGGATAGAAATGAAGCAGATCGGGGCAAGGCAGGAAGCCGGGCTGATTGGCGGTCTCGGAGTCTGCGGACGCGAACTTTGCTGTTCGAACTACATATCTGCCTTCCAGTCCATCACCACAGCGGCTGCAAGGTGCCAGGACTTGTCTCTCAACCCTCAGAAACTGGCGGGACAATGCGGCAAACTGAAGTGTTGTCTCAATTATGAGACAGCGTCTTACATCGATGCCCAGTCAAGGATACCAAAGGTTTCCGCTCCCCTCGAATTCCAGGACGGCCTGGCGTATCTGATGAAGACGGATATCCTGAAGGAACAGATGAGTTTTTCTTATGATCCGCACTCATTGTCCAATCTTTTTACGTTGAGCGCAGCTGAAGTGCGTGAAATACAGAAGATGAACAAAAACGGAATAAAGCCGGAGTCGCTGAAGTCTGAACCTGAGCCTGTCGCTCCTGAGTTCATTTCTGCCGTTGGGGATGACAGCATCACGAGATTCGACGAGGCAAGAAAGCGCAAGCGCAAAAACAAGAACAGGAAACATAACCGCAAGTCTAATTCCGCCCCGCAGGACGGCGGGACAAAGACACAGCAATGAAGGGAATGTTCGTTTCTGCGGCAGCAGCGTTCCTGATGATGCTGTTTTCCTGTTCCGGACCGTCTTCGGAGGAACAGTTTGTGAAATTCGGGGACAGGACAGACGGAAGATATGTATTTTCTGCAGACATGTCCGACTCTTTGTCGGTTTATGACATGTCTTTATATACAAGGATCGATTGCAGCCGGCGTGAATTTGCTTCAGAAGGGGATATCCGTACGGAAATTTTGCTGGTGTCCCCCTCGGGAAAGGAATATGGGGAGACGGTATATCTCTGCAGGTCTGCTTTCACTACGTCGGATTCCCTTTCGTGGGAATTCATGCAGGATTACAGGTCAGGGATACATCCTTCCGAGTTCGGAATATGGACAGTATCTGTGCGCATTCCAGAGGATGAATCAATTCCGGGGTTCCGGGGGCTGGGGCTTATTTTGAGCAGGCATTGAGTTTATCTGTTAGACAGGGCAATTGTTTATGGGTAAGGATAAATTAAGGAAATTCAAGGAGAATGAATCGTTTGCCTGTCTGGTGCAGCCGACGACTGCGGATGTGCTGGGGCATGACCATCCTCTGAAAGGTAATTGGAACAGGGATTTTTTCAGAAATGACAATCCCGTTGTTGTCGAATTGGGCTGCGGAAAGGGTGAATACACTGTCGATTTGGCGATGCGTAATCCGGCGTTCAATTATATAGGAGTGGACATCAAGGGGGCGAGGCTCTGGAAAGGGGCGAAGTTCGTCAATGAAAACAGGGTGGCGAATGCCGGCTTTCTCAGGACACGCATCGAGTTCATAGAGTCGCTGTTCGCTCCGGAGGAAGTGTCCGAAATCTGGATTACTTTTGCCGATCCGCAGATAGGCAGGGAAAAGAAGCGCCTGACTTCTCCGCTTTTTCTGTCGCGTTACCGGAATTTCCTGAAACCGGGAGGGATTGTGCATCTCAAGACTGACAGCAGGTATCTTTTCGAGTATTCCAAGGCCATTGCAGAGCAGAACGGGCTGCGGATTCTTGCGCAGACTTCCGACCTTTACGGCAGCGGGCGGGAGATGCTGTATGGAAGCGGTCTGATGTCCGTGTGCGGACGAGATGCAGTGGATGCCCTTTTTGCCGTGCAGACGTTCTATGAGAAGCAGTATCTGTCGCAGGGGCTGCCGATTACGTTCCTGTCGTTTGTCATTGACCATGAAGGGCCCTATGCCAGCCCCGACTGGAATCCCGACCTCTGGGAACGCTGATGCCGCATGAGCAAGATTTCCATACGCTTTTATAAGGATAAAGAAGTCCGGGCCATTTGGGATGAAACAAATTCCAGATGGTACTTTTCTGCTGTGGACATTGTTGCGGCGATAACGGACAGTCCTCGTCCGAGAATATACTGGGGTACATTGAAAAGCCGTCTGAAAAGTAAGGGAAGTGAGTTGTATTCAAAATGTATACAACTGAAAATGTCTGCGTCCGACGGAAAAAGATATGCTACGGACTGTTTTGCGCAAGATGACATAATGGAATTGGTCAAGGCTATTCCGAGCAGGATGGCAACGGACTTCCTGGACTGGTTTACATATAGCGAGAATTCTATTGACGGACGGAGCAAGAAAAAGGCATATACTTTCCTGCAAAGTAATTTGGTTAATGACGAGGATATCGGGACCACTAAGGCATTGCAGCAAATCCATGCCTACATTTTTGGCGGTCTATATGATTTTGCAGGGAAAATTCGGACCAAGACCATTTCAAAAGGCAATACGCTTTTTTGTCTTGCCCAATATTTGGACAATGCTCTGCAGATCATAGACCAGATGCCGAAAACCACGTTTGATGAGATTGTGGACAAATATGTGGAAATGAATGCCGCTCATCCTTTTTATGGAAGGCAATGGACGTAGCACACGTATGTGGCTTGACCAAATTTTGAAGAAAAGGTTGGGAATGTGTGTTGACTGGAGCAAAATCGGTAAAAAAGAATATTTGGATGCCATGATAGAAAGTCAGGTTGACAGTGGAAGAATCCGTCATTTGTTGTCCCGGGCTTTGACGGACAAGATTGATGACAGGGAGATTTTCATGAAAGGCATTGACTATTCCTATTATTATGAGCAGGAGGATTAGTGTCGGGAACGCTGATGCCGCATGAGCCCTCAAGGCCGGGTCCAGTGGATTGTGATGCCTTTGCGCTCCATGCCGCGGAACCATGTCATCTGCCGCTTTGCGAACTGATGGATGGCTATGGCGAGGAGTTTCTTCATTTCGTCATATTTTAATACGCCGGTAAGATAAAGCGTGACAAACTTGTATTCCAGACCGTAATAAATCAGGTTTTCCGCAGGGATTCCGCTGTCGAGCAGATGCTGCACCTCCTCAATCATCCCCTCTTCCAGCCGAGCGTCGAGACGTCTGTCAATTCTTTCGTTCCTTTCTTCCCGGGAAACGAGTGTACCGATGAAGAATGTCCTTTTGGGGAGGTTCGTCCGGTGTGTGAGCGGATGTTCGGATTCATAAATTGCGATTTCAAGGGCACGGATGAGGCGTTTCCTCGTGTCGTAGTCGGTGCTGTTGTGGAGAGGCTTCAGGGAAGCGAGTTTCCGTATCAGCGTTTCCGTGTCCTCTTTTTCAAGTTCAGCCCTCAATTCCGGGTTCGCCGGGACATCAGGGAGCGAATAGCCGCATGTCGCAGCCTCGATGTAAAGCCCTGAACCGCCGCACAGGACGGGAATGTTCCCCCTTCCGATAATTTCAGTATAGGCTTTCTCGAAGTCTGTCTGGTACTCATATATATTATATTGTGTGCCGGCGTCGGCGATGTCAATCAGATGATACGGAATGTCGCCGTATTCGCCCAAATCCTTGCCTGTGCCGATGTCCATTCCCCGATACACCTGCCGGGAGTCGGCAGAAATGATTTCAGCACCTGTGCCTGAAACAATTTTCCCTTCGGCGGACATTTGCCTAATCGTTTCACTTATTTTGACGGCATATTTCGTTTTTCCCGACGCTGTGGGCCCGAGCACGCAAATCAGGTCAAATTCTCCGTCAAGGTATCTTAAGACAGTGTCTTCGATGTCCACATTCTCCGCTTCAGGCAGTAGTGCCATTGGCGGAACACCTTTGTTTGCGGTTTTCTCTGGTGCGTGCTGGTGTCGGGTTTTCATTTGTTCTTCCTTTTCTGATGGGCTTCTGTGCATAAATTGCTTAAACCGTAGACAAAAATAACTCTCAAATCCGCTTCTCGCAATACTCTGGGGCATAAAATCAAAAATTTTTCGAAAAAATTAGTTAATCGGTTTGGCAATTAAAAAATAATTACATACCTTTGATGTCGGATTATAGCCACATGATGAAAAAGGTTTCTTTACAGATGATAGCGGACAGCCTTGGCGTATCCAAGTGCACGGT
>CALVDU010000094.1 GCA_944326375.1 uncultured Bacteroidales bacterium | reverse complement strand
TATCACGTCAACCGTTTTTCCTCCGACATCAAGATGCTCCAGTATGTCCTTTTTGGTGTATTCGGAAATTGCCGCTATTCTGGATGCCCGCCTGACGTATCTGTTGATTTTTTTTATGCACTTTTCCTTGACCTTTTCGTCGGCTTCATACAGAAAGTTCAGGTCATGTATTGTAAGCACGACATTGCCCTTGGACGGCATTGCCTTCGGAAATTGGAACGCTGTGTGCCATACGGAGTCTCCCTTTCCTCCGAAAGGAAGGAAGTATTTGTGGAATGGTTTGTATTCTATGTATTTGCATCCGTTTCCGAATCTGCCGACAAGATTTTTGCGCAGATAGAATGCAAGTTCCGTGGCTCCGTTTGCGGAAATTTCCTTTTTCAGGGCTTTGCCCAGGTTGTCGCAGAAATAGAAAAGCCCGGTGTCGGGAAATTTCATTTTTTCGCAGTCAAACACTACCATAATAATGCTGAAACTTCGGCAAGACAGCCGTTTTTATTGTATTTTCTGCAAAATTATATAAATTTGTAAAAAATCAAAACTTAAGTCTATGGTTATCTTTGACTGTGAACGCATGAAACACCTTAATACCGGTCTGTCGGTATTTTGCGACAACGTTGCGAAAAGCCTGACTCGGCAGAAGGCAGCGCTGCGTGACCAGTTGTGTTTTTTCGTTCCGAAAACCCTGAGGGGCAGGTGGGGGGATGATGTGCTGTACAAGACAGTGACTCCGGTGTACAAGCTGTTCATGCCGGGGATGTCCGACGTGAAGATCTGGCATTCAGCACATCAGCAGACCCGCTATATCCCGCCAAAGCCTGTAAAGCAGGTGCTTACGGTCCATGATCTGAATTTTCTCTACGAAAAGCCGTCATACAAACAGGAAAAATATCTCAATCTTATACAGAAAAGAGTTGACAGGGCAGACCATATCGTCACCATTTCAGAAAGCACGAGAATGGATCTTCTCAACAATGTGGACCTTAAAGGAAAATATGTGGAAGTGGTGTATAACGGTCTGAACCAGTTTGACGGGGACATCGAGGCACCCATAAGGAAGCCTGCCGGCAAATTCCTCTTTACGATAGGTACGGTCCTTCCGAAAAAGAATTTTCACGTGCTGCCTGCGCTTCTGAAAGACAATGACTATCTTCTCGTGATAGCCGGGAACAAGTCTCCTTATGAGGAAAAGATAATGGAGGAGGCGAAAAAATGGGGCGTTGAGTCCCGTGTCTTCATAATAGGTCCTGTCACGGAGGCTGTCAAATTCTGGTATATAAAGAATTGCAGCGCATTCATGTTTCCTTCGGTGGCGGAGGGCTTCGGCCTTCCCGTAATTGAAGCGATGTATTATCAGAAGCCTATATTCCTCTCCGACCGCACCGCTCTCCCTGAAATAGGCGGCAACAATGCCTTTTATTTCGATCACGATTTCGACCCGGACAAGATGCGGGCGCAGTTCAGGCAGGGCATGTCGATATTTGAGAATGGAGGGATTGACCTTGAGGCAATGCGGAACCATGCCTTGAGTTTTTCATGGGAACGTACGGCCCGTCGCTACATCGAGATATATAACGAACTTCTCCGCTGAGTCAGGAGGCTCGTCATTTCAGCAGTTTTTCAATCCAGCGGAATATCAGTATCACACGTTTGCGCAGCACTTCCATGTCGAGTGTCTGCGGAAGGTCGTATGTCTTGAATGTGTTCAGCGTAATGCCCGAAGTGAGGAACACTGCAGGTATTCCGTTGTCGGCAAATATCTTATGGTCTGAAATTCCGTAAAATATCTTCGTGAATTCTTCACTTCCGTAATATGTTTCCGAAAGTTCGAGTCCGGTGCCGTAGAATCTGTTGCAGATGTGCAGCAGTTCGACGGAGCCTTTGTCCAAGGTATGCCCTCCGAGCATGATCATATAGTCCTTTCTTCCGGATTTGAGCGGCGAAAGGGAGCTTCCTATCTGGTCGATGTTGACCATCAGTGATATCTTCTCCCTGGTTACCGGTTTGCCGGAGAGGGGGTCGGTGAGTTCCCCTTTGTCTATCATTGTCCATAAGGACTGTGAGCCGGCCATGTTCATTTCTTTGGCGTCGATGGCGACGAATATGATGCTTTTCCCGTATGTCCTTCCTGTCTTTTTCAATGTCGTGAACATGTCGGACAGGCTCAGCATCGCTGCCGTTCCGGAAGCGTTGCTGTCAGCTCCGGGGTACATTTTCCCTCCGAGGATGCCGAGGTGGTCGTAATGTGCCCCTATTATGATATAGGAGTCGCAGGGATTTTTCCATGATCCCGGCATCATTCCTATGATGTTGTGCCCGACGAGTCCCTGTCCTGCGTACAGGTGTTTTACATAAGTGCCCGACATCGGCAACAGCCCGTTTTCCTTGAATCTGGCCGTAATCCAGAATGCTGCTTCCGTGCCGCCTCTTGTGCCTGTGGCCCTTCCCTGGCACAGGGAGTCAGCAAGAAATTCTATTCTGCGGTATAGTTTTTCTTCCCATACAAGATTGTCCGCCGCATCGTCGTTGGTAATCCAGAAATTTTGTGCAGATGCACTTCCTGCAATGGACAGCAGTATGCAGATGATGATTTTTTTTCTCATTTTTGTGTACTGGGCACGGTAAATGATTATACTCGGCAAAGCAAAAAACATTATTCGGCTTTGCCGCATATAGGATTGCGCCTCGGCAAAGCAAAAAACATTTGCTCTGCACTCGGCTTTTACCTATATTTGTCCTCCTTTTGTTTTGGAGGGTCAAAAATATAAAATTAAACGTTCAAACGGAAATTTTTGTTTGCGAGAAGATGTCCTGCTTGAAGAAAATACTCTTCGGTCTCGTCGTGTTGCTGTCCGTGTCAGTTTATGACCTGTCGGCACAATACGACACCAACGTATTCTATTATCGCGGACGTCAGGCGCTTGCCGACGGCAAATACGCCCAGGCAATAGAGAACTTCAACATTCTCGCCACCCTCGACCCTGACAACTATCTCACGTATTTCTTCAGGGGAATAGCAAAGTACAACCTCGGAGACGTAAGGGGGGCGTATCAGGACTTCGACACATCCGTTGACATAAATCCCGTATTCACATCCGGATATCATTATCGGGCAATTACGCTCAGCCGTTCCGGCCGGTACGATGAGGCCCTTGCAGACTATGAGAGGGCGATAGAATTGCGGCCCGGTTTCATCGGACTGTATTTCAGCAGGGGAGTGACCTATTTTCTTTCCCAGCAGTTCGACAAGGCCGTATCCGATTTCGACAGATACATCAGGAAGGAACCGAAGGACCCTTCTGCATATCTCAACAGGGGGGCGAGCTGGCTTTTTCTCAAGGACACGGTCAAGGCCCTTTCCGACTACAACAAGGCGATCAAACTGGACCGTTTCGACCCGGAGGGATACATCCGCAGGGGACGTGTCTATGCTGCTCAGAATGAATATGAAAAGGCCCTTGCAGACCTCGACAGGGCGATAGAGTTGGACACGTCCAACACGTTCGCCTATTTCAACCGTGCCATCATGCTCTATGAAATGAGCGACTATAACGCCGCTATGGCCGACCTGAACAGGGTCCTCAGGGACGAGCCGGGAAATGCCCTTACCCTCTACAACAGGGGACTGATTCATGCACAGGTCGGAGCATACGAGGAGGCTCTTTCGGATATGGACCGCGTCCTGAACATCAATCCGGAGAATGTCCTTGCCTATTTCAACCGTGCTTCCATTTTCATAGAAATGGGGCGTTATCAGGATGCGATAGAAGACTATGACCGGGCGATAGAACTGTATCCTGACTTTGCAAAGGCATACATGAACAGGGCATACGTGAAGAGCCTGACCGGAGATATGAAGTCTTCGAAGGAAGACTACGACATTGCGCAGCAGAAAGTGCAGGAATACAGGGACAAGACAGGCAGCGGAGAAGCCTCCTTTGCCGACACCACGAGGAAATACAGCTCTCTTCTCGCTCTTGATGCCGATTTCGCCCAAAAGGATTTCAACGACGAACTTCTGCAGCACAGGGACATAGATGTGCGTCTGCGCCCTATGTACAAGTTCGTGTTCAGGGGTAACGGGGAACAGGTGCGCTATGCGCTTGAACACCGATATGAGAATCCTCTTATCTCCCGTTTCATTCAGGATGCTCCGGTTGAACTCGAAATATCTTCCTCAGACTCGCTCGTATCGGATTCCGTGCTTGCTTCAGCGGAAGCGGCCCTCTATGGTACAGCCGCCGGAGAGACTCCGTCCGGCAAATTCTGCAGGGCGATATACGAGGCGGGAATGCAGCAGTACAATTCATCCCTGTCTTATTACGGGAATGCAATCGAGGCCGCCGAAAACGGGGGTTCCGACCTTGAAAGGCTTTATGCCGCATTCTATTACATGAACCGGGCTGCGCTCCGGGCCAGGATGATAGAATTCATCTCTTCGATAGAAAGCAACGTACAGGTGCTGACCATGGATGATTCCGGAAATACCAGGGCCAGGGTCAGGGATCAGGTGTCCAGCACATACGACTATTCAGATGCAATCTCCGACATGGAGAAGGCCGTGGAGATTGTCCCCGACATACCTTATCTGCATTTTAACCTCGGCAACCTGTATTGTCTTTCTGCCGAGCATGTCAATTCCATTGCAAGCTATACGAAGGCGATAGAACTTTATCCGTACATGGGTGATGCCTATTTCAACAGGGGTTTGGTCCTCATTTATCTGAAAGACAGGGAAAAGGGATGCATAGACCTGTCCCGTGCGGGTGAACTCGGGCTGCCGGAGGCATACAGTGTGATCAAAAAATATTGTGAAGATGAAAACTGACGATAAAAAGATAAAAGCCTTAGTGTTCGATTTGGGTGGAGTCCTTATTGATCTCGACCTTGAAAAGTGCAGGAAGGCGTTTGCCGACAACCTGTCTTTCAAGGACGCAGACTCTTTTCTTGATGCCAGCCACCAGAAAGGCATATATTCCGAACTGGAAGAGGGGCTCATAACTCCGGAAGAATTCAGGCGCATAATTCTGAAGTCATCCGCGCCCGGTTCGACTGATGGGGATGTGGACCGTTCCGTATGGGCACTCCTTACCCGCATGGATTCTTACAAGCCTGAGCTGCTTTCGGAACTCGGGAAGGACTATGACCTTTATCTTCTCAGCAACAACAATCCGATTTCGATGGAAAAGTCCAGACGCATATTTTCTGAGTCAGGATATCCTCTCGATACACTTTTCAAAAGGCTTTTCCTTTCCTATGAGATGAAAATGCAGAAGCCTTCTGAAAAAATGTTCAGGACGGTGGTTGAAGAAATCGGCTGTCCTGCCGGCAGCATCCTTTTCATCGATGATTCCGCCGCCAATGTGGAGGCTGCGGAGAAGGTCGGGATGAATGCCGTTCTTTATGTTCAGGGGACAGACCTTGCCAAGGTCCTGAAAAACAGGCTGGAGGAACTTGAACAATGCTGAAGTTCATGAGTTTTTCCAGCGGCAGCTGCGGAAACTGTTATTATGTCGGGACAGAGGATGCGGCGCTGCTGATAGATGCCGGCATAAGCCTGCGACGGCTGAAGAAGGCATTTGCCGACAATGGACTGGACATGGACAAGGTCGTTGCGATACTCGTGACACACGATCATCTGGACCATATCAGGCATCTTGGCTCGTTTTGCAAGAAATTGTACAAGCCCGTATATACAACCGAAACCATACACAATGCCCTGTCCCGGCATCCGTTCACGGCCTCCTCCATATCATCCTGCCGTAATGTGCTGCATGAAGGGGAGCAGGCGGATATTTCCGGTATCGGAGTATCCTGTTTCGTCGTGCCGCATGACGCTACCCAGACGGTGGGGTATTCGCTCGCTTTCGGAGAAAAACGCTTCGTGATCATGACCGACCTCGGACGGATGACTGACGAGGCTGTGGAATACGCTTCGGATGCGGATATTGTAGTGATGGAATCCAACTATGACGTGGACATGCTGGTCTCAGGCCCGTATACACATGAACTGAAGATGAGGATAATGCAGGGAAACGGCCATCTCAGCAATGATGAATGTGCCGCTGCAGTTGCCCGTATATGCCGTTCAGGCCGTGTGAAAGATATTTTTCTCTGCCATCTCAGCGAAAACAACAACACTCCCAGGCTGGCGTTCGATGCTTCTTCCGCCGCCATCAGGGATTCCGGTCCGGACCGTAGCGTGACGTTGAGATGCCTGCCCCGTACCTGCCCTTCCGGACTGTTTGTCCTGTAATATTTGCTTTTGTCGGATATATTCTTTACATTCAAGGATTAAATCGACAAAAAATGAAATCGGACAATTATTTGTCTCCCGAAATTGATGTGGAGACGGTGGAAACGGAAAGCGGCTTTGCCAATACCGGCCTCAAGGATGCAGTCACGGAAGATTTTTCCGAAGAAACTTATGAATGGTAGGAGGGCATTGGAATGAAAAGATCTGTTTATGCACTTGGTGCTGTTGTTGTACTTATGGCGGTGTCATGCCAGAAAAATGCGCCTGAAGGGGCCGGCGTTGAGGAGAAGACTCCTGTTTATGTGGAACTCGGGGCTGTAGCGCAGTCTTCGGACGCGTCGCAGACGAAGACTTCCCTCAGCGGGAATGAGGTGCACTGGTCGGCAAATGATTCCATTGGAGTATTTTCTCCATCTTCGGAAGAGAAGTCGGGAGTGAGGTTTGATGCAGTGTCAGTGGACGGAAAAAGGGCGGTGTTCGGTGCGGAAATAGTGCCTTCTGACTCCTATGTCGCTCTGTATCCATATCAGGAAAACGCAACATACGATTATGTATCCGGAACGGTCAGCGCATATCTGCCTTTCAGGCAGGAAGCCGTTTCCGGCACTTTTGGCGACGGGACCAATCTCGCTGTCGCCGTGACTTCCGATAATGAACTGGTGTTCAAAAATCTGTGCGCGGTGGTAAAATTCACCCTTTCCAGCGACAGTCCTGAATTTGTGAGTGCAGGTTTCAAAGGTGCCGCCGGTGAACTCCTTGCCGGCAATGTTTCAGTGACGGTTCCTGATGTGGAGGATCCTTATATGACGGTCGGTCAGGACGGAGCATCTTCCGTACTGCTTTCAGGAACCATGAAGCCCGGGAACACCTATTGTTTCGTGCTTGCTCCAGTGAAATTGAATGGATTTGAACTGTATTTTTCGGACAAGGACGGGAACAGTTATGCCGTGACAGGCAGCAACCCGGTAGAACTTAAGAGATCCGGAGTCCTGAATCTCGGAGAGATAAGGCCGGAAAAGGATTCCGAGACTCATATATCTACGGCTGAAGACTTTACGAAATGGATGAGCGGGCTTGATGCTGCCCCTTCTTCGAAAGCTGTTCTTGAAGACAATATTGTCCTTACCGGAAACTGGACTCCGGCTGCACCGGACGGCTTTACCGGAACGCTTGACGGGAACGGCAACACGATATCGGGACTTTCCGTTTCCGGAGATGCTCCGTATGCAGGATTGTTTGCTTCGGTGCAGGCAGGTGCCGTCATCCGTAATCTTACGGTAGAGGCGGATGAAATCACAACGTCCGCTTCAAACGGGTGTGCTGGAGCGATAGCCGGTTTCAATCTGGGTACGATAGAGAATTGTGTTGTACGCTCGTCGGGATCCGAAACCTTGAAAATTTCCGCTGAAGCTTATGCAGGTGCCGTGGCCGGCAACAACAGTTTCCGCATATTCGACAGCAATGTCATGGGCGTTGAAGTGTCCGTTTCCGGAAGTGCCGGTGCCGCAGGCGGAATATCAGGCGTAAACCACGGTTGGGTCGAACATTGTTCCGTGGCATCGTCTGTGATTGCGGCTTCAGGCATTGCAGGCAATGCCGGCGGCATAATCG
>CALVDU010000093.1 GCA_944326375.1 uncultured Bacteroidales bacterium | reverse complement strand
CCGTGTCATGCGGCACTTCTTCCCGGCCCGACACGACTGTCAGTGCGCCGGCGGACTACGTGACCACCCTCATGGGCACCCTTTCTGAACACGCATTCTCCACAGGCAACACCTATCCTGCTACCGCAGTCCCGTGGGGAATGAACTTCTGGACGCCACAGACCGGTAAAATGGGCGACGGCTAGACCTACCGCTATGACGCGCACCTCATCCGCGGCTTCAAGCAGACCCACCAGCCGTCCCCGTGGATAAACGACTACGGCCAGTTCGTCATAATGCCTGTCAAGGATGCCTCAAAGGTTGACGAGGAAGCCCGTGCAAGCTGGTTCTCACACAAGTCGGAGACCGCAAAGCCTTACTACTATCAGGTCTATCTCGCCGACCACGACATCAACGCTGAACTTGCCCCGTCCGACAGGGCAGCAGCCTTCCGTTTCACATTCCCCGAAAGCGAAACTTCGGGCATAGTGATAGATGCCTATGACAAAGGCTCATACATAAAGGTCATCCCAGAAGAAAATGCCGTAGTCGGCTACACTACACGCAACAGCGGCGGTGTGCCGGAGAATTTCCGCAACTGGTTCGTCGTCAAGTTCGACAAGCCTTTGGAGAGTTTTACGGTGTATGACGGAAAATCTGTCGTGATGGTTCAGGACGGAAAGTCAATGGTGCAGTCGGATGAAGTGGAAGGCAACCATGCTGTCGCCGTGGTTAAATTCAGGACGCAGCGTGACGAGCAGGTCAATGTCATTGCCGCATCCTCATTCATTTCCGAGGCTCAGGCTTATACGAATCTGAAAGAGGTCGAGGGCAAATCATTTGACGCAGTGAAGGATGAGGCGGAAGCCTTGTGGAATGATGTTCTCGGCAGGATAAAGGTCAGCGGCGGCACACTTGACCAGTACCGAACATTCTATTCCTGTCTCTACCGCAGTGTCCTCTTTCCGAGGAAGTTCTACGAAATCGACGAATCCGGCAAAATCCTGCATTACAGCCCTTACAACGGCGAAGTCAGGGAAGGCTATCTCTATACTGACACGGGCTTCTGGGACACTTTCAGGGCACTTTTCCCTCTGCTGAACCTTGTCTATCCGTCAATTAACGAGGAAATCCAGCAGGGTCTGGCGAATGTGGCACGTGAAAACGAGTTCCTTCCTGAATGGGCAAGCCCGGGACACCGTGACTGCATGGTCGGCAACAATTCCGCTTCCGTGGTGGCTGATGCCTATATGAAAGGTCTGATTTCCGACAGCGATATGGACACTCTGTATAGTGCCATAGTCTACGGTACGGAGCATGTTCATCCTCAAGTGAGGTCTACAGGACGGCTTGGGCATGAGCATTACAACACCCTCGGATATGTCCCGTACAATGTCGGGGTCAACGAGAATGTGGCAAGAACCCTCTAATATGCCTACGATGACTGGTGCATCCTTCAGATTGCAAAGAAAATGGGACGTCCTGAAGCCGAATTGCAGAAATGGGCTTCACGTGCGAAGAACTGGCGCAATGTCTTCGACAGCAGCACAAATCTCATGAGGGGCAGGAACGATGACGGCACATTCCAGTCGCCTTTCAGTCCGTACAAATGGGGCGATGCCTTCACTGAGGGCAATTCATGGCATTACACATGGTCGGTGTTCCATGACGTTCAGGGGCTTATTGACGAAATGGGCGGAGAAGAAAAATTCTGCAGGATGCTGGACTCCGTCTTTGTCGTACCTCCTGTATATGATGATTCATATTATGGTTTCCGGATTCATGAAATCACGGAAATGCAGGTGGCTCACATGGGCAATTACGCACACGGCAACCAGCCTGCGCAGCATGTCATCTATCTCTACGACTATGCACGCCAGCCGTGGAAAGCCCAGCATTGGGCACGAGAGGTCATGGACAGGCTTTACAGTGCAACTCCTGACGGGTATTGCGGTGACGAGGACAACGGGCAGACTTCTGCATGGTATGTCTTTTCAGCCCTCGGCTTTTATCCTGTATGTCCTGGCTCTGATGAATATGCGATAGGTTCGCCTCTGTTCCCGAAAGCCGAAATCACCCTCGAAAACGGCAGGAAGATAGTAATCGACGCCAAAGGGAATTCCCCTGAAAACCGCTACATATCTTCAATGAAGATAAACGGCAAGGACTGGACGCACAACTGGCTGAAATACGGCGACCTGACCTCAGGCGCAAGGATAGTCTTCAACATGTCTCCCGACCCGAACACCGCCCGCGGCACATCGGACGAAGACAAACCCTACTCCCTCACTACCGAATAGGTTTTATCTTCTATAAAAGATAGTCGGACAGCGTCGTGTGGGAAAAAGTTATGTGCTCAAACTGTTTTGCGAACAAAAGATGCAAGACAGCAGGAATAATGTAATCTAACGTGAGTTCGATGAAAAGTTTTCATCGAACACCGCTGGGGAGCAGACGATTAGTCTGCGACGGTCTCCCGGAGAGGGTCGTGAGCGGTTTATGAGAATGTCCGGTGGACATTCGAAAGCGAGCAGAAAGAGGGTGACGCCCCTTGGAAAGGGGCTGTCGCAAAG
>CALVDU010000092.1 GCA_944326375.1 uncultured Bacteroidales bacterium | reverse complement strand
ATGATCTCGTGAGGCCGGGGGGCTACATTCTTGCGGACAATGTGCTGTGGGACGGGAAAGTGTGGCAGACTCCCCTGCCTCAGGACAGGCAGACCCTCGGAATTGCAGCATTCAATGACATGGTCGTATCCGACCCGCGCACAGAATCGGTAATCTTACCGGTCCGTGACGGTCTGAACATCATCCGAAAAAAATAGTCACCGTATTATTGGCGGGTTATGTGTGCACCGAGAGCATTCAGACGCAGGTCTATGTCCTCATACCCGCGGTCAATCTGTTCGATGTTCCCTATGACGCTTGTGCCTTTGGCAGACATTGCCGCTATAAGCAGGGCGATTCCCGCCCTGATGTCGGGCGACAGCATGTTGTTCGCCTTCAGGCGGAACTTGTGGTCATGGCCTATGACTATTGCCCTGTGAGGATCACACAGGAGCACCTGAGCCCCCATGTCGATGAGATGGTCCACGAAAAAGAGCCTGCTTTCATACATCTTCTGATGAATCAGCACGCTGCCTTTGCACTGAGTGGCCACAACAAGCATTACGCTCAAAAGGTCCGGGGTAAGGCCTGGCCACGGAGCATCCGAAATGCTCATTATGGAACCGTCGAGGAAAGATTCTATTTCATAGCTTTCCTGCGCAGGCACAAAAATGTCATCACCTTTCTGCCGGACATCTATGCCGAGGCGGCGGAAAGATTCGGGTATGATGCCGAGATTGTCGTATGAGACGTCCTTTATGGTTATAGTGCTGCTGTTCATCGCAGCCATGCCTATGAAACTGCCTACCTCAATCATGTCGGGAAGAATTGTGTGCTCCGTTCCCGACAGGGCCTCCACTCCCTTGATTTTAAGCAGGTTCGAGCCGATGCCTTCGATTTTCGCCCCCATGCGGACGAGCATCCTGCAAAGTTGCTGCACGTATGGTTCGCAGGCGGCATTGTAAATAGTGGTCTCCCCTTCCGCAAGGGCAGCCGCCATAAGGATGTTTGCCGTACCTGTCACGGATGCCTCGTCAAGAAGCATGTATGAACCTTTGAGGCGTGTCCCGGCAGGGATATGGAGATAATATGCCTTTTTGTCATTGTCGTAATGGACGGATGCGCCGAGATTGAGCATTCCTGCAATATGGGTGTCAACCCTGCGCCGTCCTATCTTGTCGCCGCCGGGTTTCGGGAAATATGCGTGTCCGAACCTTGCGAGAAGCGGTCCTGCTATCATGACCGAACCGCGCAAGGAAGCGCATTTGCGCACAAAGTCGGCACTTTCGATGTACGAAGGATCCACATTGTCCGCCTTGAAAGTGTAACATCCCTTTTCCCGTCTTGTCACCTGCACCCCCATTCCCTCCATAAGAAGAATGAGGTTGCGCACGTCAAGTATCTCCGGCACATTGTGTATCGTGACTTCTTCTGAAGTCAGAAGCACTGCACAGATTACTTCCAATGCTTCGTTCTTGGCTCCCTGGGGACGGATTGTCCCGCTGAGGCTATGGCCTCCTTCTATTACAAATGCACTCATGAATTATTCATATATGTTCGACTTCGGGGGTGAGCCCGATGCCGAATGTCGTCTCTACGGAATTTATTATTTTTCTTTCGAGGTCAAGGATTTCCTGCGGAGTCGCCGTACCCGTAACATTTATCAGCACAAGCGGCTGCTTCTCATATACCCCGGCATTGCCATGACGCTTGCCTTTCCACCCGCACTGCTCTATCAGCCATGCTGCCGGAATTTTCACAAAACCCGACCCGGCATCAAAATGCGGCACCTCATAGTCATCCCCGTACCTGGACTTTGCATAATTCTCCACTATGTCAAAAGAAAATTTCGGCACTACGGGGTTCTTGAAGAAACTCCCGGCATTCCCGATTTTCGACGGGTCGGGAAGTTTTGCATTCCTTATGCCGAGGACTGCATGACGCACAGATAACGGGGTAATTCCTGCTCCCGCTGCCTCCACGGCTTCCCTGAGATGACCATATTCAAGACGCGGTTTCGGAGTCTCCGAAAGACGCAGCACTACGGACATCACGGTATAGCGTCCCTTTGCCCCTTCCTTGAACATGGAAGTACGGTAGCCGTACCCGCATTCTTCCGCCTTTATGGTTTTCATGGAAAGTGTCACTGCATCAAAGCACTTGACCTCTTCCACAATATCCTTTATTTCAGCCCCGTATGCCCCGATGTTCTGCACGGCTGCCGCACCTGCTTCCCCCGGAATACCCGACAGGTTTTCTACGCCCCAAAGCCCGTTTTCGGCGCAAAAGACGCACACATCGTCCCACAGAGTGCCTGCACCTGCCTCTATAAGGACATTTCCGCCGCTTCGGGACAATTCCCTGATGAAGCGTATGCGGGAATGAAAGACTGTCCCGGGGAAATCTCCCGTAAACAGGAGGTTGCTGCCTCCGCCGATGTGCAGGAACGGTTTCGGGAGGAGGTCTGCCGGCATCTTTCCGGCAGTTCCTGAGGATGTCCCGCCTGGACTGCCGTCGGGCGGGACACAATACAGCGAGCTGTATTCCTCAGGAGTGTCGTATTCCGCAAAGCAGGAACACGACACCCTCATCCCGAAAGTGTTGCACCCCGTCAGATCCTTGTTGTACTCGATTTTCATCAACTATCCTATTTCAGAGCCGTTGGAGAGGGTTTCCTCCGGCGTGATGAAACGCATCTTGCCGTCAGGCTGCCTTGCCATGAGAATCATTCCCTTGGATTCTATGCCGCGGATTTTGCGGGGAGCAAGGTTTGCAAGGATGCAGATTTGCCTGCCGAGCATCTGTTCCGGCGTATAATATTGGGCTATGCCCGAAACTATCGTGCGTTTGTCGATGCCTGTGTCTATCGTGAGCTTGAGCAGCTTGTCGGTCTTCGGCACTCTCTCCGCTTCAAGGACGGTGGCAGTCCTGATGTCCATTTTCTCGAAATCATCGAATGAGCATTCTGCTTTCTGAGAAGCAGGTGCGGACACTTCAGCCGCTTTTGCAGCAGCTTCATTGGCAGCCTTTGCCTCTTTCAGCTTGCCCACCTGCGCTTCGACCACGCTGTCTTCGATTTTGCTGAACAAAAGAACAGGCTCGCCGAGAAGATGTCCTTCAGGAAGGATGACATCGTTGCCGAGGCTTTCCCATGAGAGAGTCAAGCCCTCAGGCTGAGCCTCATTGCATCCTGCTGATGTATGAAGGGCTGCGGACTCGCCGTCAACAAACATGTTTGTCCTGACGCTGCCTTCTTCCCCTGCCCTGTGGTCAAAACCTGCAGAAATGCCCACATTCAGGATTTTCCTCAATTTTTCCGCAGAGAACGGAAGGAACGGCTCGAATGCCACAGCAAGGTCGGCGCACAACTGGAGCGACACATTGAGTATGGACGCAGTCCTGTCCATGTCGGTCTTTGCGACCTTCCACGGCTCGGTGTCCGTAAGGTATTTGTTTCCGATGCGGGCAATGTTCATTGCCTCCTTGAGAGCCTCGCGGAATTTGTAATTTTCAAGATTTTCCTCGATTGATTTCTTGATTGCAGGAATCTGCGACAGGGTCTCGGCATCAATCGGCTCAGGCTTGAGGTTTGCCGGTACCTTGCCTGCAAAATATTTGTGTGTCAGCACCACGGCGCGGTTCACGAAATTTCCGAAAATCGCCACGAGTTCGCTGTTGTTGCGAGCCTGAAAATCCTTCCACGTGAAGTCATTGTCCTTTGTCTCCGGTGCATTGGCGCACAGCACATAACGCAGCACGTCCTCCTGTCCGGGGAACTCTTCGAGATATTCGTTGAGCCATACAGCCCAGTTGCGGGTCGTGGAAATCTTGTCGCCTTCAAGGTTCAGGAATTCGTTTGCAGGCACATTGTCCGGCAGAATATAGGTCCCGTCAGCCTTCAGCATGGACGGGAACACGATGCAGTGGAAAACAATGTTGTCCTTTCCGATGAAATGCACCAGTTTGGTGTCCTCTGACTTCCACCATTTCTCCCATGACTGCGGCAAAAGTTCCATAGTATTGGAAATGTAGCCGATAGGCGCATCAAACCACACATACAGCACCTTGCCCTCGGCACCCTCGACAGGCACGGGAACGCCCCAGTCAAGGTCACGGCTCACCGCACGGGGCTGGAGACCGCCGTCAAGCCATGACTTGCACTGGCCGTAGACATTGGACCGCCATTCCTTGTGACCCTCAAGAATCCACTCCTTGAGCCAGCCTTCATATTGGTCGAGAGGAAGATACCAGTGTTTCGTGGTTTTCTTCACGGGTTCGCTTCCGCTGAGGGCTGATTTCGGGTTGATCAGCTCGTCAGGGCTGAGCGTGCTTCCGCATTTTTCGCACTGGTCGCCGTATGCTCCCTCTGCACCGCATTTCGGGCATGTGCCCACTATGTACCTGTCGGCAAGGAATGTCTTTGCCTCGGCATCATAGAATTGTTCGCTTTCCTTTTCTATGAACTTGCCTTCATCATAGAGCCTGCGGAAGAAGTCGGAAGCATTTTTCCTGTGGGTCTCCGAAGAAGTCCTCGAATAGATGTCGAAATTGATTCCGAGCCCGTAGAATGACTTTTTGATGATTGCGTGGTATTTGTCCACGATGTCCTGCGGGGTGCACCCCTGCTTTTTCGCCTTTATGGTAATCGGCACCCCGTGCTCGTCGGAGCCGCAGACGAAAAGCACGTCCTTGCCCCTCATCCTGAGATACCTCACGTAAATGTCCGCCGGAACATAGACTCCGGCAAGATGTCCTATGTGTACCGGACCGTTTGCATACGGCAATGCGCAGGTCACGAGTGTACGGCTGTAATTCTTGTCCATATATAGTTGTCTTTTATACTCTTCCCAATTTGTTGTTGATTACGCTCCTTGTCTTGTTGAGCCTGTTCATCTGCTCCAGGACCGCCATCTGTTCCTCCACGTTGTCGCCAGCGGCGGCAAGTCTGTCGGAAAGGTCCTTCATCATCATGTCGAGACGGCGGCTCTGATATGCAAGAAGGGATTTCGGCACAAAGATAACCAATTGTGTCCCGGTTGATGTCAGGGCATTGCGATAATCTTCGACAGTTATGACATATTTGTCCACAAGGAGTTCAGATGCCGTGGCGGCAATTTCCTTGTCATCGCTGTTCAGCAGGCGGTCGCTTATCTGCTTCTGGGTGAGCCCGGCATCGTACAGTTCAAAATATTTGTCATAGACCTTCCTGTAGACCGAGTTGGAAAACGTAACCGAGTCCCCCGCGAGATTGTTGTCAATAAATTCCGCTACCGTGTCAGGAGTCCCGTCCACATGAAATTCAGAATCCCGGTCGAATTCGAGCGGAGACTGCCCATGCTCCACGATGAAGCCGAGCAATTCTTTCTCGCATGGGGCAAGAAAAGGATTTTCAAGATGCGGTCCATGTTCATGTGCGGCAGCGCTGCCTTCAGGACGCTTTTCCAGACCCTGATCCATAGTCTGCACCATCTCTTCCCGCATCCTGCGGTTCTGCTCCTGCCTGCGTTCTGCCACGAGCATTTCCCCGCGGGTGTCCTTTATCCTGTCGAAAAGGATTCTCCTGTCTATCCTGAATCTCTCGCTGCATTTCTCGACATACATCGCACGCTTCACGGCATCAGGAACGAGAGCAACCGTATCCGCTATGTCATTTATAAGGTCTGCCTTTTTTATGGGGTCGTCTCCAGCGTCGTCGAGAAGGATGTCGGTCTTGAAGTCAATGAAGTCACGCTCATGCGTTTCAAGGTAATCCCTGACCTCGTCCAAAGTGTGCTTGCGGGAATAGGAGTCCGGGTCGTCCCCGTCCGGCAGCAGCACCACCTTCACGTTCATCCCCTCTTTCAGCACCAGTCCTATACCCCTCAAGGCCGCCTTTATGCCCGCCGAATCGCCGTCATATATTATGGTGATGTTGTCGGTGAACTTCTTTATCAGACGCACCTGCTCCGTGGTCAGGGATGTACCGCTCGATGCGACGACATTCGTGATGCCGAGCTGGTGCATGGAAATCACGTCAAGATAGCCTTCAACGAGGATGCACCTGTCTCTGCGTGAAATCTCGTTTTTTGCGAACCATATCCCGTAGAGGGATCGGCTCTTGTTGTATATTTCCGATTCAGGGGAATTGACGTACTTGGCTACGGTCTTGTCAGACCTGAGCGTCCGCCCGCCGAATGCAATGATCCTGCCAGAAACCGAATGTATGGGAAATATCACCCTGTCGGCAAACCGGTCATAGACAGACCCGTCGTCCCGCTGGACGCACAGCCCTGTCTCCACAAGATATTCCTGCCTGTAGCCAGCCTTGAGCGCAGCGTTCAGGAGGGCGTGCCTGTCAATAGGAGCCCATCCGAGACCGAATTTTCGGATCGTCCCGTCCTCAAGTCCCCTGCTCTTGAAGTAAGCGTTGCCTAAAGCCATGCCTTCTTCGGAAGAAAGGCATGAAACGAAAAATTTGCCGGCAAAGTCGGAAACGAGCATCAGGCTCTCCCCTTTCTGTCTCCTGGCAATGTCCTCGGCAGTCTCCTCCTTTTCCTTGACTTCGATATGGTATTTGGCGGCAAGCCACTTCAGGGCCTCGGCATAGGTCAGACTCTCGTGCTCCATCACGAAGCCCACGGCCGTCCCGGATTTGCCGCAACCGAAACATTTGAAGATTCCTTTCGAAGGAGAAACGTAGAAGGAAGGGGTCTTTTCGTTGTGGAACGGACAGCATGCCACATAATTCGCCCCGCGCCGCTTGAGGGTGACGAAGTCTCCCACCACATCCACAATCTGCGCCGCATCCAATATTTTGCCTACGGTTTCCTCAGGAATCATAGTTTATTCGGATTCGTCGACCTTTTCGAATTCGGCGTCCTTGATGTCGTCGTAATTCATCGTGCTGCCGGAACCGCCCTTTTTTTCATTCGGGAACCTTATCTCATACTCCTTCTGCGCCTTGTACATCTTCCACGAAGCGAACAGTTCGGACGCGCCATAAACCATTACCGCAACTCCCGTCACAATAACCAGCACGTTCGAAGTCTTGAACGGGTCCGCCAGAACGAGTATGCCGCCTCCGATGCATAGCACCGGGAAAATGAAAGACCAGAACGACAGCCTGACGAAAGAAGAAGCACTGAACATCGCAACGCACTGGAAAATTCCCGACACGAGGATCAGGATTCCGAAAAGCACCATGACGAAATCTATCACGACGCCAGAATATATGAAAAGCAGGATGCCGACCAGCAGGTCCACAACCGCATTCACAATCGGTACAGTCATCCCGTTGACCTTCCTGTTCGCCGCTCCGGTAACGATGGATATGATTCCTGCAGCACAGATTGCCGCAGCAATTATCTTGACCACTATATTCAGAGAGTCTCCCGGCCAAATAATCATCGCCAGACCCACCAGAATGGCGACAGAAGCCCGTGCAAGTCCGCTGAATCTGTTTCTGAACCCGAATGTAATCATATCTTAACGCATTTAATGTTAGAGACGACAAAGATAATATAAAAATGGATAAGTTTTCCTCCGTCAAAGGAGTGTTACAGGAGGCTTGCGTCTGGTGAAGTTCCGGGAAAGCGCAGCAGCGAAAGGCGTCCGGAATGTACGGGCACCGGCAGGACACCCCTTGACGCAGGCGCAGCAACGGATACAAAGATCAGGATCAACGGAAAGACAGTCATCCCTGTCAATCGCCACCACGGGACAAAGGGAAGCACAACGGCCGCCTTGCCGAAAGCGCGGTTGCCGTAGAGCACCACGATTACTGCCGGGGTTGACTGACCACTGACTTTACGCAGGCGTTCCATGGCTGTCGGAGCCACTGCTCCGCCATAGACCGGCACGGCAATGACGGCAACCGCATTCCCGTCAAAGACATGTTCCCGGACAGGATCATGTGTAAGGTCCATGTCCTCAATGGTGTTGCCGCAGGCAATGGCTCCTGCGACTGCGGACGCTATTTTACGGGAAGTGCCCGTAGGTGAAAAATATATTGAATGAATTGACGAGGGTTGCATGCTGCAGTCTGTTTTTGGTATGGAAATTTGCCGTAAAAATAGAAATAATTTTACTAAATTTGCGGGTTTTGGCAGTCTTCCGACCACAACACAAAACGAAATTTTTTTGCAATGAAATCCGACATAGAAATCGCAAGAAGCGTAAAAATGAAAAAGATTTCCGGAATAGCCGAAAGCCTCGGAATTCCGGAAGAACAGGTGGAGCCGTACGGCAGGTACATGGCAAAGATACCATACGGCCTCATCGACGAAGAAAAGGTAAAGCGGAGCAAACTCATACTGGTAACGGCAATCACGGCCACAAAAGCAGGGATCGGAAAGACAACGGCATCAATCGGGCTTGCCCTCGGAATGAACAAGATCGGGAAAAAGGCCGTTCTGGCATTGAGGGAACCGTCTCTCGGACCTTGCTTCGGACTGAAAGGAGGGGCTGCAGGCGGCGGATATGCACAGGTGGTGCCCATGGAAAAGATAAACCTGCATTTCACGGGAGATTTCCATGCCGTGACATCCGTCCACAATATGATTGCCGCCCTGCTCGACAACTACCTGTACCAGCACCAGGCGGAAGGCTTCGCCCTGAAGGAAATACTCTGGAAGCGCGTTCTTGACGTGAACGACAGGTCTTTGAGAAGCATAGTCACCGGGCTCGGCCCGCGGACGAACGGCCTGCCGCAGGAATCCGGATTCGACATCACTCCTGCTTCCGAAATCATGGCGATACTCTGCCTGTCAAAAGACATCGAGGACGCCAGGCGCAGAATCGGCAACATCGTGCTCGGACGCACTTTCGATGACAAACCGTTCACCGTCAACGACCTCGGTATTGCAGGGGCAATGACCGTACTTCTTAAGGATGCCCTCAACCCGAATCTCGTCCAGACGACCGAAAACACACCGGCATTCGTTCACGGCGGTCCTTTTGCCAACATAGCGCACGGATGCAATTCCATAGTGGCGACAAAGACTGCAATGACTTTCGGCGACTATGTAATCACGGAAGCAGGATTCGGAGCGGATCTCGGAGCAGAAAAATTCTTCAACATAAAATGCCGCAAAAGCGGTCTGAAGCCTGCACTGACCATGCTTGTAGCCACATTGCAGGGACTGAAGATGCACGGAGACGTACCTCTCGACAAAATCAAGGAACCGGACATGGAAGGAGTGAAACGGGGCTTCGCCAACCTCGACAGGCATATCCGCAATCTGCAGGGATTCGGCCAGACCGTTCTCGTATGCTTCAACAGATTCGCTTCAGACACTGAAGAAGAAATAGAACTGGTCAGGCGGCATTGCAGGGAAATGGGTGTGGAATTCGGTCTGAACGATGCGTACGCCCGCGGAGGTGAAGGAGCAACGGATCTGGCGGAACAGGTTGTGCGCATCATAGATGAAAACCCGTCAGGACCGCTGAAGTTTACCTACGGTGACGACGAGCCTGTCAAGGACAAAATCGAGGCTGTCGCTAAAAAAATTTATGGGGCGGGCAGCGTCGTGTTCAGCAGCACTGCACTGCTGAAAATAGCCTCCGCAGAGGCTTCCGGTGCGGATCGTTTCCCTGTCTGCATCGCAAAAACCCAGTATTCATTCTCGCAGGATGCGAAAAAATACGGCGCCCCACAAGGCTTTGAATTCGAAATCAAGGACATAGTCCTGAACGGAGGAGCGGAAATGATCGTGGCAATTGCCGGCGACATCATCCGGATGCCGGGACTTCCGAAGTCTCCGCAGGCGCTGAGGATAGACCTTGTGGACGGACAGATAGAAGGATTGAGCTGATATGGGCAAACTTTACGACAACCACAACCATAGCCAGTATTCGTTCGACGGCAAGCATGCCTCCATAGAACTTGCAGCCGGGTCTGCTTACGAAAAAGGGCTGGCGGGAATATGTTTTACCGACCATTGCGACTTCTTCGTTCCGCCGATGAAGGCCGAATTCGAGGAACTCATGCCGGAAGAATTTGACATCAGGGCACAGCAGGCTGAAATAGACCGGGTATCTGCATTCTCGAAAACAAAGATATTCAAGGGCATCGAACTCGGCCTGCAGAAATCCTGCAGGGAAAAGATACGGGACCTCCTGGCATCAGAAAAATTCGATCAGGTAATCGCCTCTGTACACTATCTCGACGACACGGACCCGTTCTTCGGAGGATATTACGTCGGCAAGGACTGGAAAACAGCCTACGGGCACTATCTGGAGACAATTCTCGAAGAAATGACCTGGCTCGGGAATTTCGACATCATGGGACATTATGACTACGTCGCACGCTATGCCCCATATCCGGAGGCGAGCATCCTGTACAGGGATTTTCCGGACATCTTCGACAGCATGTTCCGGTATTTGGCCGAAAACGGCAAGGCTCTCGAAATCAACACCAAGACATATCAGGATTACAAGGGGCGCACGCCTGTTCTCGACAGGGACATCCTGATCAGGTTCAAGGAATTGGGCGGAGAGGCAATCAGTCTCGGCTCGGATTCGCACGACCCCGGGAGG
>CALVDU010000091.1 GCA_944326375.1 uncultured Bacteroidales bacterium | reverse complement strand
ATAATGATATCCTGCACGCACATCCACCAGGCCGCAGATGCTGTACTCTGCCCCGGCTGAAGCGAGGATGCCGCCTCCCGGCTGCCAATCGACCTCCCCGTTTACCGTCAATCCGACTCCCGACCAGGATGCACCGAGCCGCACCATAGTCGGAATGTCATATTTTCCATAACCGTAATCGGCCTTTGTCCCGAGGTTGGACACGCCAAGGCCCACATTTACACCCTTGACCGTGTACATCGCATGAATGTCGGCGGCAAACACGTTTGCGGAAGCCTCAGGAGCAATCGCAGAGCTCGCCAGTTTGAGGTTTGCCCCGACGGAAAGCCCCTTGATTATCCTGTATGACGCTCCGATGCCGAAACCGCCCTCTTTCGGGCGGAAACTTCCGGAAGCAAGCCCCGACCCGTTGTAGATGTCGTATGGCTGTTCCACAAGATATTTTCCGGACACACCAACGGCAAGCCTTTTCCCGACCTTCACGAATCCTGACAGATTTATGATGCTGCTGTTGAACCCGTCAGGCTGCCACAGCATATAGCCCGCATCGGCAATCATCCGACCCTCATACAAGGCAGCGGAAGCGATGTTGTTGTCGGGTGCCGCACCGTTCGCCCCTGACGCAATGGATGCGCCGCCCATTCCCAAAGTCTCCACATCGCTGCCGACGGCCATGAATGACATCGACTGTCCGTTTGCCCCGAGGCAAAAAATGACTGAAATCATGGCGACAAGCGTCGCCGCAAAAAATCTTTTCATGAGCCTAAAGTTTTACGAATGTTCGGGTGATATTTTCTTCCCCTATGGAAATTTCCATCCTGTAAATGCCTCCGGCAAGTCCTGACACATCGATTGCGGCAGGAGAGAAAGGCGAAATCTGCACTGTACCCGAAAGCACCCGGCGGCCGCTTGACGCAAACACGGAATAAGACACCTCGCTGTCCTCTCCGGTACGCAGATACAGGACATCCGTCACAGGGTTGGGATAGGTCTCCACGGCAGCGTCCCCGTCCTTCACGAGCACGCGGAAACTCGTTTCCGCAGCCGTTCCGCGCACATCAGTCGCCTTTATGGTAACGTCGCAATAGCCGTAGTTCATGGTCGTGAGGTTGAACAGGCCGCGGGCATAAGTGAAGTTCAGTACGGAGGAGTTGCTCAGCCCGATTTCGTATGACAACTGCTCCCCGTCATCATCCCCGAAATATTCGGAAGCCGGGAAGGTCAATGTGCCGTTGGTACGTGAACCGAACACCATATCCTCGAACTCCTTGATGAGGTATGGCTCATGGTTTTCGAGAATGGTATATTCCGCCTCTGCCGAAGTTGATGCACCGTAGATGTCCGTGACCGTGAGCCGTGCCGTGTATGTGCCTGAAGGTGCATTTGCTCCGCTGATTCTGATCTTGGGTTCGTTCCTGACGAGTGTATCCAGGACAGCCGCCTCTGATCCTGGTTCCAGTTCGATATTGTAGAAATGCCCGTCAGGGTCGTTGCAGGCGTAACTGAACTCTGCGCTTTCATGAGGCTTTATACTCAGGCTGTTGTCCGAAAGGCTCTCTATGACCGGAGCGGTGTTTGTCCCCGTAGTCAATGACACGGTATTGGAAAATTCGGAACGGTTTGCCGCAAGGTCGCTCGCCACTGCCGAGAAATAATACGTCGTCTCAAAGTCCAGTCCGCCGATTGTGCCCGTAAGCCTGTCTCCGGCATTCAGCCTGCCGACATAGAACAAGGCGAACATGCTGTTCTCGTCGAGTTCCGGCGAAGTGCCGTAATGGACGATGATTGAGTATGGTGTCATGTCGTCCTCATCCGAAGGCACGTCCACTGATATGGTAACATTGTTGGCCGAGGCCGAGGCTTCGAGGTTTGTCGGAGTTTCGGGCGGTGTGCCTCCGCTGCCTGCTATGGCGAGGTAGGTGTTGGCGAGCCCATTCCCGAGGTAATGGCTGCGGTTGTAGCCACTTATGTCGGTAACATTGTTCAGCAGCCGTTCTTTCAGTGCCTCGACCGTGAATCCGGGGCCTCCGAACCTTGATACGATGAGGGCTGCTATTCCCGAGACGTGCGGACATGCCATGGACGTGCCCTGCATTCTGCCGTATCTGTTTTCAGGCAAGGTGCTCACAACCTGATTGCCCTTCCGCACATCCCCTCCCGGGGCGGCTATGTCAGCCCACTGTCCATAATTCGAGTAATATGCCCTCTGATAGTCCGCACCCACGGCCGATACCGCAACCACATTCTCATATTCGGCCGGGTATGAGATGCTGGCGTTATCATTTCCGGCGGCGAACACTACGAGTCCGCCCTGCATAGGACCGGTCTGTACGCCATTTTCATCCATTCCGGCGTATTTTATGAAATAGTCTATTGCCTCCTTTGTGGACTGTGGCGTGGATGTCGCATCGGTGTAGCCCCAGCTGTTTTGCGAAATCACTGCACCGTGGTCCGCTCCCCATTTGATGGCTGTGGCACCGTTGCCCTGATCCTCTCCCTGGAATATCTGGCATGACATGAGCTTTACGCCGGACTGTCCTGCGGCGGCATTGCCTCCAGCCACTCCGCAGACTCCGATGCCGTTGTTGTTGACGGCTGCTATCGTTCCTGCGACATGTGTGCCGTGGTCATCCGAGGTCACGAGCGGACCGTTTGTCACGAAGTTGTAGCCGAATTTTCTGTTCCCGCTTTCTTCCGGGTTTTCCCACATGTTGTCCGCAAGGTCTTCATGGCGGAAGTCGATGCCTCCATCAACCACGCTTACAATCACATCCGGATTGCCCGTCGTGTATCGTTCCCAAACGGGAACGACGTTAATGTCACAGCCGCTGACGGAGCCCGTGACCGTGCCGTCGTTGTAGTAATGCCACTGGTCGGCGAGCATCGGGTCATTGAACACTGTTGTCTCATCAGAGGCGTTCCGCTGCGGAGTCACGTAAGAAACCACTTCCGGATTGCCCACAAGGGCGATTTTTCTCGGAATTTCGACTTCCGTCACGCCAGGCAGGGCAATGGCAGAAGCGGCTGACCTTGTGGCTACAGCCTTGTCGTATTCGACAACATACCATTTGTGCAGACCTTCCGCACGGGTTCTTGCCTCGAATTTCCCGGCGTATGGAAACAGCCTTTTCATGGAACGGATTTCGAGAGGTGCATCAGACATGGATTTTACGGCAACGGGGTTCACGATGCCTCCGCTGTCCGCAGCACTTTCGATTTCTGCGGCGAGTTCTTCGGTGACCTTTATTATGAGTTGTCCGGGAATTGCGTCAGTGGCGCTTTCCGGCTGTTCTGCGACGGAATTTTCTTCCATTTTGCCCGGCAGCAGGTTGTCATGAGCACAGGCTGCCACAAGGAGTATTGCCGCCGATGCGGCAATGAGTCGGAATGTTTTCATGTCAGTTTAATTACAAAAGAGCGGAGTGTTGCGCACTCCGCTCCGGTTTATGTCATTTCGACCAGGGTCAGTTTTTGGTGGCGGTAATGCCTGGACTGACTATGTTCAGGTTAGCCCCAAGACTGCTGACATAGCACCATAATCCATATTGAGAACCGAAATCAAGACCGGTTACGTTACCCGAAGCATCCTTTGAGATTGTCGCTACGATGCTTCCTGTTTCGATAGCGTTGTCTTCGCTGTCAATACCTAAAAGAAGTACATCATCTTCCTCCTGGTAGTAATATGAAGGACAAGACTGGCCGAAAGGAATTGTAATGGTGGTCATGTCAGCGTCGACAGTTCCGTAGAATTCAACTTCAGTTTCGAAGCCATTGCTCAACTGAGGAAGATTCAATATCCACACTCTATGGTCGTCATCAGGGTCGCTGCTTATTGTTGCCGTCCATGTTACAGGTCCATCCCAATAATTGTTTCCGCTGAAAGTATATGTTCCGAACAACGGAGCGAGTGGATGGTCAGAGTCCACGATAGTCACGGTACAAGTGTTTTCTGCTCCCTGATTTACGGAACCGGTATTGACAAATTCTATCGTAAATGTCAGGTTTCCGGTATATTCCCCATCATAGAGAATAGAGATTTCAACGTTCTGTGTCCTGTTCTCTGCGTTGAAGTTGAGCACCCCTGAAGTAGTGAGCAGTTCATAGTTCACTCCCTCTTTCGCCGTACCCTCAACGAGCCTGAAACTTACGCTTTCCTCGATTCCCGCAACGGAAGCAAGTGTGACTGGCACTGTAAGCGTTGCAGTCCCGTCCATCACTTCGTCTATGGACATCGTCTCATTGTCGAATGCCACGAAAGCATTGGCGTCGTCGAAAATGTCCGGCTTGTTCACGTCGCAGGAGGCCATTACGGCACCTGCAACAGCAAAAGCAAATACGTATCTTGTAAAGTTTTTCATATTCGTTCGGAAATTAATTGTTTGTATAACCCTCATTCTGCACGAGGTTTCCATTTACATTCAATTCCCTCTGAGGGATAGGAAGTGCCCAACGGTAATTCGGGAACGGGATGTCCTGATTGGTCGAACCGAGGGTAAAGTCCGTGCGGTCGAGAGGTTCATTCCAACGGGCAAGATCGTACTGGTGGAAGCCTTCCCATGCGAGTTCCCTGCGCCTTTCATTCCGGAGATCGGTCTGCGTGGCACTTCCGATTGCCGTCAGCCCCCTGTTGGTGCGGATGATGTTGATGTCGTCCTCGGCAGTGACTCCATTGATTGTCGCCCCGTTCTGTATGGCTTCAGCCCTGTTGAGGTGCATTTCGGAAAGCCTCAAGATAATCACGTTGTTGGCGTCAGGCACCCTCTGTCCTTTTCCCGGATATTTGGCTGTCCACATTCTGCCGTTGGGGTTACTCTCGTCGGTGGTCTTGAAGCCGGCGGTATACCTTATGTCATTGGCCTGGTCGTAGAGGGCGAGAAGATCGTTGCTTACCATTGCATCCCCCGATCCGTCATAGTCGGTAATATAGGAGATGTCCTCCCAACTTCCGTTGTCGTAGTTGTTGATGCTGCCGTACATTTCGAAGATGACCTCTCCGCCGTTTCCGGCAACGTCCTGTCCCCATACGTCAGGGTACTGCTCTGCGGTCCACATCTGATAGTTGCCGCTGCCAATCACGAGGGTGGCGTAGTCTGCCGCCTTCTGCCAGTTTTCCATATGGAGATATACTCTCGAAAGGAAGGCACGTATGACATCGATGTTGACTGCAGCCTTCGTGTCGGTGATTCCTGCACGCACATATTCAGGATCGATGATGCTTTCCGCTTCAAGGAGGTCCGTCACGATCTGCTCATATACTTTTGCGACAGTCTCCCTTGCTGGCTGTCCTTCAGGGTCGGTGTGGAGGACCACAGGCACTCCGAGGGATTCAGGTGCGTAGGAATAAGGCTGTGCGTATGTAAGTACGCAGTGGAAAAGGGAGAATGCACGCATGAAGAGGCATTCGGCCTTGAGATTGTTGAGGTCCTGCGTGGTAACTTCGTCTGTCTCCTTGCCGTCGAGGTTGTCGATGATGTTGTTGGCTGCGGCACAGACCACATAACAGTATGACCATATTCCGGAAGTGTTGTCCGGAGAATAACTCCAGTTGTAGGATGTCACAAGCCTGTTGGAGTTCCTTGCGTTGTCCTTGACTCCGTTGCCGGAACTCATTTCGGCATCAAGTACCCAGGATTGTCCGTACCATCCTGTCTGCTGGAGATAAGAATAGAGTCCGGCCGTGGCATCGTTGAGCCCCGTGTAGTTGGACAGGGTCAGTTCGTTGCTCTGGGTAAGTTTCGGCTCCCTTTCGAGGAAGTCGCCGCAACCGGAAAGCCCGAGGACAATGGACGGAACCAGCATTATATGATATAATATCTTTTTCATGTTCATTGCATTGTTAGAATGATACTTCAATACCGCCTACGAAACTCTTGACCATTGTGTGCGCTGCGCCCATGCCGTAGCCGAGTGCGCCAACTTCAGGGTCGAGGAGGTTCAGGTCGTGGAATGTGTAAGGGTTCAGTGCGCTCACGTATATCTTGATTCCGTTCATCCTTATCTTCTTCAGAACACTTTGCGGAAGCGAGTATGAGAGCGTGATGTCCTTGATTCTCAAGTAGTCTCCTTTTTTGAGGAAACGTGTGGAGTAACTGACATGGTATGAGCCCGGGTTTCCTGCAACCACTTTCGGGGTAACTCCCGTGTCTCCCGGCTTTTGCCAGTAGTTGGCCGTGGAAACGGTGGTGGCGTTGATGTTCATGTTGTACCCGTCGTCGATATAGGCATTTGTCTCCATTGTCTTGTTGCCCGTGATAAATTCAAAGTATGCGCTGAGCGACAGGCCTTTCCATGAAACTTCAGTGTTGAATCCACCGGTTGCCTTCGGTTCAGGAGACCCGGCATATACATATCTTGCCTTGTTCCTGTCGGAAGTGAGCTTTCCGTCTTCTGTCCACCAGAGGCCGGCTCCCGTGGAAGGGTTGACTCCGTACCAGTCCCTGAGGTAGAATGTATAGAGGCTCTTGCCTTCCACGATTCTCAGTGGAGTGCCGGCGTTGTTGCTTGTCGGCGATACTCGCGAGTCGCTCACTTCGAGAAATTCGGAATCTCCGATGTCGAGCACCTTGCTGCGGTTGAACGCGATGTTGAAGCCTGCGCTCCAGTTCCAGTCTCCGCTGCGTATGATGTCGCCCTGAAGCATGATTTCCACACCCCTGTTGCGGATGGAGCCGACGTTCATGAAGTTGGTGGCGAATCCCGTGGTGTATGGCACTGTCTTGTCGAGGAGCATGTCGTCAGTCAGACGGTTGTACACGTCGATGTTACCGGTCAGGCGGTAGTCGAAGAAACCGAAGTCGAGTCCGACATTCCAGGTCCTGTTCTTCTCCCATGCGAGGTTAGGGTTGGAAGGAGTGGCCGGGCGCATTCCGGCATATCCGTTGTATTCGCGTGTCGCATATACGCCGTAAGCCTGATAGGCTGCGATGTTGTTGTTTCCGTTCACACCATAGCTTGCACGGAGTTTCAGTATGCTGAGCCAGTTGTTGGCAGGCTGCATCCATCTTTCGGAAGATATGTTCCAGGAACCTCCCACTGACCAGAACACGCCCCATTTGCTGTCGGAGCCGAAGAGCGAACTTCCGTCGGCACGTACCGAGCCCTGGATGAAGTACTTGTTCATGAAATTATAGTCGGCGATGCCGAAGAACGAGAGGAGGGTTTCCTCTGCGATGTAGTAGTCCACCTGGTCGCTTGCCGCAGTGGATGTGGTAGGATATGGTATCTGCGGATTCACGTCAGGAGAGTAGCCGTAGAGGTAGTCGTATGTCTCCGTCATCGCTTCCTGTCCGAGCACTACCCTGAGGTGGTGCTTGTCTGCGGCATATGAGTCGGCGTATGTGATGGTATTGGAGGTGGTGAGCCTCAAATCCTTGGTCCTGATGGTAAACAGGGTAGCCTCCCCGTCGTTGGTTTCCGGTGCCCAATACTGCCTTGAGTCCATGAATGTGCCGTCCACGGCGTCGGTAGTCTTGATGCTGAGTTGCGGGATAGGCTTCCATTCGAGGTACATCGTACCCTGTGCGCGGTATTCCTTGTCGTTGTAGGTGTCGTATGCTGCAATTGCGCGAGGGTTGGTATTGGCATTCTCCTGAATATTGTCGTTGTAGGTGCCGTCCTCATTGTACATAGGAGTCCAAGGAAGGATGTTCCACATGGCCACGATAGGGTTGGTGTAGTAGAGGTCGCCCATCTGTCCTGAATCGGAGTCTCCATAGCTGAAGTTGACCCTTGTGCCTGTCTTGAGGGTTTTGGTCAGCTGCATGTCGGCGTTGACACGGGCTGTGAAACGGTTGTAGTCCACACCGTAGAATACGCCCTTGTTGCGGCTGTAGGACAATGATGAGTAATAAGACGACTTTTCAGTACCGCCAGAGGCGTTGATTTCGTACTCCTGGACGGTTCCGAGCCTGGTAAGTTCCTTGTACCAGTCGGTCGTGCCGTCGGCAAGGAGGGCGGAAGTGTAGTAGTATTCGTCGTTCGGGTCGTCCGGGTTGTGCCCGGCGTTGATTGCTGCCATCCTGCGGTAGTCGATCAGTTCTTCTCCGGTCAGAGGACGGATGTTGTGGTCATTGATGAGCTGCTGTACACCGTATTTGGCCCTTGCGGTGAATCTTGCCTTGCCCTGCTTTCCGGTCTTGGTGGTAACGATGATGACGCCGTTTGCTGCACGTGAACCGTAGACGGAGGCTGCCGCCGCGTCCTTGAGGACAGTGATGGATTCGATGTCGTTAGGGTTGAGGAAGGTCGTGGATGAACCGTCTCCTACACCTGCATTGGAGAGCTGGCGCATGTCGCCCGGAACTACAGGGATTCCGTCGATGACCCAGAGAGGCTCGTTGCCTGCGTTGATGGATGACGTGCCGCGGATTCGGATTGTGGAAGTGGAGCCCGGCTGTCCGGAACCGGATGTTATCTGTACACCGGCCATCTTTCCGGAAAGCATCTTGTCCACTGTCAATGCAGGGGATTCGGCAAGACCTTCATTCTTTATGGAGGTAACCGCTCCTGTGTTGGCCTCACGGGTCATGGTGCCGTATGCTACCACTATGACATCCTTGAGGTATTCTGCTTCGACTTCGAGGGCACAGTCGACGATGATTTCGCCGTCGACAGGGATTTCCGTGGTCTTGTATCCTACGAAACTGAATACAAGTACGGCTTCATCCCTTGATGCCACCTTGATTTTGTAGGAGCCGTCTGCTCCTGCCGATACTCCTGTCATGGTACCTTTTACCATTACGGATGCGAACGGTACCGGATCACCGGTCGATGCGTCAGTAACGATTCCGCTGACTTCCTGACTTTGTGCGGAAGCCACGGCTGCTGACAAAAGCATCAGAATTGCCGTGAAAAACAATCTGACATTCTTCATAAGCGAATAAAATTAGTTAAACATTAACATTAAGTAAGTCCTGATATATTTGCACAATTAAACGGGCGTTTATATCAACGTTTCCGGAAACTTTTATGGCTATAGGCCGAAAAAACTCCAGAAATCCATATTTTTTATGGCCATAAGCCGAAAAACTCCTATATTTGCAGAAAAGCGAGGGATAAAGCCATGATAAAAAGGGAATTATATCTGAACCAAATCCGTCCTTTCATCGGACGGCCGGTCATAAAGGTGTTTGCCGGTATCCGCCGGTGCGGCAAATCAGGCGTGTTGCGCCTCGTGGCAGACGAGCTTGCTGAAAGAGGAGTGGATTCCCGGAATATTGTCTACATGAATTTCGAGAGTTTCGAATGGATTGACATACAGGACGCAAGGTCTTTATACTCATTCATAAAGAAGAAGATTGCCGAGACGGAGGGAAAAGTGTATCTCTTTTTCGATGAAATCCAGGAAGTCAACGAATGGGAGAAGGCCATAAATTCATTTATGGCTGATTTTGATGCGGACATCTATGTGACGGGCTCAAATTCCAAAATCCTCTCATCGGAACTTGCCACATATCTTGCAGGACGCTATGTCAGTTTCCATATAACACCGCTTTCATTCGGGGAATATCTGCTTTTTCACGGGATATCCAGCGTTCAGGACGACAGGATGGTACTCTCCAGTGAATTTCTCAAATACCTCAGGTCAGGAGGATTTCCTGGGACGCACATAGCGGACTACAGTCAGGAGGAAATATACAAACTCGTCTATGACATATATTCTTCTGTCATTTTGAGGGACACGGTCCAAAGATACGGAATACGTAATGTGGAATTGCTCGAAAGAACAGTGAAATTTGTCTTTGACAACATAGGCAACAGGCTGAATGCCAAAAATATAGCCGACTATTTCAAAAGTCAGCACAGAAAAATTGACACGAATACGGTATATAACTATCTGAATGCCCTGCAGGGTGCATTCATCATTCAGCGTGTCCCCCGTTATGACATCAAAGGGAAAGAGCAGCTGCAGACCAATGAAAAATACTTTGTAGGCGACCTGTCGCTGATTTATGCCGTCATGGGCTACCGGGACAGGGGCATTTCGGGAGCATTGGAAAACATTGTCTATTGGGAAATGAGGCGCAGGGGCTATGATGTTTTCATAGGCAGGCAGGATGAACTGGAGGTGGATTTCGTAGGCATACGCCGGGATGAAAAGATTTATGTCCAGGTCACATACCGCATGGAATCAGAAAGTACCGTAAGCCGGGAATTTGCTCCGCTGCTTGCAATTAGGGACAATTACCCCAAATTCATAGTCAGTCTTGACGATGTATGGCAGGACAACGTCAATGGTGTGAGACATCGTCATATTGCCGAATTTCTGCTAGCAGAGGACTGGTGACTTGTGATTTTATCCTGCGCACAAGATAAAATTACCATATTTTTATCCTATACGCAAGACAATGACTGAAAATTCACATTATGGGACCGGATACTGCCACACTCAGGACTGTCCTTGCGGACAACAGGACGAACATCGCAAGATATGATGTGCTGCCCCGAAAATTCAATTTCGACAACTTCAGCAATTATGTGCTCGCAGGAATCCGGAGAGCAGGCAAATCATATTTGCTTTACCAGCGCATCCGGGAACTTTTGGCACTTGATCTCAACAGACTTCTTGAACTGCATGTCGAAATGTACGAGAAAGAACCTGTCCTGTTTCTTGACGGATTGACACGGACCGAAATCGAGGCCCTTTAAGTCAAGAGACCTGCCGAACCGATATACAAAAAGCGAGAGGACGAGTCAAAATTCAGACCCGGCCTCTCGCTTTATTCGTGCTCCTGAGGCAAGAGCCTCAAAACGGACTGCATCAAGATGCCGCCGTCCGTCGAAATCGCCTGCTGCCGTCGGAAAATTTTCATTATCTTTTTCATAATAACCAGATTAACGGGCGTTTATTTCAGCACTGGAACGCGCAGGAAGGGCCCTCAAGGGCAGATGCACCGTCCTGTGCACCATCAGAAAACCAAATAAAACCACCAAAGACATGATTTACGCTTACATCCGGGTCAGCACGGAAATGCAGACCTACGCCAGCCAGCAGTACGAAATCGCCGAATACTGCAAAAAGAACGGACTCTCCGTAGACAAATGGGTCTCCGAATCGGTTTCAGGCATGAAAGCCGTTGAAAAACGTACTCTTGGCAGAACCTTCCGGCGGATGAAGCCAGGCGACCTGCTGCTATGCACTGAAATTTCCAGGCTCGGACGCAACATGCTGATGATAATGTCCATACTGAACGACTGTTCCGCCAGAGGCATACGCATCCATACGATAAAGGATGGCTTCGAACTTTCAGACAACATCAACTCCAAAATAATAGCGTTTGCCTTTGCCCTCGCCGCAGAAATAGAACGGAATCTCATTTCTCAGCGCACAAAAGAGGCACTTGCCCTCAAACGGGCGTCCGGCGTAAGGCTCGGAAGACCGGAAGGCCGTTCAAAAAAGGAGGTTTCAATCTGTAAGCAATGGGAAAGGATATCAGAGAAGGTTAATGAAGGAATACCCATAACGAAAATTGCAAAGGAGTTGGGAGTACACCGGAATACTCTGAAAAAGTACATTCAGAAGCATTCCGAACAAAATTTATGAAGAAAAATAAAGATTAACAAATTTACATTTCGGGGGGGGTGATTGTGTTAAATTGTAAGCCAACAAACTCTCAAACAAACAAAATCTCTAAAATTGCCCCTTCGCAGTTTAATTCGAGAACTTATATATCTCCTTGTGTATCAAGGAAATATTTGCATTTTAAAAAATTCTTGTTCACTTTTGTAAATCGGTGCTGAAATAAACGCCCGTTTAATTGTGCTCGAAAATATGACATATACGTTTAACTAATTGTTCAACAAATGAAGAAAATTAAACTGTTTTTCTTGCTGTTGTCGGCAACTTTCTGTTCTGCGGCATTTGCTCAGGGCATTCCGGTTTCCGGCAAAGTGACGGAAGCCTCCACGGGCGAGCCGCTCGTGGGCGCTACGGTGTTCGTTGAAGGTACGACTACGGGAGCAACTACCGACGCAAACGGTGAATATTCCCTTGAGGTCCCTTCCGATGCCAAACTGACCGTATCCATGATCGGCTATGAAATACAGACGATATCAGTGGACGGCAGATCAAGGATTGACATTTCCTTGATTGAAGATACCTACAATCTTGACGAACTCATCGTGGTTGCCTACGGTACAGCCAAGAGGGAATCCTTCACGGGTTCCGTGGCGGTGGTGGACAATGAGAAGATTGCACAGCGCAAGGTCTCAAACATCACGAAAGCCCTCGACGGACTTGCTCCGGGCGTGCAGGCGACTTCCGGTTCAGGACAGCCGGGCTCAAGTTCTTCAATCATCATCCGCGGTTTCGGTTCAATCAACGCATCCAACGAACCTCTCTATGTTGTTGATGGTGTGCCTTATAACGGCGCAATCAGTGCAATCAACCCTGAAGACATCGAGAGCATAAGCATATTGAAGGACGCATCTGCATCCGTGCTTTACGGTTCACGTGCGGCAAACGGCGTTGTCATCATCAATACCAGGAGGGGAAGCAAGGACGGAATCACGGTAGACCTCAACATCAAGGTCGGCGTGTCATCCCGCGCAATTCCTCGCTACGAGACCGTAGGGGCAAAGGACTACATGGAAATCATGTATTCCGCATTTGCAAATCAATACGGAGCAGCCAATGCCGCATATCAGATGGCATACGGCTCTACGGCAATACTCGGAGAAAACGAGCAGTACAACCCGTTCAACTATTCCGTACAGGATCTTTTCACTGCCGACGGCAAGGTCCGTGAGGACGCAACTCTCCTTTGGGAAGAGGACTGGCTCGACCAGATTACCAACAATGCAGCCCTCAGGCAGGAGTACGGCGTGAGCGTGTCGGGCGGAAACGACAAGACCCAGTACATGTTCTCACTCGGCTATCTCAACGAGGACGGTGTCATCCGTACCACCAATTTTGAGAGATATACCGGAAGGCTCAACGTTGACACACAGGCAAAGCCGTGGTTTGCAGCTGGTTTGAGCGCAAACTTCGCACGCAACAACACCAACAGCTCCAACACTTCCTCCGGAGCGACTTCCAACGTCTTCTATTCCGCACAGCTGATGGCTCCGATTTTCCCGGTATATCAGCGTGACCCGGAGACTGGAGACTCTCTTCTCGACGCAAACGGCGAAAAGATGTTCGACTATGGCGACAACCGTCCTTCAGGACAGCAGACAAACTTCAACTCTATCGCCACATTGTACGATGACAAGTACAACACCACTTCATACACCGTGTCGGCACGTACCCACATCGATTTCATGGGTGTTGAAAACCACTGGTCACAGGGCCTGAAATTCCAGGTGAACTTCGGAGCGGACTACTACAATTCCAACGAGTTGGTTTACTATAACCCTGAATTCGGTAATGCAGAGTCTGTTGACGGACGTATCCAGAAGGAAAACATCACTTCCCTCGGCTATACCTTCAACCAGCTCCTTACCTGGAACAGGACATTCGACAAGCACAACATCGATGTCCTTCTCGGACACGAGTACTATGCCTACACCACTTCCAGCCTTTCTGGACACAAGACAGGACTTCCTGGCCCGGGCATCTATGAGCTCGACGCAGCGGCAGTTATTGTAGGAACAGGAAGTTATACTGACAAGGACAACATCGAATCCTACTTCACAAGGCTCGGCTACAGCTACAATGACAAATATTTTGTCAGCGGAAGCTGGAGAACGGACGGTTCATCCCGTTTCGCACCTCAGTCAAGGTGGGGTAACTTCTGGTCAGTCGGCGCATCATGGGTGATTTCCCGCGAGCAGTTCATGACGAATGTTCCGTGGATTTCAAGCCTTGCCCTCAAGGCATCATACGGCGTACAGGGAAACAACAATGTCGGCAGCACATATTATCCATATCAGGCACTTTACGACACATCCTATCCTAATGCGACCCTTCCAGGTGCTATCATAGGTTCTGTCGCAAACGAAGACCTCACATGGGAATCCAACCGCAATTTCAATGTGGGACTTGAGGCACGCATCCTCAACTATCTCGACCTGAATTTCGAGTATTACAACCGTACGACTGTTGACATGCTGCTGGCTTACCCGCTTCCGATTTCATCCGGATTTGACAGTTATTACCGCAATGCCGGCTCAATGCGCAACAGCGGTATCGAGTTCTCCCTTACGGGACACATCTTCAACACCAAGGATTTCTCATGGGACATCACATGGATGGGCTCTACCGTGAACAACAAGGTGCTCAAGCTGACTGATTCAGGAGCGGACATCATGGCTTCAGGTTCGCAGATTATCCGTGAAGGCGAGGAGCTCTACTCCTTCTATGTGGCACGTTCTGCAGGCGTTGACCCTATGACCGGAGAAAAGATGTATTGGGCTACCGACGAGAACGGCAACGACTACATCACCAAGAGCACGACCGTCGCTCAGAACAACAGGGTAGTCGCAGGCAGCAGGATTCCTGACCTCTACGGATCAGTTTCCACGGCTCTCCGCTGGAAGAACCTCGACCTGTCGATTTCGACCAACTATTCCATAGGAGGAAAAATCTACGACGGCGTTTACTATGAGATGATGAGTTGCTACTACGTGGCAGAGACCAAGCATGTGGACATGCTCAGGGCCTGGAAGCAGCCGGGAGACATCACTGATGTTCCGAAATATACAATAGGAGAAACTCCTATCGTCACTGACGACAAACTCTTCGACGCATCCTATTTCTCAATCAAGAACATCACGCTCGGCTATACCCTGCCTCGCAAATGGACTTCATTCATAGGCTTCAAGGGCGCACGCTTCTCTGTTTCTGCAGACAACGTATGCATCTTCACGAGCCTCAAGGGTATGGACCCTCAATACTCGTTCACGGGCGGCACCAACTATACATACGCCCCTACGAGAACAGTATCATTCAACATCGACCTTAAATTCTGATGAATATGAGAAAGTTTCTGTTATATATAGCATTGGCTTCAGGCGTTATCGCCGCTGCATCCTGCTCCAAAGAAGCTTTGGACACGGCTCCGTCGGGCTCATTGTCAAGCGAGCAGATTTTCGAGAATTCGGCTGCTGCCCAGAGCGCAATTGACGGTATTTATCGTCTCATGTACACCAACGGATGGAGTGAAGGCTGGGATGACGAGCATCCGGGACTTGCAGGATTCACGATAACCCATTCCCTCATGGGCGAGGACCACTTCCAGTACTCGCAGGGAAACGGCTGGTTCTTCTTTGACTATGCCTTCAATATCTCGTCCGACTGGACTCATACTGCGGGTCGCCAGTATGGTACATGGAACATGTTCTACACCTTCATTTCCCTTGCCAACTATGTGATTGACAACGAGGCTACCCTTACGGCTGATGCCGCAGGAAATGATGTCCTCGGTCAGGCTTACGCAATCAGGGCATTCTCATACTATTGCCTCTATGAATGCTTCTGCCAGGGCAATTATGAAGTGAACAAAGCGGCTCCTGGCGTTCCTGTCTATACCAAAGGTACTGACAAGAACACAGACGGCGTAGGCAGGGGCACGATAGAGCAGTTGTTCACCCGGATAAACGAAGATTTCCAGAAATCTGTCGATTTCTTCAAGGCAGGTACAGGCTCCCAGTCCCATGCTTCGCACATCGACCTTTATACTGCATACGGACTTTGGTCACGTGCCGCCCTCGGCCAGCAGAACTATTCTCAGGCAAAGACCTGCGCAGAAGAGGCTCTGAAGAAACCGGGACTCGACAGGGTTGCCACGGTAGCAGAACTCGGCGGCTTCAACAACCGTGCTGTAGGTGACGTGCTTTGGGCATTCGAGATAACTGCTGACCAGGCTGCGATTTACGGAAGTTTCATTTCGCACATGGCAAAGGATGGTACGTATGGAGAAGGTGCACCTCAATGCTTCGATTACTGGCTCTATGAGACCGGAATGAGCGACACCGACCTGCGCAAGGATTGGGCAGAAAGGGAGAGCATAGTGAATTCAGAAAATGTGGAAGTCGGATATATCTGGTGGCAGACAAAGTTCAAATATCAGAATGTCTCTACCGGCGTTGCGGACATCATCAATCTCCGTGCAGAGGAACTTCTCCTGACTTTGGCTGAATGCCTCGTGCGTGTTGACCATGATTATGACGGAGCAAGGGATATACTGAATGAACTTTATGCAGAGAGATATAGCGCAACCCGCGACATAAGCGGACTTACGGATTCCGATGTTGTATCGATTGATACTCATGCAGTTCCTGCAACCATTCTTGACGAAATTCTCCTTCAGAGGCGTATAGAGCTCTGGTGTGAGGGGATGGGCAGGACTCCTGACCTCCGCCGTCTGAACTTGGGCTATACAAGGTCTGAGGATCAGCCTGCTGCATATTCAATGG
>CALVDU010000090.1 GCA_944326375.1 uncultured Bacteroidales bacterium | reverse complement strand
GATGACGATGATGTCGATTGCCCCGGACCCGATGAGGTTGTCCGCTATTTCGAGTGCCTGTTCCCCGTTGTCCGGCTGGGAAATGAGGAGGGTTTCGAGGTTCACCCCGAGATTCTTCGCGTAACTTCTGTCAAAGGCGTGCTCCGCATCTATGATTGCCGCAATCCCGCCCTGTTTCTGAGCCTGTGCTATCGCATGGATTGCAAGGGTGGTCTTTCCGCTTGATTCCGGTCCGTATATCTCGATGACCCTCCCGCGCGGGTAGCCGCCTATCCCAAGAGCATGGTCGAGGGCTATGGAACCGCTCGGAATCACCGACACTTCCCATTTGGGCTGGTCGCCCAATTTCATTATGGTGCCTTTGCCGTAATCCTTTTCAATCTTGTCGATTGTCGCCTGAAGAGCCTTCATCTTCGCCGCATTCACATCAACTGCTTCCTTTTCAACTTCTTTGGCCATAATTACAAATTTTATAAGAGATTAAATGCACCGCCGCCCGGTGCACAATTATGCAAATATAATATATTCGGCGGAATAATTGAATAATTATTAAATTTGCAGGGAAACAATTTTACAGGGGACCCCATGAAATTAAAATTGCTCGGAATGACGCCCGAAGAATTGGGCGAGGTCGCTGCAGAGACGGGATTGCCGCGGTATGCGGCAAAGCAGATGGCCCGCTGGATGTATGTGCGCAAGGCAAGGTCGATAGACGAGATGACCGACATATCGAAGGCTGGCAGGGAGCGCCTCTCCGAAAGGTACGAGGTCGGCGTGCAGCCGTATTCCGGAATGCAGGTTTCCTCCGACGGTACAAAGAAATACCTCTTTCCCGTGACTTGCCCTCACAAGGGCGGGCTGAATGTCGGAGGGTCCATGTCCGGGGAAAAGTGCGAAGAAAGCGCAGTGGAGGCCGTGATGATTCCGGACGGGGACAGGGCGACGCTCTGCGTGTCCTCCCAGGCAGGATGCCGAATGGGCTGCCGTTTCTGCATGACAGGACGGCAGGGTTTCCACGGACACCTTTCCGCAGCGGACATAATGTCCCAGTTCCTCTCGGTTGACGAATCGGACAGACTTACGAATGCCGTGTTCATGGGAATGGGTGAGCCTTTGGACAATTACGACAACGTGATGAGGGCAATAGAAGTCCTGACTGCCGACTGGGGTTTCGGATGGAGTCCGAAGCGGATCACTCTTTCCACCATCGGCGTGCTTCCTGTACTGCGCCGCTTCCTCGACGAAAGCCGCTGCCATCTTGCAGTGAGCCTGCACAACCCTTTCCCTGACGAAAGGCTTTCCATAATGCCCGTACAGGCGGCATGGCAGATTTCCGACATTGTGGACCTTATAAGAAAATATGATTTCTCCGGACAGCGCAGAGTAAGTTTTGAATACACGATGTTTGCCGGCTTCAATGACACGAAGCGTCATGCAGATGCGCTGGCGAGGATGCTTTCGGGCCTGGAATGCCGGGTGAATCTCATAAGGTTCCACAAGATTCCGGATTTTCCGTACGGTACGTCTCCGGAACCTGTGATGAAACTGTTTCAGGAGAGGCTGGAGCGTTCGGGAATCATAACGACGGTCCGTGCATCACGCGGAGAGGACATCCTTGCTGCATGCGGAATGCTTGCCGGCAGGCATGGGTCGTCCCCGGAACCGTAGGCGGGAGAGGTACGGCATGAAAATGGACGACTTGACAAATAATGGATGAAGACCATGGCAAAGAAGATTCTTATACTGCTCATCTTCGTGTTTTTGGGCGTTGGCGCGCATTCGGCCAATGTCCTTTCGGACACGGAGACATTGTCGTCCGAGGCAGACGCAGCCGGTGCTTTCGGCCCCCATTCCGCCCTCGTGACTGAAGCCGATTCCCTGTCTGTGGCAAGGATCAAGGCGAGGATGGCGGAAATAAAGAAAAGAAGGCCCACGGTCGCCGTTGTCCTGAGCGGCGGCGGTGCGAAAGGGGCGGCCCATATCGGTGCGCTGAAATATCTTGAATCCATAGACATGCCGATAGACATGATTCTCGGCACGAGCATGGGCGGTCTCGTGGGGGGCTTCTATGCTCTCGGATATTCTGCACATCAGATGGATTCCATAATCAGGAGTCTGGATTGGGGGCTTCTGATGAGCGATGCCGTGCCGAGGGAGTACATATCCTATTCCGAGACGAAATACAAGGAAAAGTATCTGATATCGATACCGTTCTATTATGATACAGGCTACTATAAGGAAATGCTGGAGGACGAGATGAAGTATGTCGACACCAAGAGGCACGAGGAGGAGCAGATACGTCTTGGGGCAGACAATGCCAAATCTTCCAACATGCTGAAAGACAATCTTGTGGGCAGCCTTCCGTCCGGGTATTATTTCGGACAGAACATATACAATCTGATCGGCGGACTTTCTGTAGGGTATCAGGATTCATTGGATTTCAACGATCTGCCAATTCCTTTTGCCTGCGTGGCGACGGAACTGGTTTCCGGCACGGCCAAATACTGGCATACCGGTTCCCTTTCCACGGCGCTGAGGTCGACGATGTCCATTCCCGGAGTCTTCGCTCCGGTCAAGGTGGACGGGATGGTGCTTGTGGACGGCGGCATGAGGGACAATTATCCTACCGTTCTGGCAAGGGAGATGGGGGCGGACTATGTGATAGGCGTGGAGGTGTCTACGGCGAGGAAACAGTACAATGAGATCAACAACATAGGCGACATCATAAGCCAGGGGATCGACATGCTCGGTACGGCGGTGTATGAGTACAACAAGACTGTTTCCGACATAAACATCCACCCCGAACTCGAAGAATACAACATGATGAGTTTCGATGCGAAAAGCATCGATGACATCCTTCATAAGGGCTATGTGGCGGCATACAAGAATGAAGCGAAACTGATGGCCATAAAGGCTGAAGTCGGGGAGGATTCTCTCGTGCTGCATAACCGCAGGGCAATAGACATAAACATGGATTCCGTGAGCATTACCGGAATCGACATCAGAGGCGTTTCCGACAAGGAAAAGGAGATTCTGATGAGGAAGATAAAGGTCAGGCCTGGACAGAAGGTATGCAAGGCCGATGTCGAACATATGGTGGCCGAAATATACGGTACCCAGTGCTATGACTATGTGACCTATGAGATGCAGGGAAAGGAAGAACCTTTCAATCTGATCATCAATTGCAAGCCCGGTCCCGTGCATCAGTTCGGGGTGGGCCTCAGGCTTGATACGGAAGAGATAGTGTCCGTCCTGCTCAATGTGGGGCTGAATGCCCACCGGATTCAGGGGTCAAAATACGATTTCACGGGACGCATAAGCATCAATCCTTATTTCAAGTTCCACTATACGTACGACGCTCCGAAGATTCCGACCCTGAATGCCACGGCTTCAATAAGATGGACGGACTTGAACCTGCTTGACTTTTCGTCCAACAGGTTCAACCTGAGTTATCTCGGCGTGAGGCAGGAGGTGTATCTGTCCAATATGAAATGGTCAATGTTTGACTTGAAGGCAGGTATCCGCAATGACTATTTCAACGTCAGGTCCCTGCTTTCGTCGGAACTGATAATGGGGGACTATGACCTTGCCCAGTTGAGCAACGACTATGTTTCCCTTTTTGCAGACGCTCGCAGCGACACGTTCGATGACGGCTATTTCCCTTCGCGGGGACATACGATGGGGCTTTCTTATTCATGGACGTTTGCCGGATTCCCGCGCAGGTTCAACAATTTCCATTCGGTACAGATGGACGGGAGATTCGTGATTCCGTGCGGTAGGTTTTTTTCGGTCATACCTTCTTTCAATTTCCGTTTCCTTTTCGGGAATGATGTCCCTCTGCCGTACGTGAACGTGATGGGCGGAACTTCCGCCGGACGTTATTTCGACCAGCAGATGCCGTTCATCGGAGTGAACAATGTGAGCACGATGAGGAATGTCGTCACGATGTTCAGGAGCGACTTCCGTTTCAGGGTTGCGAAGAACCACTATCTCAATGCCATTGTAAACTATGCCAGGGACTGTGACGATTTTTCGTCCTACATCGACGGATTGGGGTATTTCGGGGCTGGCGCAGAATACTCGTTTGACGCGTTTTTCGGCCCTGTGTCCCTTAATGTCCATTGGTCCAATCTCACGAAAAAGGTCGGATTCTACATCAATATAGGATATTTCTTCTGATTATATGGCAAGTACATACGAAAGACTGCTCGACAGGATGCGGAGGTTGTGTTCGATGAGGGAGTATTGTTCTTCCGACATAAGGGACAAGGTAATGACGGCGTTGCGCCGGGAACGGGAAAAGGGAAACATGCAGGAAGACCGGGGCGCAAACCAAGATGCTGAAACGGCCGGAGAAATTCTCGAATCTCTGCGCAGGGACGGTTATCTGGATGACAGACGGTATGCGGCCGCTTTTGCACGTGACAAGTCATCAATAGCAGGCTGGGGCGCCATCAAGATCCGCCATTCTCTGATGATTAAGGGGATCGGTGAAGATACTGTCAGGGAGGCTCTGTGCAGCCTTGATGAAGAAAGGAGCCGGCAACGGATGGAAAAGGTGATTGCCGTAAAACGTGCTTCGCTCAAGGACACGCCGGACCTCAGGCTGCGCCTGATAAGGTTTGCCGCAGGACGAGGATATCCCTATGACGACGCTGTTTCAGCAATAGACAGGATTTTACACAATAAGACGACTGACAAATGAACAACAATTACAGGAAACTTACACTGGAAGAGACGGAAGCTCTCAAGTCCCGGATGTGCACGGCGACGGACTGGAGCAGGATAGAGGTGGGGGAAGGCTTTTCGCCCGAACACATTATGTACACAAGGTTTTCGGGGGACATAAGGATCGGGGCTTTCCGAAAGGAGTTCGAACTTCCGGGCGGCATGAGGAAGCATTCGGGGCTGTATCATGCAACTCTCCACAACGTGACAGTAGGGGACGATTGCTGCATAGAGAACGTCAAGAATTATATTGCGAACTATGAGATCGGGAATGGCACGTTCATCGAGAATGTCGACATAATCCTTACCGACGGGGTAAGCAGTTTCGGCAACGGGGTCGAAGTGTCGGTGCTGAATGAGACCGGAGGCAGGGAAGTGATGATATATGACGGGCTTTCAGCGCATCAGGCATATATAATGGCCCTTTACAGGCACAGGCCGGAACTCGCCGAGAAGATGCGTTCCATCGTGTCCAGGTATGCGGATTCCGTATCTTCTCCTGTAGGTCGCATCGGTTCTGGCGTTACCATAGCCGATGCCGGGTACATCAAGAACGTGAAAATAGGCGACTGCTGCAAAATCGAGGGCACGTCAAGGCTCAAGAACGGCAGCATCAACAGCAATGCGCACGCTCCCGTCCATGTGGGCGTAGGCGTGATAGGGGATGATTTCATCATCTGCAGCAGCTCATCAGTTGAGGACCGTTCAACAATTTCCCGCTGTTTCATAGGGCAGTCCTGCCATATAGGGCATACGTATTCGGCTTCGGACTCCCTGTTTTTCAGCAACTGCCATGGGGAGAACGGAGAAGCCTGCGCTATTTTTGCCGGCCCCTTTACCGTGACGCACCACAAGTCCACACTTCTGATAGCCGGCATGTTTTCTTTCATGAATGCCGGCTCCGGATCGAACCAGAGCAACCACATGTATAAATTGGGCCCCATACATCAGGGCATAATGGAAAGGGGTGCAAAGACGGCTTCCGATTCATATCTTCTGTGGCCTGCCAAGGTGGGGGCCTTCTCTCTTGTCATGGGGAGGCATGTCGCACATCAGGACACGTCTGATCTTCCGTTTTCATATCTTATTGAAAAACAGAATACTTCCTATATATTCCCCGGCGTGAACCTGCGCAGCGTAGGAACGATAAGGGATGCCCGCAAATGGCCGAAGCGCGACGGCAGGACGGATCCCGACCGTCTCGACTGCATCAACTATAACCTCCTCAGCCCGTATACGATACAGAAGATGATGGCCGGAATACGGATTCTTGAGGACCTCGTCAAGGTTTCGGGAGAGACTTCGGACACCTATTCCTACCAGAGTGCGAAAATCAAGAACTCGTCCCTGAAGAAGGGGCTGAATTATTACCGAATAGCCATAGACAAGTTCATGGGCAACTCCCTTATAAAAAGACTGGAAAACATTCCCCGGGGAGACATTGCAGCCATAAGGGAGAGGATGAAGCCCGACACGCCGACAGGCGAAGGCCGCTGGGTTGACATTTCAGGACTGATAGCCCCGAAAAGCGAAGTCGACGCATTGCTCGACGACATAGAGTCCGGAGCATTGACAGATGTCCGGGAAATGAATGCAAGGTTTTTCCGGATGCATGAAAATTATTATACATACGAATGGACATGGGTGTATGGCCAGTTCCGGGAATATTACGGGATAGATCCGGAAAACATTACCGTAGAACAGGTGGTGGAACTTGCTCTGAAATGGAAGGATTCCGTTGTATCGTTGGACAGGATGGTCTATGAGGATGCCAGAAAGGAGTTCTCTCTGTCGGCCATGACGGGATTCGGGGCTGACGGGGACAAGTCACAGCAGAATCTCGATTTCGAAGAAGTACGAGGCGGAGCCTTCGAGGCCAATCCGTTTGTGCAGGCAATTGAGGAGCACATAAGGGTAAAGAGCGCCCTTGGGGATGAGTTCATATCCAGAATGAAGCGGTAGCGTGGACCTTTTCTCGGAAATATACCGTTTTGTGGAAGAGAATGCCGATGTCTCTGTAGTGAAGGGAGGAACTCTCGATTTCATAAGGGCGGATTTCATGTTGTCCGGAAAGAAGCGTTCCTTGTTCATCCTTCCGGCAAAGATTTCGGAAATTTCCATCCATGAAGCCGAAAAGTCACTTGCGGCAAGACAGGAGGCCTGTTCCTGCCTCAAAAGAGATTTTGGACCAGATTCGGAAGTCATGACAATTGCCGAGGACAGGTGGAGAAGCCTTGGTCCTCATTTCCGCTGCCGCCTCCTGTCGCATCTCGGTGTGTTCCGCAGCGTGTTTGCAAGAAACTGCGAGGTCCGTCGGATTGAAAAGCCTCTTGCAAATGTTTTCATGTCGGAAAACCACAATTACGGAGCGGCGGCGTGCCGTCATTGTTACGGACTTTTCGAGAAAAAGTCCGGTAATCTGGTGGCTGCCGCAACTTTCTCCAATGCCCGCAGATGGGTGAAGTCAGGACGTGAGATACGTTCGTTCGAATGGGTGAGATATGCCTGTGCTTCAGGCGTGAGGGTGGCAGGAGGCATGGGCAAAGTGCTGAACAGGTTCATATTGGACATTTTGCCGGACGACGTGATGAGCTATGCGGATCTGGAGTGGTCCGACGGGGCTGTCTACAGACGGCTCGGTTTTGTCGAGGACGGCTTCAGGCCGCCCGTGCTCTTTTCCGTTGATCCGCATACGTGGCTGCGGAAACCGGTGAAAGATGGAAACGTGGGTGCGCCGTTGTATTATATGAATGCAGGAAGTCTCAAATACCGGCTGCCGATGCGTCTTCATCGGAAGTGGAAATGACCTCGCATTTACCTGCTCATGCGCTGTCACGACATACAATTCCCGACGAAAGTTCTGCGGGTCCAGATTTTTTTTGTGATTTTAATGGAATTTCGTACCTTGGACAAAATTTTGGAATAAAAATCAAGAGTAATCAAACACCTATCCTGGATTATGGAGACTCAAGCGCCCTCTGAGCAATATTATAAAATGAAAGCGGGAGAACCGTACGTTTTTGATGATTACCTATACTCATTGCAAAAGAAATGTTCTGAAACGATGCTGCAGATCAATTCACTCCCTTTCGGCGATAAAAAGAGGGATGAACTGTTCCATGAACTATTTGAAAGCTACGGCAAAGGCAACGTCATTAAAGAGGGCTTCCGGTGTAATTTCGGAACAAATATTTCAATAGGAAACGGCTGCTACATCAATTTCAATGTAGTATTTCTCGACAGCGGGCTGATCAAATTGGGGGACAATGTCTTCATCGGTCCCGGGACGGTTGTGTCAGCGGTCACACATCCGCTTGAAGCAAAGAACAGGAGAAACTTGCAAATCAACAAAATAGAAATCGGAAACGATGTCTGGTTGGGAACGAATGTCGTGATTCTGCCTGGAGTGACCATCGGAGACGGTGCCGTTATAGGTGCAGGCTCGGTCGTAAAAGACGATATTCCAAGCAACACCGTTTATGCCGGCACATTGGCACATTATATCCGTTCGATTGACAATGACCCGCAGAGCGGGAAACTGTAATTTGAAACCAAACCAACCAAAAACATAATACATTGATGGAAACGCGGACCAAGCAATACGATCTATTCATTGCATATCATGGAACAAACAATCCCCAAGGCACATACGCAATAGCAAAGGAACTTTGTGATTATTGCGAGAAAGAAGGCTATGTGGTGTATCTGCACGGTTATTCATGCATGACCGAACATAAAGACGTGCAGTGGAATCGTACTTGGGAAATAGTTGACCGTTGCCAATGTTTCATTGCTATTGTAAATGACTCTGCACCCCGCAATTCGACAGGCCACCTTGGTAATGATATCGGCGATCAGGAATCACAGATCAGGGCAGAAGTGGACGCTTTCTATGATCTGGTATCCCGGAATATGGCGAACAGGTCGGACTTCAATTTTTTCTATACAGGTAACAAATTAAAAGGCGAAGAGCAGACCACATTCTTCAGGGAACTTCATTCCCAGTTGATTAACGGTCATAATCAGATAATTGCCTGGAATACCGGAACACCTGCCGACAATTTCAAACTCATACTGAAATGGTTGGAGAAAAGGGGATGTTCGGCGAAGAACGAGGAATATCAGTTGAAGAAATTGAGGGAACTTCTTGAAGGTCTTGGCTGGGGACGCTCAATCTTGTTTTCTCCTCGGGAGCTGCATACTTACGAGAGAAAGATTTCTCCCGATCTGAAGTCTGTGTTGTTAGTCGCGGCAAATACCACAGATGATGTGCGCGGAGGAGCAATCTATCCATTGGTTGCGGAAAATCTCGAGAGAGGCGTTCACTACACATATCTGTTCTTTGAATATCCGGGAGCCCGTCGTCAACTCGAAAGCATTTACCAATCGCATTCCGATGTGGCTAAAGAAAATCTTACCTTGCAACTTGTCAAGAGCAAAGCATGGATAGGAGCCGACATTCTTCTTATAAAAATATATGAATTCAAGAGTCAGGACCGTCCGGAAATATTTTTCAGAATAAAGATGTCTACCGACAAGCAGTCCGAACAATGTATCTACGTCAAGGGTGCAGAAATCAAGGTTCCTATTATCCAGCAGGAAATCGACGAAATGATTGATGAGCAGACTGTTGTCACTTACGACGGAAAAAAATGGGTATAGAAGGTAAAGAAACCGAGCAGCTCTCCTTCTCATGTTAAAACAGATATCATCATGGACAATGGAAATTACAGCCGGCAGGAACTCGAGCAACAGATGCTTGAATTGATCGAAGAACATCTTGAACAACCCGTGGAATTGGACACGCCTCTGTGTGAAATATGCGACGACCTGGATCTTATGGAACTTTTCATGGCAGTCGAAGAAGAATTCGAAGTGGAAATCAGTCTTGAGGATGAGGATCTTTTCGAAACTCCTGCGGATTTTGTCGGTTTCGTAATGCAGCACACGGACGACTGAAACTATGAGTACTCCAACATCCCCGTTTCTCAACATAGAGGACCGGGTAATTCGGATTTTCATTTCCTCTACTTTCTCCGACATGCAGGAGGAGCGCAATCTTCTTGTGACGAAAGTTTTTCCGCGTCTGGCAAGGATAGCCGCACGCCGAGACGTTACTATCGTGCCTCTCGACCTGCGCTGGGGCGTTACCGAAGAAGCAGCCCGGCAGGGAAAGGTCATCGAGACGTGCCTGAATGAAATCAGCCATTCCCGTCCGTTTTTTATAGGCCTGATAGGCAATCGTTATGGCAGTTGCCTGACTATGGAAGAGTCACGGAAAAACAAGGAACTCCTCAGTCAATACGACTGGCTGGCCCAGGATATGGCGGATGGATTGAGCGTGACCGAGATTGAAATCCAATACGGCGTTCTCCGCTATCCAGAGACCATCGATGCCTTCTTTTACCTGAAAGAAGCTAACGAGAGCACATCAGACAATCCGGAAAAACTGTCCAAGCTGAAGAAGACCATTCGGGAAAACGGACGCTATCCTGTCTGGACTTATGCCTCGGCGGAAGATCTGGCGGCTATGGTGGAAAGACAGTTCCTGACAGTGCTCGACAAACATTTCCCGGCCAAGCCTCTGACCCCATTGGAAAAGGAAAGGTTCAACCAGCAATCCTTTATGCGCAGCCGGAAGATTGCCTATATTCCTCAGCCCGAGGCCTGGCAGGCATTGGATGACTTCCTGCACGGCGACGGGCAGACCCTTGTAGTGACCGGAGAAAGCGGCATGGGAAAGAGTGCATTGATTGCCAATTGGATAGATGCGAGGCAGAATCAGATTGACAGGAGAATCATATATCATTTTGTAGGCAATGGCGGAATGGATGGAGACTATCATGCTATCCTGCTGCGCCTTTGCAATGAGATTCGCGACTTGTATGCTCTTCCGCAGCCAGATGAAAACACGGCTGTTTCCAAGAAATTGGAAGATGAACTGAATGATCTGTTTATGGAAGTAGCCGGGCGTGAACCTCTGCTGATCGTGCTGGATGGGATAAACCAATTGTCCGAAGCGGAAAATGCCAAGCAACTGCTGTGGCTGCCGGATCCGTCCGACAATGTGAAATACATTTTCAGTACATTGCCCGGCGACCGCACGATGGAGGTATTCAGAATGCGGCATTATCCAGTATATACGCTTGCCCCGCTTGCCCCGGAAAGGCGACATCGGCTTGTGACGGCCTATCTGAAAGAGTTCGGCAAAGCACTGTCACAGGAAAGGGTGGAACGTATTGTCCGGGATCCCCAGAGTGAAAACACGTTGGTACTGCGTTCCCTGCTGGACGAACTGATAGGATTCGGCAGCCATGAACGTCTGGATGAGCGCATAAGCTACTATCTTGCTGCGCAAAGCATTGAGGATTTTTTCCAACGGGTATTGCAACGCATAGAGGATGATTTGGGTTCGCAGGTTGTCCGCCACATCCTTTCCTTGGTCGTTTTTTCGCAATACGGCTTATCAGAGACCGAAATTATGGAGGTTACCGGACTGAACGCATACGACTGGTCGGTATTCCTCGGCGTGTTCCGGAATTACTTTACCGTAAAATCCGGTCTGCTTACTTTCTCGCACCGCTATATGATCGAAGCCTGCCTTACCCGTTATGCCTCAGAGGAACGGGATTCCAGACATGAAATCATAGCCAGGTTTGCCGGTCAGGACGATGGCAGGGCATGGGACGAACTGGCCTTCCAATACTGTGCTTTGTCAGACACTGACAAGCTGTATGTCTTGCTTCTGCGTCTCGAAGTCTTCGATTTCCTGAACAAGAAGGATGAATATCAGTTGGGCGGCTACTGGCGGCTGCTGCTACAGACTGACGGGAAGAAATATACTCCGGCTGCATATTTGGAGCGTAACGCAGATGACGACAATAATACTGGTTATTATTACAGTATCTTAGGAAATTTTTTTACCAACATAGTCATTGATTTGCCTGATGCGCTTCTCTTTCATAGGAAAACGTTGTCTTTTAATGAAAAACGATTCGGGCTGAACCATATTGACACTGCCGTTTCCTATAATAATATCGGCAGAGTCTATTTTGCACAAGGAGATTATGAGAGCGCTTTGGAATATCTTCTCAAAGCTGTGGGTATCTGTGAAAAAATACCATGTCCTGACCATTCTGACATTGCTACATTCCATAACAATATAGGTATGATCTATTCTCATCAAGGAGAGTATGGAAAAGCTTTGGAGTATCTTTTCAAGGCTTTGGATATCCGGGAAAATTTTTTCGGGACTGAACATCCTGACACTGCCATTTCTTATAATAACATCGGCACTGCCTACTATGAACAAGGAGATTATGGAAAAGCTTTGGAGTACAGTTTCAAGGCTTTGGATATTCGAGAAAAAATGCTTGGTCCTAACCATCCGGATCTAGCAGGAGCATACAATAACATAGGTATGATATATTCCTACCAAGGAGATTTTGATAAGGCTTTGGAGTATCTTTTCAAGGCTTTGGATATCCGGGAAAGTGTGCTTGCCCCGGACGATCCTGATATTGATTGCACTTATAAACAGATAGTTGATATTGCCGCATCATATAATGACATGGGAAATGTCTGCAGTGACGTCATGGCAGATTACGAGAGGGCACTGGAATATTATTTCAACGCTCTGCATATCATGGAGAGAGCCGCCGGGCCAGGTCATCCGGATGCAGGAGGAACATACAACAACATCGGCAGAGCATATTTCGAGCAAGGCGATTATGTCAAGGCTCTGGAATACTATCACAAGTTAGCGGAAATCCGGGAAAAGACTTTAGGTCCCGACCATCCCGACACTATGTCTTCGTATAATGACATCGCCGCTACGTATGAAGTTATGGGAGATCATGAAAATGCGGCTCTGTACTATTCCAAAGCATCCGATCAGTAAATACGGACATTATTGCCCGAATATTTTTATCTTTGCATTGAGTAAAAATACTCATTTCATTGAGTAAAATGTAACGGTATGTATAAACGAACGGAATACCAGGTAATTACAGATAGGATGAAAGAACAGCGGAAGTTCATCCAAGTTGTAATGGGACCCCGCCAGACGGGCAAGTCCACTGTGGTCAGGCAGGCGATTCAGGATTTGGACATGCCGTATCAGTTCTTTTCCGCCGACAATGTTCCCGCCACGAACAGTGCCTGGATTTCCGATTGTTGGACGGCTGTGCGCAGCTTGAAGGAAAGCCGGGGATGGGAAAGTGTCATCCTTGTGATTGACGAGATACAGAAGATTGCCAACTGGAGCGAGGCAGTGAAAAAGGAATGGGACGATGATACGTTTCATGACCGCAACATAAAGGTGTTGCTTTTGGGAAGCAGCCGTGTATTGTTGGAGAAAGGCTTGTCCGAATCCTTGGCTGGACGGTTTGAGGAGATACGTATGAGCCATTGGAGCTATCAAGAAATGAAGGAGTGCTTTGGTTTCTCTCTTGACCAATACTTGTTTTATGGAGGCTATCCCGGTGCGGCTACCTTGATTGGCGATGAAGACCGCTTCAGTCAATACATTCAGTCGGCCATCATCGAGGCGACCATCAATAAGGATATTCTGTTGGATACGCCGATTGGCAAGCCTGCCCTGCTTCGCCAGACCTTCGAATTGGGTGCGGCCTATTCGGGCGAATTGCTTTCGTTGAACAAGATGTTGGGTTCGCTTCAGGATGCCGGAAATACGGTGACTTTGGCAGGATATGTCAATCTCTTGGATGAAAGCGGATTGCTTTGCGGTCTCCAGAAGTTCTGCGTGGATATGGCAAGGAGACGCTCCAGCATCCCCAAGCTGCAGGTGTACAACAACGCATTGAAGATTGTGTATAGCCCGTTGACCTTTGAGCAGGCGATATTGGACCGAAAATCCTGGGGGCGCATCTTTGAATCGGGCATCGGTGCCTATCTGGTAAGTCAGGCCTTCGTGCATCGCTTTGAAGTGTACTATTGGCGTGAGCGAGACGATGAAGTGGATTTCGTCCTGCGCAAGAAAGGTTCGGTGGTAGCTATCGAAGTAAAAAGCAATGCGGAGAAACGGACAGAAGGATTGGATAAGTTCCGCAAATTGTTCCATCCGCAATCGGCTTTTATCGTGGGCGACGGCGGAATCAGTGCAGAAGATTTTCTTTCGATGAATTTGAGAAAATTGTTTTGAAGCGGAGAATTTCTAACTTTGCAGACATTAAAAAAACAGATGTGATGAACGCCATAACCAAAACCGATTTCACCTTTGCCGGACAGGTGAGCAAGTACACAGGAAAAGTCCGCGATGTATATGACATAGACGGGAAATATCTCGTGATGGTCGTTACCGACAGAATTTCTGCATTCGACGTGGTACTCCCGGAGGGAATCCCTTACAAGGGACAGGTACTCAATCAGATAGCGGCAAAATTCCTTGATGCCGTTTCCGACATCCTTCCTACCTGGAAGATTGCCGTCCCGGACCCTATGGTGACAGTGGGGCACAAATGCGAACCGTTCAAGGTCGAAATGGTGGTGAGAGGATATCTTTCAGGACATGCATGGAGGGAATACAAGGCAGGAAAGAGAACGATTTGCGGCGTGCCGATGCCTGACGGAATGGTCGAGAACCAGAAATTCCCGCACCCTATAATCACCCCTACCTCAAAGGCTTCCGAAGGACATGACGAGGATATTTCCAGGGAAGAAATCATTTCTTCCGGACTTGTGGGCAGGGAAGACTATGAACAATTGGAGAAATACACCCTCGCAATTTTTGAGCGCGGTACTGAAATCGCCGCAAAGATGGGACTTATTCTCGTGGACACGAAATACGAATTCGGAAAGAAGGACGGGCAGATAGTCCTCATGGACGAAATACACACTCCGGATTCTTCCCGTTATTTCTATGCTGATGGCTACGAGGAAAGGCTTGCAAAGGGCGAGAAACAGAAACAGCTTTCCAAAGAATTCGTGCGCGAGTGGCTCATGGCAAACGGATTTCAGGGGCAGGCAGGACAGAAAGTCCCTGAAATGACCCCGGAAATTGTGAATGGCATAACGGACAGGTACATCGAACTTTATGAGCACATCACAGTCGAAAGTTTTGTCAAGGCTGACGCAGCTGACGCTTCGGCGATTCTTGCAAGAATCGAAAAGAACGTATCTGAATGTTTGGCGAACATTTAAGCCCTTGCATTGACCTTAACAAGGAACTGACGGACCATCCGGCAGCCACGTTCTACGGCAGAGTGGCAGGAGACTCGATGCGGGATGCAGGAGTTTCCGAAGGGGATGTTCTCGTGATAGACAAGTCGCTCGATGCTGCAGACGGCGATATGGTCGTCTGCTTCATCGACGGCGAATTTATGATGAAATACATCTCGTTTTCCGACCCGGAGACAGGGCACAGGGAAGAAAACGCCATGTGGCTCGTGTCGGCAAATCCGGATTGCACTCCTCTGAAAGTGACTGACCTGTCTTCGTTTTCCGTGTGGGGAGTGGTGACTTACGTGATAAAGAAAATCCGCAGACGGCAGTAATATGACGGTAGTTCGAGGACATCGAACACCGCTGAGGAGCAGACGAAAGTCTGCGACGGACCTCCCGGAGAGGGTCGTGAGCGGTTTATGAGAATGTCCGGTGGACATTCGAAAGCGAGCAGAAAGAGGGTGATGCCCCTTAGTAAGGGGCTGTCGTTTAGCGACTGGGGATTAAGACAAAGGGATTTCGCAGAAATACTTAACATAAGTTCGGCGAATCACCTTCGTTCAGAGTATAATAAATTCGTCGAACTGATGTTAATGTACGCATTGGTGGACTGCAACAATTTTTTCGTTTCGTGCGAAAGGGTGTTCCGTCCTCAGCTGGAGGGACGCCCCGTTGTCGTATTGTCCAACAATGACGGATGCGTCGTGGCAAGAAGCAATGAAAGCAAGGCCCTCGGCATCCGCATGGGTACACCCTTCTATCAGATAAGCGGGCTTGCGGACTCCGGAAAACTGACGGCATGCTCTTCCAATTATGTGCTCTATGCCGACATGTCGAGGCGTGTGATGTCAATCCTTGCAGATGCTGTTCCGAAAATCGAACAATATTCCATAGACGAAGCGTTCCTTATCTTGGACGGCGTGCCGGAAGACAAGATACCCGACATCTGCCGCGGCCTCGTGAAAAAAATCAGAAAATGGACAGGAATCCCTGTCAGCATAGGCATAGCCCCCACAAGGACACTTGCAAAGGTAGCCAGTCATTTTGCCAAGAAATACAAGGGCTACAATGGTGTGTGCGTAATCGACGATGAAGCCAAACGCACGAAGGCTCTCAGCCTGACTCCGGTTTCGGAAGTATGGGGAATAGGACGCAGGCTTGCCCCGAAACTCCGTTCCCTCGGCGTGGAGACTGCCCTGGACTATGTGAAAAGACCCTCGGACTGGATAAGGGAGAAGTTCATGCTCCACGGGTTGAGGACATGGATGGAACTTCAGGGAAAAGCCTGTGTGGAAGCCGAGACTGAAGCTGCCAGAAAGTCCATCTGCTGTTCCCGTTCATTCGCAGACATGCTGGAAGACAAGGAAGAAATCTCTCAGAAAGTGGCAGGCTTTGCCGCACAATGTGCCAGTCAATTGCGGAAGGAGGGGACAGCCGCCGTTCATGTAACGACGTTCTTGTATACCAACCGGTTCAGGGATGATCTCGACCAGTATTTCCCCTCCGCCACAATAGCGTTGCCTGCCGCCGCAAGCAGCGCACAGGAGATAACGGCAGCCGCTCTTGAAGCATTCAGGATGATTTTCCGGGAAGGTTACAAATACAAGAAGGCTGGCGTTATCGTAGGGGACATAGTGTCTGCCGATGAGGTCCAGTTGCCCCTTTTCGGGTATGATGCAGGGCTGAGGCAGAAGAATGACGCGTTGTCTCGTATAATGGACAAACTTAATCCGGTGTCCGCTCCGCCGCTTCTGCGGCTGGCATCCCAGAAGGATGCCCATTATGCCGACGGCATAAGGTGCGAACACCGGTCAAGCCGTTATTCCACTTCGTGGGATGAACTTCTTGAAATCAAATGATGTAGCTTTCTTCCGTCATGCTTGACGTGGCATGGAGCGCTGTTCTCCAGTCATGCCGAGCGAGAGCAATGTTCTCCGCTGCGGTCGGGACGACGGGTGAGCGGCTCGCTACGTTCGCTCGGGTCGGCTATTGCCGTCCGTTCAGTTTGAATATCTTGAGGAGTTCCACCACAATCATCGGCACCAGTGCAAGTCCTACGATGATCAGCCACTGGTCAGTTCCCATCTGGGCAAACTTGAACGCAGAAGAAAATGCAGGAATGAGCAGAACCGCCAGCGAGAATGCGAGCGAAGCCAGGATTGCTACTATAAGTGCCTTGTTCTTGAACGGGTTGAACTTGAATCTGGATTCCGTATTGGAATGAAGGTTGCCGGCATGGACGAGTTTTGCCGCAATCAGAGAAGCGAAGGCCATGGTCTGTCCAAGAGTTTCCGCCATTTCCGCATTCCCGCCGTACATTTCCATGCCCATTTTCTTTCCGAGGAGGAAGGCGACGAGGGTAATCGCCCCCATCATCACTCCCTGATAGCATATTCTCCATACCATTCCCTTGTCCATGAACTGCTTTGCATTGCCGCGCGGTTTTCTGTGCATGATGTTCCTGTCGGCAGGGTCGAGGCTGAGCGCAAGGGCAGGGAATGTCTCGCTTACCAGATTTATCCACAGTATATGTATCGGCAGCAGAGGCAGTCCGAGATTCAGGATCGAAGCCACGAACAGGAGCAGGACCTCTCCCAGGTTGGTCGACAGCAGGAAGAGTATGGTTTTCAGAATGTTGTCGTATATTCTTCTTCCCTCTGACACGGCAGAGACTATTGTCACGAAATTGTCGTCGGAAAGAATCATGTCGGACGCATCCTTTGCCACTTCCGTACCCGTGATGCCCATTGAGACACCTATGTCGGCCTGCTTTAGGGCAGGGGCATCGTTCACGCCGTCCCCGGTCATCGCCACGATTTCGCCTTTCTTCTGCCATGCGGTCACGATCTTGACTTTCTGTTCAGGGGCAATTCTGGCATATACTGAGTATTTGTCAACATTTTCGTTGAAATATGTCTCGTCGAGGCGGTCCAGTTCCGTTCCGGTCACGGCGAGGTCGCCTTCACGGTAAATCCCTATCTTCTTCGCTATTGCGAGGGCTGTTGCCTTGTGGTCTCCGGTAATCATGACCGTCTTTATGCCTGCCGTGCGGCATTCTTCTATGGCTCCGACCACTTCTTCGCGTTCCGGATCTATCATCCCCGTCATCCCCACGAAGATGAGGTCTTTCTCGACATCCTCCATCTCTCCTGACGCTGTGTCCGTAGGACGGTATGCCATTGCCAGTACCCTGAGGGCAGACTCGGCCATTCTGCGGTTTCTTGCCTGGAGGTCCTCGATGTCCTTGTCCGTTATTTCCCTTATGCCGTCTGCGGTTTCTATCTTCGTGCAGACTGAAAGCACCTCGTCAAGGCCTCCTTTCACGTTGACCTGGAGCGTGCCGTCCTGCATCCTGTTGATTGTGGACATTCTCTTTCTTGTGGAGTCGAATGCAACTTCCCCTTCACGAGGACAAGCAACATCGAGAGCCGCCTTGTTTACCCCGTTTTTCTCCCCGAGGTCTATGAGAGCGATTTCCGTAGGGTCTCCGACCTTGGTCGTGCCTCCGTCATGGCTCTTGACTTCCTTTGCGTCGCAGCAGAGCACCGATATGGTAACGAGTCTGTCAAGGCTGCCGCTCGCCGCATATTCTTCGACTACCGTCATCTGGTTCTTGGTCAGGGTTCCGGTCTTGTCGGAACAGATTACAGTCGTGCAGCCGAGCGTCTCGACGGAAGGGAGTTTGCGGATGATTGCATTGTGCTTTACCATTCGCTTTACGCCCATTGAAAGGATGATTGTTGATATGGCCGGAAGACCCTCCGGTATTGCCGCCACGGCAAGAGAGACGGCGACCATAAGCATGCTGATGACATTGTGATCATTCAGGATGCCTATCACGAATATTATCGCACAGATGGCGACAGATGCGATTCCGATTACCTTGCCCAGTTTTTCGAGGCGTATCTGCATCGGTGTCTGCGTGTCGCTTTCCCCTCCGAGCATCTTGGCTATCTTGCCGATTTCCGTATTCATTCCTGTGCCTACGGCAATTCCTTTCCCGTGCCCGAAAGTCACGATTCCGCTGGAATAAGCCATGTTTTTGCGGTCTCCGAGAGGAATTTCCTCGTCAGGGAGGACTTCCGTGCTCTTTTCTACAGGTACCGATTCACCGGTCATGGACGATTCCTGTATGCTCATGTTGACTGATTCGGTGATTCTTATGTCGGCAGGCACGATGTCTCCCACTTCGAGTTCAACCACGTCGCCCGGCACCACATCCTCGACATTGATCACCATCTCCTCTCCGTCCCTGATTACCTTTGCCATCGGAGCGGACATCTTCTTGAGGGATTCGAGGGATTTCTGCGCCTTGAATTCCTGGTATGCGCCTATGAATGCGTTGAGGAGCAGTATCCCCATTATTATATAGGTATCGAGCCATTCGCCCATGATTCCCGAAATGATTGCGGCGATTATGAGCAGAATTATCATGAAACTCTTGAACTGGGCAATGAACATCGAGAAGAATGACCTGTTTTTCTTCTGTACGAGCATGTTCTTGCCGTATTTCCCGATGCGGGACTCTATTTCATCCTTCTTGAGTCCCTTGGACAAGTCCGTCCCGAGTTCGCGCGAGACCTCTGCGGCCGTGCTGTTGTAAAATTGTTTCATCGTTCTATGGTTACAAACTATGGTCACAAATAAAAACAGCAGCAAAATTAATTGCTGCCGTCAATATTCCCATAACGTTTGCAGGATAAAAAATGTCGAAAAGGTCGGATTTTATGAACTTGTCATCGGCATCATCCGCCTATGGATTTCAGCCAGCGTGCGAGGGATGTCTCGTATTCGCTCCTTGCATATCCGAACTTGTCCTTTTCCACATATTTTTCCGATGAGCCTCCCCAGCCGTGCCCTCCGGCAGGCCAGACATGGATTTCCGCACTTACCCCATTGTCAACCAGTGCATTGTAAAACAGGATGCTGTTGATGACAGGGACGGTCCTGTCGTCGCTGCAATGGGCGATGAATGTCTGCGGGGTGTCCGGAGTGACCCTCGTGTACAGTGACCATCCTGCTCTCACGGAATTGTCTGCATCAGGTCCTATGAGATTGATCCTTGAGCCTTCATGCGACGGCGTGCTGTCCATTGCTATGACAGGATAGACGAGTACTGCAAAGTCCGGTCTGGTGTCCTTGTCTGCATACAGGGTGGCAGCCGAGGCAGCGAGATGTCCTCCCGCAGAAAATCCCATTACTCCTATTTGTCGGATTCCCCATTTCCCGGCATTGCTGCGGCAATATCTGAACACGTTCTGGACATCCTCGAGCGGTACTGAAGAGTGCCCGGCCGGCATCCTGTATTTTACCACGGCGGCTGCAATGCCGAGGCTGTTCATCCATTCGGCGATATAGACGCCTTCATTGTAGGAGGAGACAAAGCCGTAACCGCCTCCAGGGCAGACTATGACCATCTGTCCGGAAGGATTGTCCGGAATGTAGATGTCCACCCTTGCCTTGTCGGAAATGTTGGTTATTCCGCCGTGAGCGCTTATGGCTTCCTCTCCGGAAAGCCCGTTGGACTCTTTCATCCTGAGGTTCATGCTGCTGATTGTCTTGCCGACGACAGGGTCCGGGCCTATGGGAGTGTCAGCGGCTGCATAGAGGAAAATTGTGCTGTCCGGCCTGAAGTCAGTGTTCGGCTGGGCTGGAAGCGCCTGCGCCAAAAAACATCCTGCCGTAACAGTAAATATCAGTCTTGAGATTGATTTCATGATTGTTCTGTGTTGTGGTGTAGTATCAAAGTTGTGGCGGTACTGTCAAAAAAAAGAGGGTGAACCCAAAAGTGAACTTTTGCGCCACCCTCAATTTTCGAAATTACATGCATGCCGTCAGGCTATTCCTTGCCGGCGAGACGCTTGTAAGTGTTGAGTCTTATCTTTGCAAACTCTTCGGTCTTGCCGAGAAGTTCTCCGGCCTCGTTCGGGAACATCTTGTAAAGCGATGCAAAACGCACTTCGCCTTTCAGGAAGTCCTGGAACTTGCTCCAGTCAGGTTCCTTGCTGTCGAGGCTGAACGGATTCTTTCCGTCTGCTTCAAGTGCAGGATTGTACCTGAACAGATGCCAGTAGCCGCATTCCACTGCGAGTTTCTCCTCTTTCTGGCTCAGGCCCATTCCGGCTTTCAGACCGTGGTTGATACATGGGGAGTAGGCGATGATGAGTGAAGGTCCGTCGTATGCCTCAGCCTCCTTGATTGCATTGAAGAACTGAGCCGGATTTGCACCCATTGCAACCTGCGCCACATATACATAGCCATAACTGATGGCCATCATGCCGAGGTCTTTCTTGCGGATTCTCTTTCCGGATGCGGCGAATTTTGCGATTGCACCTGCCGGAGTCGACTTCGAGGACTGACCGCCGGTGTTGGAATAAACCTCGGTGTCGAGTACGAGCACATTGACATTCTCTCCTGATGCGAGGACATGGTCGAGTCCGCCGTATCCGATGTCGTATGCCCAGCCGTCACCTCCGAATATCCACTGTGAGCGGGCAGGGATGAAGTGCCTGTATTCGAGAAGGGCCTTGCATGTGTCGCAGTTGCACTCTTCCATGAGAGGAATGAGGGCATCGGCAACTTCCCTTGTGGTCTTTGCGTCGTTCTTGTTTTCAAGCCACTTCGTGAAGAGGGCTTTCATTTCGTCGCTGCAGCATGAGCAGGAGAGGCCCTGTTCCATGAGTTTTGCGACAGTCATCCTTGCCCTGTCGGAACCGAGTTTCATTCCGAGGCCGTATTCGGCGTTGTCCTCGAAGAGGGAGTTTGCCCAGGCCGGACCGTGCCCCTGTGCGTTTGTGCAGTAAGGGGAAGCCGGGAAGGATGCTCCGTAGATTGAAGAACAGCCGGTGGCGTTGGAAATCATCATGTGGTCTCCGAAGAGTTGAGTGATGGTCTTGATGTACGGAGTTTCGCCGCAGCCTGCGCAGGCACCGGAGAATTCGAACAGAGGCTGCGAGAACTGTGCGTTCTTCACATTCTGGAATTTGTTCTGTACGGTGTCCTTGTAGCCGATGTGGGAGTGCAGCCAGTCGAAGTTCGCCTGCTCTTTCTCCTGTGATTCGGCAGAAACCATGACGAGAGCCTTTTCTTTTGCAGGGCAGACATCGGCGCAGTTGCCGCAGCCGGTGCAGTCTGCAGGAGTGACCTGCATGGTGAAGGTGTATTCCTTGAACACTGCCTTGCCCTGAGCCTTCTTGATGCCTTCCGGTGCTGCTGCAGCCTCTTCGGCTGTCATGAGGAACGGACGGATTGCTGCGTGAGGGCAGACGAATGCGCAGGTATTGCACTGGATACAGTTGTCAGGATTCCATTCAGGAACCTTCACTGCAACGCCCCTCTTCTCGTAAGCGGCTGTTCCGGCAGGAATTGTACCGTCAGCGTCGTTCTTGAATGCGCTTACCGGGAGTGTGTCTCCGCACTGTGCGTTCACGATGTCGGCAACTTCCTTCACGAATTCAGGAGCGAGCCTGTCCTTGTTAGGGTTCTCGAATTTTGCCGTGATGTCCTTCCAGTCTGCCGGAATTTCGACCTTGGTGTATTCTCCACCGCGGTCAACGGCAGCGTAGTTCATCTTCACGACATTCTCTCCTTTCTTCCCGTAACTCTTGTCGATTGCCTTCTTCATGTATGTCACGGCGTCCTCGTAAGGAATGATGCCGGTGATCTTGAAGAATGCCGACTGGAGGATGGTGTTGGTCCTTCCGCCGAGTCCGATTTCTGCGGCAATCTTTGTGGCGTTGATGATGTAGAGGGAAATGTTCTTCTTGCCTATTACCGCCTTCACGTGGTCAGGAATCCTCTTGAGGGTCTCTTCCTCATCCCAAAGGCTGTTGAGAAGGAGTGTTCCGTTCTGCTTGATGCCCTTGAGCACGTCATACTTGTGGAGGTATGAAGGCACGTGGCATGCCACGAAGTCAGGAGTCGACACGAGGTAAGGAGCCTTGATAGGGGAGTCGCCGAACCTGAGGTGCGAGCAGGTATATCCGCCGGACTTCTTGGAGTCATAGTCGAAATATCCCTGGCAGTATTTCGAGGTATGGTCACCGATGATCTTGATCGTGTTCTTGTTT
>CALVDU010000089.1 GCA_944326375.1 uncultured Bacteroidales bacterium | reverse complement strand
CCTACTTTATGGTAAAATTTCTCCGGACAGCAGTGTATTGGAATAAAGGAGCACGCGAGGTTAATGCATACGTTTACAATACCGCATTCATTAATAATCGTACAGACGGTTCTAAGAACTCTCGTCGAGGTGGCGGTTATTATGGAAGGGAGCAATCCAAAGCGGTTTTGGCAAACTGCACCTTCGACGGCAATTACGGGGGCAACGGTGCAGCTGTGTCCCTTTATGGTACAGCAGCATTGCCTTCGCAATTGACGATGATAAGTTGCACGGTCACGAACAACACCTCAACGTTTACCGGCGGCGGAGTCGAAGCCACGGACAATACTACACTGAATGTCTATAACACCATTGTGGCAGGGAATACCGATGCTCTCGGCTATCCGGACCTTGTCGTGACTTCCGGTAACAACGGTACTTCCAATCTGCCTGCAACCCTTGCGTACAGCGTCAACGGTTCTGTGGTTTATGGCGCAAACGGGACTGTCGTGAGCGGTTCGACATTCGAATTTGAGACCATGTTGTCCGCCCTTAACGACGGTGTGCGTGCCCTTACAGGCAGCGACAATCCTGCTCTTACCGGAGGTATGGCCGCTTCTGCACTTGTGGGCATTACAACGGGCATGAATCCGGAGGTTGATACCGATGTCCTTCGTGTTGACCAGAAAGGAAACGACAGGACGGGCAGCGCAATGGGTGCTTATGTCGGAAATTGATGCTATATTTGCACCAATTAGTTTGAACGATGAAAGCATATAGATTTTTCATATTGACAGGAGCGGCCTTGGCGGCACTCCTGTCATTTGCAATGACATCCTCGGCACAGATTTCCAAAGAAAACGTGCTGAAGGATATCCGCAGCATGTCGGGAATATATACGGTGTATCCTGATGTGGCATATGCCCAGACCCCTGCGCCTGAAGGCTACAAGCCGTTTTACATCAGCCATCTTGGCCGCCACGGCTCACGTTGGCATTCTTCTCATCGCACTTATGAAAGGCCTCTCGGACGGCTTCAGCAGGGGCATGATGAGGAAAAACTGACCCCCGTCGGGGAAGAAGTGTATACCCTCGTAAAGGCTCTTGCCGATGACGCCAGGGACCGGAACGGGGAATTGAGCCCCCGCGGGGTGCAGGAGCACAGGCATATTGCGGAAAGGATGTACATGTCATTCCCGGAAGTCTTTTCTACGGAACACGGACGCGTGTGCCGCATCGAGTCAATATCTTCCACTGTAGTGCGCTGCGTGCTGAGCATGGCTGCGTCGAATGAGCGCCTTAAGGAACTGAATCCTGAAATTCAGATAGAGCGCACCTCGTCCGAAAGGAATATGGATACCATTTTCGGCCGTGAGGAATGCTTCAGCCTGACCAAGGAATTGTCCGGACGGAAAAGCAGCATGTACAGGCAGAACTGCAATCCCGACAGGCTGCTCGGAATGCTGTTCACTGACTATGATTTCATTCCGGAGAAAAACAGGTGGGAAATGCTCCATGACATCTGGATGCTGGCGAGCGGCTGCATGGACGTGGACTATCTCGGGATTGACCTGTTCAAATATCTTACTGCAGATGAGGCTTTTGCCGTATGGGAGGTAAAGAATACCATGATGTATCTGCAGAGCGGACCTTCTGAAGAGTTCGGGGAAAGGGCCCTTTCCGATGCCAAGCCTGCGCTCCGCCATATCGTTTCCGAGGCTGACAGGGCGATTTCAACAGGGGATTTGTCTGCCACTCTCCGTTATGGCCATGACCAGAATCTCGTGCCGCTTGTCGCCCTCATGGGCATAGAGGGCTGCGATATCCGTGATGCTGACGGCAAAGACCTTTATGAGTCATGGTGCGATTTCATCATAACTCCTATGGCCGCCAATGTCCAGCTGATATTTTTCAGGAATGCTTCTTCCGACGACATTCTCGTGAAAGTACTTCTTAATGAAAAGGAAGTGGCGGTCAATGGTGTGGAGGCGGTTTCGTTTCCTTATTATAAGTGGTCCGACCTTCGCCATCACTTCCTCTGCGTTGCAGAGTAGGCATTCTGCGGCGTTACGTTCGGGACTCGGAAGTACTCACATACTCCAGTATGCTGCGTCTTCCTCGCCCTCCGTGCCTTGCATCTCGCCCATTTTGACATCCTGACATATAGTAGCAGCCTCTCCAGGCTGTGAAAACGGGCAACCTGCGTCAGGTCATTTGTCGGAGCCGAGCCAAGTCCACTTGTGCCAAATGTACTCCAGAGGTCCCTGCTTGTGTCTGCCCAGCCACCATTTGCAGAACATCAACTGCAACAGGAATACCGCAATGCCTATCATCAGGCTTACCGTATAACCGCAATGGGGCGCAAGGTTCAGACCGAAAGGGAAATAGAGCAAAGCCCCGATGATTGACTGGGAAATATAGTTAGTGAGGCTCATTTTGCCGTAAAACTTCAGGTTCCCGACAAACTTGCTGAATCCCTTGCTCTGATAGAGAATGACGAAAGACGATATCAGCACTAAGGTAAACGCCAGTTTCTGCCACATGTCGAACGCCGTTCCTGCTGACTGCTGCACAAGCTGCCCGTTTTCCATGATGACCCTGTTCCATGTTTATAAAATGTCGCTAAAGTCGTTGCCCGCCGATAAATTCCCTCATTATGGAAGTCGGAGGCACGGCTGCAATCTCGTCCGGAGAAAGCGCAATTATGTAATCCAGGAATTTCAGCAATCTTACGGCCTCCGTATATGCCGGAGAATTCGGCGCAATGCGCCTCAAAAGCGGTTCCG
>CALVDU010000088.1 GCA_944326375.1 uncultured Bacteroidales bacterium | reverse complement strand
CAAAGATACAGCAATAATTCGAAACCGTTGTTCTCCGACGAGGAAATCCTCACGATTTATTTCTTTGTCGGTCATGAGCAGAAGTACACCCTCATCAAGGATATTCACAACTTCGCTAAAGAGTACTTGCGCGACTGGTTCCCGAACCTGGTGTCCTATCAGACATTCAATTACCGTCTCAACAGGATGGCCGGTGCTGTTAGGGAACTGTCCTCGCAGTTATTAAGGATGTTCAGGCCTTCTGACTGTCAGGATGATACCGTGATTGTTGACTCGATGCCGATAATCACATGCTGCGGAAGAAACCGTACAGGCAAGGTCGCCAGAGATATCGCTGACAAAGGATACTGTTCCACCAAGAACCTGTACTATCATGGACTAAAGCTTCACATGGTAGGATATCGCAGGAAAGGGCATCTTCCTCATCCGTGCCAGATAGCGCTCTCTCCTGCCTCCGAGAATGACCTGAAGGTCTTCCAGAGCGAATGCATGCCGGATCTTTTCAACAAGAAGATCTTCGCTGACAAGATATACCGAAGCAATGACTACTGGGAGCAGGAAAGACGCGATAAGGCCAATGAGTTCTACGCTCCCGTCAAGTCAATCAAAGGGGCTCCTGAAGAAGAGAAGCAGAGAAGTAAGGCCGCTGATGACATTTATTCTCAAGCCGTTTCATCTGTCAGGGAACCCATTGAAGCGCTATTCAGTTGGCTGAACGAAAAAACAAATATTCAAAGAGCTTCAAAGTGCCGCTCTACTTGCGGACTGCTAATTCATACGATGGGAAAGGTAGCCATCGCATTTTTATACCTTATTTTCAACTACTGATTCAAATAAAGAATAAAAGATGAGACAAATTCTCGTAATCATATCGATACTGGTTGTCGGTTTTTCGGTATTTGTACTGAAAGATGCGTGCATATCGCTTGCTGTGCCGGGACGGATTGAGGTCTTGTCGTATGTTGCGGTGGGGATTTATGTGGCTACGATCCTTTTTATCCTTTACAAGACAAAGAGTAAGAAAGCGGCTGTCGCTTTGTGTGTAATCGGATTGAATGTCATCCCGGCAGCCCTTTCCATTGTTACTCTGAAATTCACGGCAGATTACGGATATGTAATGGCGGCTCCAGGTACGATCAATGAGTATGAAAAGGCTTTCAATGATCTTCAAGGGCTGCAGATAAGGGCTGCAAAATCCAATGGTATCACACCGTATGCGACAAGAGAGGAATTCAGTCGAGCCTGCCCCGGACTTATGGAAGAAAAGATACTTGCAAAAATTTCTTCAAATAAATATTATCATGTGGGACATCTTACCCACTCGTTGCCTTATCTTGTTCCGGAAGCGGAGTCTCTCCTGACGGATATTGCGGAATTATTCCGAGAGTATAGCGGGACAAAGGCAAAATTTGAAATCACGAGCATTCTCAGGACAGGGGAGGATGTCAGCAAATTGCAGAAAATCAATGCCAATGCAACAAAAAACTCCTGTCATTGTTTCGGAACTACTTTCGATATTTCATATATCAGGTTCAAGGGCGGCGTACTTCGCAGCGCCGACAATCCCGAGGAATTGCGTGAGGCATTGTCAAAAGCCTTGTATGAGCTGCGTTCCGAGAGCCGATGCTATGTGAAGTTCGAGAACAGGCAGAAGTGTTACCATATTACTGTCAGACGATGACGAGGGACTATAAGTAAAACCTAAAGACTTACAATATTTGTTTTATGCAGGACTCAGAATGGAACATACGGAAGGCGGCGTGGCATGTGATGTCACGGATTGTGCTCTTCGTGCTGTATTATGTTGCGCTGGTGGCGGTCGGCGTGGGAATTTTTGCACTTGCCGCATGGGCGACATGGGCACTGGTGCGCCTTATGACGGAAGCAGGCGGAAACTGGTACGTCCTTGTGGTGATTGCCGGAATCTGGGCATTGGCGGTGATGTTCGGCTATTATCTCGTCAGGCCTCTGTTCAAGTTCACGAAAAATGAGAAGCCGGGAAGGGTGGAGGTATTCAGGAAGAATTGTCCTGAACTCTTTGCCGTCATCGACGACATAGCGAAAACCGTGAAAGCCAAAAAGCCTAAGCACGTCTTTCTGACGGCGGATGCCAATGCCTGCGTGTTCTTCAACACGAGTTTCTGGAGCATTTTCTTTCCTGTAAGGAAAAATTTGGAAATAGGTCTTGGCCTGTGCAACGGCATGAGCAAGGAAGAGCTCAAAGGCGTGATTGCACATGAATTCGGACATTTTGCCCAGCAGAGCATGAGAATCGGTTCTACTGTCTTTGTCGCCAACACAGTCCTGTACAATCTGATTTTTGCCGACGAGTCATACGAAAAGCAGGTGGAGGCATGGAGCCGTTCAGACAATTCCCTTTGGGCGGCATTCGGGTCAATTACCGGCTTTCTGGTCACCACGACGGGAAAACTGACAAGAAAGATGTATTCGTTTGTCCAGAAGGCAAATCTGAGGCTTTCCCGTCAGATGGAATATGACGCTGACAAGGTCGCTTGCGGGATAACAGGAAGCCCTGCATTCATTTCCGGCCTGTGCAAGATAGACACAATAGCCAGACGGCAGGAGCAATTTGACCGCTCATTGTCGAGATTTTTCAGCGAAACCAAAACATTGCCGGAAAATTATTTCGGGGCATACGAGGCTTTTGTCCCTGTCCTGAAGGGTGCGGACGGCATAAACCTTTCATTTGATGTGCCTTGCAGTACTCCGTTGGAAAATCATGGTGTACTTTCACGAATCCATGTCGATGATGTATGGGCATCCCACCCTTCTATAGAGGACAGGATAATGAATGCCGGAAAAATTCCCGGAAATGTAGCGGACGCTCCTGCCGCTCCTGCGTGGTCGCTGATTCCGCCGAAAGCGGTAGAAAAGGTGTCCAAAGCGAGGCTTAAACTTGCCTGGCATGCTCTTGTACAGCAACTGGAAGAAAAACCGGCTTCGCCGAAATATGTACCGGTCGCAGAATATGAAAAATATGCATCTGCTGCCGAATACGTCCCTGCGGAAATATATCCGTTTTTCAATCATAATTTCAGGTTTGATATCAACAATATTGAACCTGAGCCGGATGCGGAAAATCCTTTTACAGAGGAGGCGGCAAGGACTGTCAGGGAATTGGATATGGCGCAAAGGGATTATGCCTTGCTGCAGTCAATAGTGGACGGCCGTGTGCCCGTGAAGGAATTTGTTTATTGCGGCAGGAAATGCAATCTGTCAAATGTGCCTTTTGAGGAGCAACGGTCCTTGTGTGAACGACTTGCGGCAGAAGTTGAAGTACTGGACAGAAAAGCGTGCGCATGGCTGCTCGGACATTCCGGGGATGTGAACAAGACGAGGTTCGACTATCAGGTGTATTTTTATTCGACCAGAGTGCTGAATGACCTTATGGAAGTAAGGGAAAAGCAGGACGCAATCGTGAATACGATAAATTCCGGAGTGAAGGAAGGCGGAAAACTGTATTATCAGCTTGCCGGGTTCATCAGGGATATGGAGGATGACGTAAGGTCGATCATTTCATCCCTGCCTGCCGAATGGCTCGGTGAAATTGCGGGAAAAGAGAGAATAGATGCCTATCTGAAATATGCGGAATCAAGGCATAATACGGCTGACAGGGTCGTGCTTGGGCGTGTGTCTGAATTGTTCTCGCTTGTTGACGACATGGGGCAGGGGCACGATGGCCTCAGACGTGCTTCTCTGAACAACATAGCCGAAGTTTACAGAAAATACAAAGCAGAAAAAATATGAAACGTATTGTATTTCTAATCATCGGGCTGGCATTGACGGTCGGAGGGCAGGCCCTGGCACAGAAAAAACAGACATCCGACTATAATTTTCAGAAAGCGATAGAGTTCCTGGACAAGGGCGATGAGGTCGAGGCCATGAAATATGTGTCTGAACAGATTTCTCAAACGCCTGAATTTTCAGATGCATACGTGCTGCGTGCGCAGCTGTATTACCGTCAGGAAAAATTCGGGAATGCCCTTTCAGACATCAACAAGGCGATAAAGTTCGCCGACAAGAAGACCGACGAGGTTCACATGTATTCCAAATACTGGTGGCGTGCTCTTTTCTATGTCGCATTGGACGAGGATGACAAGGCGTTGGCTGATTTCAATACGGCATACAAAATGGCGATGAAGGAAGACAAGTCAGTGCTCGGCGACATTCTGGAGCAGCGTGCGCAATTCTATTTTGATGCAGAAGACTATGCTTCGGCAGAGAAGGACTACAAGGAGATGCTGAAGTATGACGAGACCAACCAGGTGGCAATGGTGGGGCAGGTACGCAACAGGATTGCCGAAGAAAAATATGAGGAGGCTGTCGAAATTGCCGACAAGTGCGAAAAGTATGATGATTCATATAGTGAGATTTACCGTTTCAGGATGCAGGCTTACGACGCTTTGGGCGAGACAGACAAGGCAATCGACGATGCCATTTCTTATATGGAGCATTCCGACGATCCGTCGTCATCATTGTTTGAGCCTATTATGAAAAAACATCTGAGCTATGCCCTGGCAAAAGTGAATGAAAAGATTGCCGGGACCAGCGACAATTACTATTGGAAATTGATAAAAGCCGCAATTTATGAGTATGGCTATGATTATGCAGCCTCAATCCGCGAATATAACGCCATAGAAAAGGAATACGGCACCTCTGCAACTATCTGCTATTACAGAAGTTACTGCTATAATGAAGCTGGATATGCCGACAAGGCTGTCGAAGACATTACCCGCTGCATTGAATTGAGCGGAGACGGAGACAATACGATGTCATTGCTGATACGTGCCGGATATTATAGGGAAGGAGGCATGTATCAGGAGGCGATTGCGGATGCCTCGGAGGCGATAAAGCGTTATCCGACTTATGTCTATTCATATTATTTAAGGGGCTGGTGCTATGAATTGAGCGGGGATGACGAGAAGGCTATGGCGGATTATAATGCTGGCATCGACATAGACAAGACCCATCCGTACACTTATCTGATGAGAGGGGAGCAGTATCTCAAGCATGGGGACATGGACAAGGCAAATGCCGATTTTGAGGAAGTTGTGCGTCAGGATACTGTGGCAGAATCCGGAAGCGCAAGACAATATGCCCTGCATTTTCTCGGACGGGACGACGAGGCTATTGAGTGGATGGAAAAGATAATAGAGGATGACCCGGAATACAACGGGGCGTATTACGACAAGGCTTGTCTCCTTGCAAGAATGGGGCGTGTGCCTGAAGCTTTAGAGGCACTCAGGACGGCGTTTGAAAAAGGATACCGTTCATTTGCCCACATTGAGCATGATGATGACATGGACATTCTGCGCAATGAGCCTGAATTCGTTTCCCTCATTCAGGAATATCGTGCAAAAATGGCTGCTGAAATGTCTGAAATATTGCCTGAAGGGCAGGAAGACGATAAGCAGGCTGCCGTTTCGGAGATACAGATGAAGAAACTTTATAGTGGTGTATATGAAGTCCCTTGCGACATCAACGGACTTCCTCTCAAATTCATTTTCGATACAGGCGCAAGCACGGTGAGCATTTCTTCCGTAGAGGCTTCTTTCATGCTGAAGAATGACTATCTGAAGAAAGAGGATATCAGAGGAAAGGATTATTTCAGTACTGCGACAGGGGAAATCCGTGAGGGTACAGTCATAAATCTTCGTGAGATAAAGGTCGGGGATGCGATCCTCCGCAATGTTGAGGCTTCGGTTTCGCACAGCCAGCAGGCGCCTCTGCTTTTGGGGCAGTCGGTGCTCGAACGCTTCGGCACAATAACCATCGACAACATCAATTCCAAACTGCTTATTGCGCAGTAATCAGAAAAAGAAAAATTTTATACAGAAAAAGAAAAACTTTCACCGGGTCGCTTCCTCTTTATTGGATTGGAAGCGACTTTTGTATATGTTTGTGGATAAGCGCACCTGTAAAACTGATGGTTATGGAGCTGGCTGAAATACAAAGTATGATATATGAGATACGCGGGACAAGGGTAATGCTGGATTTTGATTTGGCGGAATTATACAGAGTGGAAACTCGTGTGCTTAATCAGGCGGTAAAGCGTAATATAGAGAGATTCCCGGAAGATTTTATGTTTCAGCTGGATACGCGGGAATGGGAAAACATGTCATCACAATTTGTGATGACATCAAGGCTGAAAAGGCCTAAAACATCGTTGCCTTATGCATTTACGGAGCATGGAGTGATAATGTTGTCCTGTGTTCTGCGCAGTTCTGTTGCCGTACAGACGAGCATTGCAATATCAAGAGCATTTGTGGCAATGCGTAATTATATTGTCAATACAAGCCAGGTATCTGCAGAACTTTCTGAAATCCGGGCTCGTCTTGCACTTCTTGAAAGAAATGACGAGGAAAATATGGAAGCGGTCAATGACCTTTCAGAGGACTTGCGCAAGGAGATTGACGGTATATATCAGGCTATCGCCGAATTGTCCGTGCATTCCACATCAGAAAAGCAGCGGGCAAAGATTGGCTTTAAACATTGATATTTAGTCCCGGCAGCATTCGGCTGGTTCAGCGGGAGGTCCAGACGACGAGTTTGTGGGGCTTGTCGTCGGTGTATGTCCCGTGCGGTGTGCCGTCGGCGTCACGATAGAAAAGGTCCGGTTGCGTGCCTCCTGTGACATAGACGGCATCGACGAAACCGTATTCAATGAGGGCATCGGCAAAGCCGTAAAGGGTTTCCGGATTGACGGTTTCGATGAAATGGAGTTGTCCCGCCTCATCCCTTGCGTATGCGCAGCGCGTCACTTTCCCTTTCAGGATATACTGTTTGTCACAACGCGTGCCTGCGCTCACTATCGCCAGCTGTCGGAAAAATGAGCCTTCATTTTTCAGTACATGCTTCCGCACGCTGTTGCTGCGGCTGACCCCGATTTGGGCATTTCCGTCAGAGATTGCCATGAATCCGGCTCTCCAGTTGCTTTTGGAAAGCACTTTGCCGTCCTGTATGAAGTCTCCTATGATTGCCCTTTCATCATTCTTTATCCGGTAGTCCGCACTCCTTGTCACCAAATGGACATCCTGGCTGGAAATGTCGGGGACAGTATCAGCAAAATGGGCGCAGAGCCCGCTGAGCCTGTATATTTTGAGTGCAACGCCCATAGCGGAAGCCGTACTGAAATGCACGCCGGGCTTTCCCGGCATCTTCATGGAGAGTTGGGCCACGATTTCCTTGTCGGGACGGGATTTCGGGAACTGCCTGCTGTAAAAGGCATGTTTGCCTACGAAAAATCCTGCAGTCAGGACAAGGCATGCGCACATTGCTATCGCAGCAATTTTCCACTTTTTGTCTGCAGAGGAGGTTTCCTTGCCGTGTTCCCATTCCGACCCTCCGATTATGATTATTTCATCGTCGTATATCTTGTTGTCTTTCATTTTATTCGGCATTTATGAGATTCAGATGTCCGCTCTGTTCATGGATATGAGTTTCTGTTTCAGGTTGTTCAGGGCTTCCTGCGAAGCGTGCAGGGTAGTCTGTGAGGGATTTGCTGAGTCGAAGAGGATGAGTTCTCCCTGTACTGGATTTATCCTGTATATGAACGACATGTTGATGATATAACTGCGTCCTACAACCACGAACATCGGCTTTTCAGATTTCATCTGTTCGCTGATTATGGCGATGAACCGCTGTCTGTTGAACCACAATTGCTGTTCAAAGCCGCCTGTCAGGAACATGCGGCAATAGTTTCCGTCTGCTTCTATGTAAATTATGTCCGACGGGTGCACTTTCAGCAATTCGGTCCCGCTGTTCGGCAGTATCAGTTCTTTCATAATAACGCAAATATAAAAGAAAGCCGAGAGTAATGCAAGAGTGCGAAGGCAAGAGCGAACTTGTTCGCATATTGCCTGAATACTCTTGTATTGCCGAGGCGCATCCTTATATGTGGGCACGAAGTGACCAAATATACGCAGAAGCCGAGAGTAATGCAAGAGCAGGTTCCTCCGCTTCGGTCGGGACGACGACGAAAGAGCGGACCTCTATTGCTCGGCATTCCGGAATTTGCGGTTGCTCCGGCGGAGATACCAGAAGCAGATAAGCAGCGACACCATTGTCGAAAGCGGCGGCGCATAACCCATCAGCAGCAGCGAAGAGGAATCAAGCCTGCTGAACAGCCAGGACAGCGGAATCCTGAACAGGAATGTTGCTATCATACTGTGTATCATCGGAAAAACAGAATTTCCCTGCCCTCTGAAATATGCGTTGAAGCAGAACACGAAGCAAACGATGATGCAGTCGATGCTATATCCCCTCAGGTAGTCTGCCGCCATGTAAATGACAGCCGGGTCTTTGGAGAAAATGCCCGTCAGGCTCTCCGGGAAAAACTGCGAATAGACGCAGAATGACAGTCCGAACACCAGAGCCATGCCTATGCCCGACCACAGGCAGGATTTCATCCTCGAATACAGCCCCGCACCATAGTTCTGCGCAGTCATGGCTGCGACGGCGGACGAAATTGCTGTCGGAGGCAGCATTGCGAACACGATAATCTTTTCCACCACGCCCAATGAGGCTGACGCTATGACGCCCATTTGGTTCACGATTACCGTAATCATCAGGAAAGACACGTTGACAAGGGCATCCTGCAGCGCAATGGGAGCGCCGAGCGATAGGATTTTCCCCGAAATTCTCCTGTCGAGACGCACGTCCTTTGAAATCCAGCACTATGTTCATCACGCAGGCTATGCCCACGAAGTACAGCGGACTCCGCTAATCGACGAGTCCCCTCATTATTCCGCATACCACATTGTAGCCCATGATGAAAGGTATGCCGGAGGAACAGATGAGGATATAATGTTTCGTGTCCGTCATGGCTTCTGCAGGGGTATGCATTATTTCCGCAATTTTTCCGTGCAGTCCCGTCATGAACAAAGTGGCGGCGACGCCTATGATGGCGAACAGCCATATTGCGGAGCCGATTGTGGCAGCGGCCTCCCGGTCGTTCTTCGCTCCCGTGGCAATGCCTATCAGCACCGTTATGCCCGTGGTCAGGCCGAGGATTATGCCGGTTATGGTCTGCATTACCTGACTCCCGATGGCGACGCCAGCCACGCTTGCGGCATCGTCAAACCAGCCTACCACGAAAAGGTCGGCTCCGCCGTAAAGCGCCTAAAGCACATTGGCGAGAAGATATGGAAGGGCGAACTGCAGCAGCACGCGCGGAACGCTCCCTTTGGTAAGGTCCAATTCTTTCATAAGTTGATAGAAAGGCGGCATCCTGTTGTTCTGACTTGCTGGCGTTATATAATGCTACGGATTACCCGGCAGGGATTGCCTACGGCAAGCACACCTGCCGGGATATCTTTTGTCACGACGCTGCCTGCTCCGATAACGGCATTGTCGCCAATCGTCACGCCCGGCAGCACGCTCACATTAGCCCCGATCCATACGTTGTTTCCGACTGTTATAGGTTTTGCGTATTCCAGACCTTTTATCCTGTCCTCCACATCCAACGGATGTCCTGCTGTATAGAATCCGCAGTTCGGGGCAATGAACACGTTGTCTCCAAACACGACCTTTGCTCCGTCCAGAATCACGCAGTTCATGTTCATGAAAAAATTTTCTCCTATTTCTATGTTGTAGCCATAGTCGCAGAAGAAAGGTGACACTATCGTGAATTCTTCCTTTGTCTTTCCGAACATTTTGCGAATCAATGCTTTGCGTTCCTCCGTCTGCGACGGGCGCAACAGATTAAGTTCGTATGTGAGGTCAGCGCATTCCATGCGCTCCTTCAGCAGGTCCCGGTCGTAGTTTGCGTCGTATAGGAGGCCTGCTTTGGCTTTTTCTTTTTCCGTCATGAGGATAAATAAAAAAGGAGAGCCATGACGGCTCTCCCATTATGATAATGACTGATGAGTCAGCATTAGAGCTTAGGACCTGCAGCCACGAGAGACTTGCCGAGGTCGTTTCCGGTGAACTTGTCGAAGTTCTTGATGAAACGTCCTGCGAGGTCTTTCGCCTTCTCGTCCCACTGGCTTGCGTCAGCGTAAGTGTCACGAGGGTCGAGGATTGCAGGGTCAACTCCAGGAAGCTCGGTAGGCACTTCGAAGTCGAAGTAAGGAATCTTCTTGGTAGGAGCCTTCTCGATTGAACCGTCGAGGATTGCGTCGATGATTCCTCTCGTATCCTTGATGGAGATACGCTTGCCGGTTCCGTTCCAGCCCGTGTTCACGAGGTATGCCTTTGCACCTACAGCGTTCATTCTCTTCACGAGTTCCTCGCCGTATTTTGTCGGGTGGAGTGAAAGGAATGCTGCTCCGAAGCAAGCGGAGAAAGTAGGAGTCGGCTCAGTGATACCGCGCTCTGTACCTGCGAGCTTTGCAGTAAATCCTGAAAGGAAGTAGTACTGGGTCTGCTCAGGAGTAAGGATGGAAACCGGAGGAAGCACGCCGAATGCGTCTGCAGAAAGGAAAATCACCTGTTTTGCGTGAGGACCCTTTGAAACCGGTTTGACGATGTTCTCGATGTGGTCGATAGGGTATGAAACACGGGTGTTTTCTGTAACGCTCTTGTCAGCGAAGTCGATTTTGCCGTTTGCGTCAACGGTAACGTTCTCGAGAAGTGCATCCCTTCTGATGGCGTTGTAGATATCCGGCTCGCTTTCCTTGTCGAGGTTGATGACCTTTGCGTAGCATCCGCCTTCGTAGTTGAATACGCCCTCGTCATCCCAGCCGTGCTCGTCGTCGCCGATGAGAAGACGCTTAGGATCGGTTGAAAGGGTGGTCTTTCCTGTTCCTGAAAGTCCGAAGAAGATTGCAGTGCTCTTGCCTTCCTTGTCGGTGTTTGCGGAGCAGTGCATTGAAGCGATGCCGCGGAGCGGGTTGAGGTAGTTCATGATTGAGAAGATACCCTTCTTCATCTCACCGCCGTACCATGTGTTGAGGATAACCTGCTCGTTGGTCTTGAGGTTGAATACGGTAGCGGTTTCGGAGTTGAGGCCGAGTTCCTTGTAGTTTTCAACCTTTGCCTTTGCTGCGTTGAATGACACGAAGTCAGGCTCGCCGTAGTTTTCGAGTTCCTCAGCAGTAGGGCGGATGAACATGTTGGTCACGAAGTGTGCCTGCCATGCAACTTCCATGATGAAGCGGACTTTGAGGCGGGTTGCAGGATTTGCTCCGCAGAAAGTGTCCACCACGAAAAGGCGCTTTCCTGAAAGTTGTTTTACAGCCTTTGCCTTGAGGTCTGCCCATGCCTCTTCGGAGCATGTCTTGTTGTCATTCTTGTATGCGTCGGAAGTCCACCATACGGTATCCTTGCTGGCATCATTGTAGACAAAGAATTTGTCTTTAGGGGAACGTCCCGTGTAGATGCCTGTCATCACGTTGACGGCTCCGAGTTCTGTTACCTGGCCTTTTTCATAGCCTTCGAGACTGCTTTTTGTCTCTTCGGCAAACAGCATGTCGTATGAAGGATTGTGCACGATTTCCTTCACGTCTGTGATGCCGTACTTGGTCAAATCAATTTTACTCATAATCCTAATTGTATTTAAGGTAATTATTTTTTCCGTTCCTCAAATTTCGACTTGCAAAAATAAACTATTTTTATGACAGGCCAAACTTTCATGTGAAAATAATCTTTACTTTTGTTACTTTTGCAGCCGTGCCCGGAAAGGTACGTCAAATCCGAACCGAATATAACTGCACAAAATGTGCCAATCAGACATGGCACCTGTCGGGGTGCTTGAAAAATACTGGGGCTACAAATCATTCAGGCCCATGCAGGAGGACATCGTCAATGAGGCCCTTGCAGGGCGCGATGTGCTTGCCATACTGCCTACCGGAGGAGGGAAGTCAGTCTGTTTTCAGGTCCCTGCCATGATGAAGCCGGGGGTGGCGCTGGTCGTGACGCCGCTTATAGCCCTCATGAAGGATCAGGTGCAGAATCTTGCTGCAAGGGGCATCAAGGCTCTCGCCGTCCATATAGGGATGACCTCACGGGAGATAGACCTGGCTCTGAACAATGCCGCCTACGGTGATTTCAAGTTCCTGTACGTGTCTCCTGAACGTCTGTCCACGAGAATTTTCCGGGATTATCTCGGAGCGATGGATTTGAGTTTCATCGTCGTCGACGAGGCGCACTGCATATCCCAATGGGGTTACGACTTCCGTCCGGACTATCTGAAGATAGCCGAAATAAGGTCTATCAAGGATGCCCCGATAATAGCCCTTACCGCCACGGCTACGCCGTCCGTTGCGGACGACATCATGGACAAGCTCGGTTTCAGGGAAAGGAACCTCATAAAGACGGGGTTCGAGAGGCCCAACCTGACATACATAGTGCGCAAGTGCGAGGACAAGTTGGGCCAATTGAAGAATATCTGTACGGGTGTACCGGGCACCGGCATCGTGTATGTGCGCAACAGGAAGAAGACGGAAGAACTTGCCTCGTTCCTTTGCGGATGCGGGGTGTCCGCTTCATTCTATCATGCCGGGCTTTCGTCTGCCGTGCGTACGGAACGTCAGGAGAAGTGGAAGTCGGGAGAGATAAGGGTAATGGTCTGCACCAATGCCTTCGGAATGGGCATAGACAAGCCTGACGTACGTTTCGTGGCCCATTTCGATTTGCCGGACTGTCCTGAAGCCTATTTTCAGGAGGCAGGCAGGGGAGGACGTGACGGGAAGCGTTCATACGCCGTGCTGCTTTGGAACGGCGTGGACTTGCGCAGGATGAAGCAGATAGAAGCCGTATCATTCCCGTCTCTGACCTACATTGAGGAAATATACCATAAGGTACATTATTTCTGCGACGTGCCCTTCGATACCGGGATGGGAAGGGAACTTCGGTTCGATTTCAGGAAATTCTGCCGTGAGTTCAAACTGAATTCCTCATCGGCATATTACGCCATACGCTACATCGAAAGAGAAGGGCACTGGTCATTTGTCGAGGATGCCGACATACCGACCAGGGTGCAGATATTGGCGGACAGGACTGACCTGTATGACATCGAACTTCCGGACGGCCGGATGTACGAAATCCTCGAAGTCATGATGCGCCGCTATACCGGACTTTTTTCTTTTCCCGTGCTGATAGAGGAAGATTATGTCGCATCGAAATGCGGAATAAGGGTGGAGGATCTCCGCCAGCTTCTTTACAGAATGTCCGTTGAGCACGTAATCCGCTACATTCCGTCCGACCGCACGACGGTAATTTACCTGAAGGAAAACAGGCTGCGTCCTAAAAACGTGAAACTCTCTCCGGAGCGTCTTGAACGGCTGAAATCTTCATGGAAGGAGAGGGCAGACGCCATGACAGGCTATGTGTCGGAGGAGGACGAATGCCGCAGCAGGTATCTCCTGCGCTATTTCGGGCAGACGGAAAGCGAAGACTGCGGCACATGCGACATCTGCAGGAGGAGGCAGCACCTCAAGAAAAACAAGGAAGCCGTTGCGGAAAGCCTGAAATCATATATAATCGACGAACGGGGAGGAGACTATACCCTTGAAGACATCGTGACAAGGTTCGGTTCCTTGTCCGAGGGCGGAAACCCGGACTGTCTCACTCTTCTCCGGGAGATGGTGGATGCCGGCTCCGTCCCTCCATACAAGGTGGGATGATGCCTTAATCGTTTGTTTAAATCATATACGGTATGAAGCAAGTATTGTCTATAGGTATTTTTGCCTGCATGGTTCTTTCATGCAACCATGCTCCTGCGGATTTTGTCTGGTCCGGTACGTACGGGACTCCGTTCGAGTATCCTGCATGGAAGGGCGAGAAGATCTCTGCTCTGGCGCAGATTCGTCTGCATGGTCATCATCGCAAGGTCTCTTTGGAGATTTCGGATCTTGAATGCGGAAATTATAGTATTCCTGGAGGTGCGGCAACTGCAAATTTTGTGGAATATGTAACTGGGGATGTCCTGGACACGACATCCTATTCGCAGTGTGGCGTCAGGCTTCCCGGCCAGTATGATTCACTGTCGGTTGCTGATCTGATAGATGACGCCGTGACAAAGGATATTATGCCAGATGTTTTTCAGCCGGTGTGGTTATCAATCAGAATCCCTTCAGACGCCGTCGCAGGTACATATACCGGCAATCTTGTGATAAAAAGCGGAACATGGAGGCAGGTCGTGCCTTTTTCCTTGGAGGTTGCAGACAGGATTCTGCCGCCACCTTCCGAATGGAAATTCCATTTGGACCTGTGGCAGAATCCGTATTCCGTGGCAAGGTATCATGATGTCCGGCTTTGGAGCCAGGAACATTTCGATCTGATGCGTCCGGTCATGAAAATTCTTGCTGATGCCGGACAGAAGTCCGTGACGGCAACCATATTGGATCGCCCGTGGAACGGACAGACTTTCGATGCTTTCGGTTCGATGGTGACAAAAATAAAAAACGCTGACGGCAGTTGGACTTATGATTATTCCGTATTCGACAGATGGGTCGAATTTATGGAAAGTGTGGGCATTGACAGTCAGATCAACTGTTATTCCATGATACCATGGGCCCTGAAGTTCGACTATATCGACGGGAGTACAGGCGAAAAGGCATATCTGGAAGCTGAGCCCGGCAGTACTGCATATAAGGCTTATTGGTCTCCGTTCATTTCTGATTTTGCCGGACACCTGAGGGATAAAGGCTGGTTTGAAAAGACCATGATTGCCATGGATGAACGTCCACTTGAGTCTATGGTAGCCGCATTGGATGTCATCAGGTCGGCAGAACCTGAATTCAAGGTGTCACTGGCCGGAAATTTCCATGAAGAAATAGAAAAGGAGATATACGATTTGTGCATACCTTTTAGTGCATCATATCCGGAAGGTGTCATAGAGAGAAGGCGTTCGGAAGGAAAGGTTACAACCTATTATACCTGCTGTGCTGAGGCTTATCCAAATACATTCATGGCTTCTTCTCCATCTGAAGCTTCATGGATTGCGTGGAGGGCGCTTGCCGCAGATTGCGACGGGTATTTGAGATGGGCATACAACAGTTGGACCGAAGATCCTGTCAGGGATGCGAGATTCCGCCAATGGGCGGCAGGGGATTGCTATCTGGTCTATCCTGAAGGCCGCAGCAGTGTCCGTATGGAGAGACTGGCCGAAGGCATACAGGATTGCGAGAAAATCAGAATATTGTCAGAGGAATGGCATGCTTCCGGTGATGAAAAGAAATTGTCGGCCTTGAAAGATGTCTTGGCCGGGTTTACTTTTGCCGAATTGAGCAATGAAGGTGCTGAGAAGGCCGTGATTAGGGCGAAGTGTTTTCTCCGGGATTGTGTGAACAGTGAAAAAAAGGATTGATTTGTGCCGTACCGGGACATCGGAACGCAAAAAATCCTAACTTTGGAAACATTTTATTAAGTCAAAACCAAGATGAAAAAGTATTTTGCAGAAATGGTCGGGACGATGGTTCTCGTCCTTATGGGATGCGGCAGCGCCGTCTTTTCAGGAAGTGCCGCCGGTATTGTCGGAGCTGGTACGGGCACGCTCGGGGTGGCTCTCGCATTCGGCCTGTCCGTGGTTGCCATGGCTTATGCCATAGGAGGGATTTCCGGCTGCCATATCAATCCTGCCATTACTTTGGGAGTATGGTTGAGCGGCAGGATGAGCGGAAAGGATGCAGGAATGTACATGATTTTCCAGGTAATGGGAGCAATCATCGGTTCGGCTATTCTTTATGCGCTTGTGGCGTCCGGAGCACATGAGGGACCGACTGCAACAGGATCCAATTCATTCAAGGACGGCATGTGCGTGCAGGCATTCGTGGCCGAGGCCGTATTTACGTTCATCTTTGTGCTCGTCGTGCTCGGTGCGACAGATCCCAAGAAAGGTGCAGGCAATCTTGCCGGCCTTGCCATCGGTCTGACCCTCGTGCTGGTGCACATCGTCTGCATTCCTATTACCGGGACATCCGTCAATCCGGCCAGGAGCATCGGGCCGGCAATCTTCGAAGGCGGCATCGCCCTCAAGCAGTTGTGGCTTTTCATCGTCGCTCCGTTTGTCGGTGCTGCCCTGAGCGCCGGCGTTTGGAAGGCCATTTCCTGCAGCAAGGGAGAATGATCACTGCAGCCTTTTGATCCTTATGCACAACGAAAACGAAAAATATTTCAACACAAAGAAACCGTTGAGGACTTCCTTGACGGTCTTTGTGTTGATTTTTATATTGCTTGTTGCCTTCCTTTTCATAAAGGGGCTGCCGGCGGGGCTGACTTTTGCTTCCGCTTCAATCCTTTCCGTACTGGGTTTCTTCATCCTTGTTCTGATTATCGGCGGTTATCCATCATTCGGAGAGACATATTTCTTCGTGAAGAACATCTGGTTCCCGTCTCGGATGAAGATTGGATACAAGGATATGGATACGGTATGGATAATGAAGAGCACGAGCGGCCACATAACCCTTCTCGTCAGGAAGAAAAACCGTAAGGCTTACCGCCGTTTCTACGTGGAATGCATGAGCCGGGATATGGTGCCGGAACTCAAAAGGGACCTGAAGGCGCACGGAGTTTCCGTAAAGGGAAACGGAGTGTCCTGAACAAGTGAACAAAAAAAGGGCTGCGCCCCGAAAAGCGCAGCCCTTTCTCTTGTGCCTTAAAGCGATTATTCGATTTCGATCGAACGTTTCGTTTCGGCGGCTTTTTTCTCTATTTTAGGAATACGGACATTCAGTACGCCGTTTTCTACCTTTGCACTGATCTTGTCCCTCTCCACATCGTCCGGCAGGATCATGGTCTGCTGGAATTTGCTGTATGAGAACTCGCGACGGAGATAATGTCCGTTCTTCTTGTCCTCTTTGTTTTCGACTTTCTTTTCCATCTCGATGGCAAGGTTGCCGTTTTCGTCGATATGGACATTAAAGTCGTTCTTGGTCATTCCCGGGGCAGCCACCTCTATGTCGTAGCTGTTCTCGTTTTCTAATACGTTGATGGCAGGTGCCGTAGCATTTGTTCTTACCATCCAGTCGTTATCGAAGAAATCGTTGAAGATGTCCGGTAACCAATTTTGTGTTCTTCTTACAGGTACCATAATTTAAACCTCCTATTAATTAATTTATTATCAATCTTTTGACTTAACCTTGCACCCTTGCGGGTACGCCATGGATATAGTCAATTAGCGTACCATTCGCCGAAAGTCACTTCTGGCAGGAAATTTTGTCATTCGCGGTGACAGTTTGTCCGTTTTTCGCATGTCTGATGTGCCAGATTGTCCATATTTCGCCATGAGCAATTGTGCCGTTCCCGGTTTTCCTTCCTGTTTGCCTTTTCGGAAAACACTACGAAAATCAAATTTTATTTATAGATTTGCCATTTGTAAATTTCATTGCCCTGAGAGTTTAGGGAAAGTCAAACGGAGAAGGATTATGAGTGATGAAGGAAGCATCCTTATAAAAAGAGCAAGAGTAAACAACCTGAAGGACATTACCGTGGAGATTCCCCGTAACCGTTTTGTGGTCATTACGGGAATTTCAGGTTCCGGTAAATCGTCGCTGGCTTTTGACACGTTGTTTGCCGAGGGGCAGAGGCGTTTTGCCGAAAGCCTGTCCTCGTATGCGAGGCAGTTCCTCGGAAGGATGGTGAAGCCTGACGTGGAACTGATAGAGGGAATCCCTCCCGCAATAGCGATCGAGCAGAAGGTGAACACGCGTAATCCGCGCTCCACAATAGCCACCAGTACCGAAATATTCGACTATCTCAGGATAATTTTCGCAAGGATAGGACGTACCTATTCCCCGATTTCGGGAAATGAGGTGAAATGCAACACATCCAACGATGTCGTGGAATACATCGTATCATCGGGGTCTGCAGCGGCATACATCCTTGCCGACCTGAAATGGAAGGACCGCCAGGACAAGGTGGAACTGATGCTGGAACTCAAGAAAGAGGGCTTTTCGAGATTCTTTTCTGACGGCAAGGCAATCAGGATAGAGGAAATCATGAAGATGTCCGAAAGCGGGGATTATCCTGACGAACTCTATCTGCTTGTGGACCGGCTGCGCCTTCCGGAACACGGGTCCGACGAATGGGAGGAACTGCACACGAGGCTTCTTTCATCCATAGCCACTGCCTTTGACAAAGGTGACGGCACCCTCTATGTCTGCACCGACGGCGGCGCAATGAAGGAATTCGTCAACCGGTTCGAGGCGGACGGAATGGTCTTTTCCGAACCGGACGAATACATGTTCAGTTTCAACAGCCCTCTTGGTGCCTGCCCTGACTGCGGAGGTCTGGGGCAGATCATAGGCATCAGCGAAGATCTTGTCGTGCCGGACAAAAGCAAAAGCATATATGACGGTGCAATAGCCTGCTGGAGAGGGGAGAAGATGGGGTGGTTCAGGGACCAGATGATAAAAAATGCCTACAAGCATGACCTGCCCGTGTTCGCTCCATATTCTGAACTGACCGAAAAGCAGAAAGACCTTGTCTGGAACGGATATGCGGCCGATACCGAAGAAGAGTCCATAATAGGGCTGAACGAGTTTTTCCGTTGGGTGGAATCCAACAAATACAAGGTACAGTACAAATACATGCTCAGCCGGTATTCCGGAAAGACCGTCTGCCGGACATGCGGCGGCAGCCGCCTCAGGAAAGATGCCCTGTACGTGAAAGTGGGCGGAAAGAATATCCATGAACTGCTCTGCATGAACGTGGACGAACTTTACGGATTTTTCTGCAATCTGGAACTCTCCGGCTACGAACAGGCAATAGCCTCCAAGGCCATAGATGAAATCAAGTCACGCCTCCGCTACATAAAGGATGTCGGACTTTCATACCTTACCCTCAACAGGACATCGAACACCCTCTCCGGAGGAGAGAGCCAGAGGATAAATCTCGTGACGGCGCTCGGAAGTTCCCTCGTGGGATCTCTCTACATACTCGACGAGCCGAGCATCGGACTTCATCCGCGCGACACCGACCGTCTCATATCGGTGCTGAAAAAGTTGAGGGACATAGGCAATACCGTAGTCGTGGTCGAGCATGACGAGGAGATCATGCGCGCTGCTGATCTGCTGATTGACATAGGGCCGAAGGCGGGGATTCATGGCGGGGAAATCGTATTCAGAGGGAAATTGGGTGACATGCCTGCTCCGGAAGTCATGGAGCGTTCGCTGACTCTGCAGTATCTTTTCGGCAAACGTAGCAGATATGTGCGGAAAAAACGCACTTTCTCCCATTCAATAACCATAGAAGGCGCATCCGAACACAACCTCAAGGGCATTGACGTGAAATTCCCTCTCGGAGTTCTGACAGTCGTGTCGGGTGTGAGCGGAAGCGGCAAGTCATCCCTTGTGGGCGACATCCTCTATCCGGCCCTGTACAGGCACATAAACCATGTAGGTTCCGCTCCTGGAGCATTCAGGGGCCTTTCCGGCGACTTGGACAGGATTACGCAGGTGGAATATGTGGACCAGAATCCGATAGGGAAGAGTTCGCGTTCCAATGCCGTTACCTACCTGAAAGTGTACGACGACATCAGGAAACTCTTGTCAGAACAGCCATACGCAAAACTGAACGGATATACGCCGTCGCATTTTTCCTTCAACATGGACGGAGGACGCTGTCCCGAATGTCAGGGAGAAGGCGTAGTGAGGATAGGAATGCAGTTCATGGCTGATGTCACGATGGTCTGCGAGGCCTGTTCCGGAAAGAGGTTCAAACCGGACATTCTCGAAGTCAAGTACAAGGGAATGAACATTGACGATATCCTGAACATGAGCGTAGACGAGGCGATCGCCTTCTTTTCGTCACAGAAGGAGGCCGTTGCTGTCCGGATAGCAGAAAGGCTCCAGCCTCTTGCCGATGTGGGATTGTCCTATATAAAATTGGGGCAGAGCAGCAGCACGCTTTCCGGGGGAGAGAGCCAGAGAATAAAGTTGGCATATTTCCTTTCGATGAACGATTCCGGTTCATCCAAGTCTGCGGAACAGAGAATCCTGTTCATTTTTGACGAACCGACGACAGGCCTTCATTTCTATGATGTGGAAAAACTTCTCAAGTCCTTTGATGCATTGCTTGCCAAAGGGCACTCCATAGTGGTGGTTGAACATAATCCGGATGTGATAAGGTCGGCTGACTGGGTGATAGATCTTGGTCCTGACGCAGGAGATGCAGGAGGCAGGATAGTCTTCGAAGGCACTCCGGAGCGGCTGATCGCCGAAGGAAACACATTCACAGCACAATATTTACGGTAATGTACAGTCTTGCAATCAACATCGTATCATTCTTCTTGCGCATTGCTGCGCTGTGGAATCACAAGTTACGGCTTTTTGTGGACGGCAGAAAAGGCCTTCTTGACAGGATAGCCTCTGCCGTGAAGGGGCATGAAGGCATAATATGGTTCCATACGGCTTCCATGGGGGAATTTGAGGAGACCCGTCCCGTCATTGAAGCGGTCAGGAAACGTTATCCCGAGAAAAAGATTCTCCTTACGTTCTTTTCCCCGTCAGGCTATGAGGTGCGGAAAGACTGGAAGGTCGTTGACTGGGTGTTCTATCTGCCTCTTGACACGGCAAGGAATGCAAGGCGTTTTGTTGAGATTGTCCGTCCGGCAAAGGCCATGTTCACGATAGGGGAATTCTGGTTCAACTATCTGAAACAATTGCGCATTCACGGTGTGGACACATATATAATGTCTGTCCTTGCCACGAAGGATTCTCCTTATCTGAAATGGTACGGCGGGATTTATCGAAGACTGCTCCGCACATCATACAGGAGCATAATGGCGAAGAATGAGGAGACGCGCAAGGCTTTGAAGTCGATAGGATGCAAGTCGGTATATGTGGCTGGCGATGCCCGTTTCGACAGGGTGGCGGATACTGCGGCTGAGGAATGGCACGATGCAATAGTTGAAAAATGGAACTGCGGTCGGAAAGTGTTTGTGGCCGGCAGCACCTGCCATAAGGATGATGATCTCGTCATCTCGCTCTGCCTGAAATATCCTGACGAAAAATTCCTGTTCATTCCACATGAACTCGACGAGGCCCCGATACGGCATATAGCCGGTTCCGTGAAGAATGGTGCCGTGATTTACAGTGAGGTTGAGGATGCAATCAAGGCTGCGGCTTCCGGTCGGGGCCCGTCAGCAATGTCTGCGGAAGCGGAGGAACGCCTGGAAAAGGCCCAGGTCCTGATTGTAAACAAGATAGGCATGCTGTCCAGACTGTATCGCTATGGTTGGGCTGCACTTATCGGCGGAGGGTTCATCAACATGCCTCACAGCGTGATAGAGGCATCCGTCTATGGCTTGCCGGTAGTCATGGGGCCGCAGTATCACAAGAATCTTCAGTTTGTGGAACTGATGCCGTCAGGAGCGGCCGTTCCGGTAAGCAATGATGATGAAATTGGAGAATGGTTCGGCAGGCTGCATGACAATCCGGAATACCTTGCCGAGGTAAGCAGGGCTGCATACGACTACTGCAGGAAGAATTCGGGGGCTACCGCCATGATCATGGGCGTACTTTTCGGATGATGCCGCTTCAATCAATAACTATCATTACGATTTCAGCCTGGTTTATCGGATATCCGGCTTCGATGTAAAGCATTCCGGTCCCAGTGCCTTTTGTGCGGAGGATGACTGATTTGCCGTCGTCTGCGACAGAATAGTCATACAGTCCGCGTTCCCTGTCATATTCCAGTTCTTCAATTCCTATTTCAAATTCTGCGGAAGGCGGGAAGTATTCGCAGGATATGCTCACTTCGTCACCTTTCCTGCACCTTATGAAGTTTCCGGGATAAAGTTTCAGATAATAAGGAGAAACCTTGACGGTGACCTTGCATTCTGAAAATGCGTTTCCTCCTGCCGCATCCGAGCAGACTATGGAGCAGGTCCCTTCTCCGCGGGCATATACCCGGCCTTCTCCGTCTACCGTCGCCACGCCTTCGTCAGTGCTGTACCACATCAGCCTGTCGGAAGGAATCCCTTCGGGTTCGGTATATGCGTTGAGGCTTATTTCCTGTCCGTAATAGTTCATGGTCAGGGACGTGTAGTTGAGCCTTATGCTTTCTATGAAATGCACCATCCCGTCCTGCACGATTCTCCAGCTGTCCTCACCGAGCCCGTCGCCGGAGGGCGAAATGATGACCCTGTAGTCAGTGTTCCTGCAGACATCGAAGTTGGACGGGCTGTCTCCTATATAGAACCTGTATTTCAGGTATTCTCCCGGAGCCGAATAATTCTTTTCCGACAGATATTCTATCTTCAGTTCGACGAATGAGCAGAACCCGGCCCTCGCATCTCCGTCCGGAAAGAATTTCTTGGATTCGGATGTATTGTCCGGGAGCAGTTCCCCGTGCAGGTTTTCGAGAATATAAAGGGAAACCGTGCCGCTTTTCCCGTCTGTGCCTTTGGTGTTCAGCATGTCCGTCTCCCCGTCTTTTCTCGTGAATCCTGCGGGAAAGAATCCGTCCGTGTCCGTTATGGAATTCGGGGAAAAGGGTGTCACGTGTTTCGGGCATCCGCCTGCAGTTATGCTCCTGACATTCATTTCCACTCCGCTGTCCAGCCTGCTCCTGTCCATCTGCAGGGTAATTCTGGAGAATAGCCTCACTAACGGCACGCTGATTTCATCTCCTGCACCTGCGGTGATTTCAAGGGTGCCGCTCATGGGAATCCCGATCCGGTAATCGTCGGGATAGGCTATGTAGTGCCTGTGCGACAGCAGTTCCTGGATTGCGGAAGCGTCGATTGCATAGCCGAGGTTGGCACAGGCATAGATCCTGTATCTGCAGTTCATGGTCAGGTCCACTGAAAATTCCCCGTTTTCGGCGGCTGCCATGTAATTTTCTGCAAAAAGCCTGTGTTCAAGCACTCCATATTCGTTGAATACGAACATGTTGATGTCTTTTATGGCTGTTTCGTCGGGATTGGCGGCCTTTGTCCCGGCATTGCGGACGGAGAACCCGACAGTGAATTTCCCTGTACGGGCCACATCATCCATTGATGCGAACCTTTCAGTACATCCGCAGAAAAACAGGGCAGAGGCCACTGTGGCTGTCATAAGAAACCTTTTCATGTCAGAATATGATTTCAGTTTCATCCTTTTCCGTCCACGGTACCACATTGCAGACGGATTCTACAGTGCCGGACAGGACTGTGTCATCCGGACTTGTCGCTCCTGTCCTTTTGAGGACTATGTCGAATATGTAGCGGCAATTTCTGCCGACTCCTCCGTTCCCTGCCAATGCCCCGAATTCACCCCGGTTGATGTTTATGGGATAGTAGTATCTGCGGCCCATGATTTCTCCGGAGATGATCAGCCTCGTAAATGGCGATCCGGCATTGTCCTCTTTGCTTTCGTTAGGGTAGCACCGGAGCCTCAAATCCGGCTGGACGGTCGCATTGCCTACGGGCCCCTCCAGTTGCCTACACAGCATTTCATGTTCTGGAATTCCGGACATCGCCCCTTCGGGAGTCCCCTGTATATTGACGGGGGCTTCCGGGAGAAATCCCTCAGTTCTGAACACTTCTGCCAGGGTATTCACGTTTGCAAGATAAACATATACATTGTCCATCGTCGCTCCGTCGTACGGCGTAGACCCGAAGTCACACCTCAAGGACCTGAGACAGATTTCTGACATCATAGGGACAATTTCCAGGATTTGTTCCGGGCAATTGTCCGGACCTGCACTGAATCTTGTTATGCCGCTCATGAGAGGGGAATCCATGTCGTCGAGCCTCATGTCGGCACAAATGCCTGTGAGGGCTTCAAACGAGGAGATTTTGTCCCATTCGTATTCGTCTGTCTGAGGATTGGCTATTGCTGCGAGTATCTTGTTCCCGACACGTGAGGCGGCAATGACTTTCCCGTCCTCTCCGATCAGGCATCTCTGGTATGTGTCCAGCCGCCCCTGCCTGTCATCGTCATAAATGAATATGTCGGCGACCAGCCCTTCGCTCCTGTCCTGTGCCCGAAACAGTATGGGGATGTCAGTATGTCTTTCCGGAGGCTCGGCGTCCCCCGGAACAGTATGGGTGCAGGAAAGAATAAGGGCCGGCATTAAGAAAATAAGCAAGGTGTGTGTGAAAAACAATGAAGAATGTAATAGCGAGAGCCGGCCCATATCCGTCGCTGCCGTATTATTGGTGATATTTTCCATAGCGTTGCAGTTTGTGCCGCAAAACTATGAAGGAATGCTGTTTTTTCATGTCAAAAAAAGAAAACATCGGGCAGGATTTTCTTTTTCCGTTATATTTTTCTTTATTTGTATATAATTGTGAACTGTAACCCTGAATTTTATGAAAATCATCAGGAATCTGAAACGTATTTTTGTGGCAAAGGCCCATTTCCAGCCCATATATTCAAGGCAGGTGGCATATATAAAGCAGGCATCGTCGGCACTGCTTTCAATGATGGAAACTGACGACATCACGGAGCGCAAGAGGCTGGAAAAGGAAGTGAAACTGTGTGAGGTGCAGGGTGATGCCATGCTTACGGAGTTTTATGGGCTTCTCAACGAAAGGTTCTTTTCACTTTTCACAAAAGTCGACCTTCAGACGGTGGCAGTCAATCTTGACGAGGTTCTGGACAATATAAACGATTCTGCAAAATCGGTGATCAGGTACATGCCTAACACTATGGATCCACAATTGGTGGAACTTGCCGAGTACATAGCGGCCGAAGCCGATGCATTGTCCGCCCTGGTGTCCGGACTTGACGACATGAAGAAGAATTTTTCTTCGATGACTCTGCAGTGCGACAGGATAACCGAGATCGAGCATGCCGCAGACGAGACATACGAGGACTATGTGGGGCATATTTTCCAGACGGAAAAGGACGCGATAGAACTGATGAAACATAAAAATATTGCGGAAATGCTCGAAGCCACCACCGATACGGCAAAGACCGTCTCCGACCATGTCCGCAAACTTCTTCTCCGCTACGTGGCGGAATGATTCTTCCGCCTCTGCTTCCGGCTATTTCCTAAGGCTCTTCGCTGTATCGTACGCAGCGGACAGGAGCCGCAGCCGTGCGGTTCGATCCGTTTCCTGTTGAGATGCCGTCTATGACACTGACTCTGCTGGATGCACGATGCCTTGTGGCAGTCATTGTCCTGGCGTCCTGATAGTCTCCGATGACTCCGCAACTGTTCCACGGGTGTCCCTTGTCCGGCTTGTCGGTCTCAAACCCTTTCCATCCGGCAAAAGGAAAGAAATTTTCCTCTCCGTCAGTACTTACGTCTCCGTTGATTAACAGACCGTATTCATTGATTCTGTAACGTCCGTATTGGTACGTTAAATAATTATTGAACAGATTTTCTATCTCGTCATCAGCGACCCGGTAGCCGTAAGGGCACGGGTCATAGATTGTCTTCATCACGACTTCTCCCATATTCGGGGAATATCCCCACAGCTGGTCGATCTCGTAATAGAGCCAGTCGAAGGCATAGTTCGGTCCCTGAATGTTCTGTTCCATGATCAGCAGCGGATTTCTTGCGCTGTCCTCTATCGTGTTTTCGTCCGACGAGAAGACGGAAATATAATTTATCATTTCTCCGTTGGGACCGTAAAATGGTATTGTCTCCATGCTCAACATGTCGAAGTCGTATCTTGGCGGTCGCGGCGACGGATCCTTCCTTCCCCACTGGTAGTAGAGCCCGTAACTTTTGATCGCAGAGTTGGCGTCATCAGGAATGGCTGCCGTTGCCCCGAGATTCATGTTGAGAAGAGCGTAATCTTCCCCGCTGTAGGAATAACTTATGTCCTTTGCTTCCTGAGTGACCCATATCAGCCAGGACCACAGTATGTTCCCTTCACGGTCATACACTGCAATGACGGCATTGGCCTGGAGAGGGTCTGTCCTGTCGTAGCATTCCTCGTTCAGGACAAACCTGACGTGGCCGGCCACGAGTTCCACATTCCGTACCGTGTTCAATTGCGTCTGGAAGAGGATTGCCGCCGAATACGGCTCGATTCTCGCCCCGTCTTCCGGATAGAGTTCCCTGTTTGTCACGTTGAGAACACCGTCTTCACCGTTGCCGGCCTGCATGGCGTTGAAGAAATATCCGTCATACAGCGGGTTGCCGTCGGCATCAATGTCCTCGAGCGTATTTATCAGATAGCAGTTGGCTGTTTCGTATTTTCCTGTGCCGATATTCCACGGAGACAGGTCTTTGAATACCTTGTCATCATCCGTTTCCACGAAAATGCCGAGTTCCCCTTCCGTGCTGATGTCGATGTTTATGTTATAAACATTTCCGCGTTCGAGCATAGGGTTTCCCTCGAGTGTGACCGGAATGGTCAACTGGTAGACCCCGGCATCGGTATGTATTTCGAAACTTGCTTCCCGTCCAGGCTGCAGGAGCATGTAGCCGAGATATATCTTTTGGTCTTTGAGATCTTCGTTGACGTCATCAGCGATGACTACCGGATAGGATACGGACTCTCCTTCATCCCCGAAAATCGGGGTGGTGACTATGTTCATGTCGCTGTTGTCCTCCCACGAGACAGCTTCCCCGAAGTCTCCTGGATTTTCCGGAAGGCTGATTGTGACGGTGGACGGCTGGTCGAGGAACACTACCGACTCTATCGTACCCCATGACAGCAGGCTCAAGTCATTCAGTTCACATTTCAAGTAGATCTTCACTGCAGTGAGATAGTGTCTGAACGAGAAATAGTTTTCAGCCCCGAAAGGAGGAAGGGCGTCTGCTTCCCCGGATTTATATGCATTGCTCAGGTGCATCCCTTCCCGCATGTCGCTGACCATGACGTCTGTCTGTCCGTCAAGGACATTGCGGAAAGTCACGCCGGTAACTTCCCCTTCGCTGTAGTAACTGTCTCCGAATTCATGGAACGGCCGCACGGGAATGTTTCCTTCAGAGTCCCGGATCAGTTCGCAGGTCCTCGGGTACCATCCGACTATTCTTGTCTTGTAGAATGTCGTGTCCTTTTCGTCAGTGTCCGGCAATTCTACCTTATAGTTCAGGGCAGGTTCGAAGGATGTGCTTCTGAGAATCTTCCCGTCATCAGAAATGCCGTGCGGGGCAAATATGGAAGATTCCACTATGTGCGATTCCGAAAGGGCCGGATAGTCCTCCGTCTCTGAATACGGATTCCTGTCTTCAATGTAAATGAAGTTGGACTCGAGGGTCGCTGACGAGTTGGACTGGATAAGTGACTTCGTGTCTGCGGAAGCCCCGGTACCAGTGTAGCACAATATTTCGATTCCCGAGGAACCGCTTTCTCCGGGAACGCCGCTTTCCGGTGTCAGACCTTGTTCAGCGCAGGAGACTGCTGCTGCACATATCGCAAATATTGCTGTATATTGACTGAATTTCATTGTCAGACTCTTTATGAATTGTTCTAATCCGTGACTATTCTCTCTGGCATCGCACAGGGCGGGCCGCCTTGTGCCCTTCACTGTCGTTTTGCCCTGCGGTATAGGTGTTGTAGCCTCTGTTCCAGTAGAAATATCTCTTCTGTTGTCCTCCGTTGTTCGGTGTGGCGGTGTTCAGGCTTCCTCCGGAACCGTTGCCTTCATAGATTCCGTTGTCGTTGATGAATGTGTTGTTGGGAAGCCACAGCATTCTTGCAGTCACGCTGGAATTCCCATTATATGTCGACTCTACGTCTTGCGGAGTGTCGATCCTGATGCCGTACTGGCTGGCATTGTAGCCGTCGAAATACAAGGTGTATGCTGCTTCACTGTCTCCGTTGCAGATGTTGGCGGAAGTGAATGAAGCCTGGTTCATCACGCGGTAGCCCGGAGGACACGGGTCGTACATGGTCTTTACGAAATTGTCGCCCTGCTGGCCCCGCACTCCCACAAATCCCCAGAAATGCCTTATTTCAATACCTGCTTGGGTACCAGTAGCAGGAGTATATGTCGTTTGCCAGTAATTGTTGTTGCTGGTATAGAACACCAGCGGGTCAGAAACGGAGGCGGCAACGGTCGTTGCGGAAGCGGTTTCCGGCCTTGAGGACCAGTCCGCTACCTTCCAGCCGTCGGCGGTCTTCCTGCACCATTTGCCCGGACCGAATAGAGGGTCCTTGCGTCCCCACTGGTAGTAAAGGCCGTAGGTTTCTTTTATCCTTTCGTTGTCGAGGCTGAATGTCCCGGCATCATTGTATGGAGTATAGGTGGCTCCGAGATTCCTTGACATCACGACATAGTCGCCGACGGTAACGTTAACTTCAGTCGGGAGAATCCATATATGCCAAGTCCACAATATCGTGCCCTGCTCGTCGTAGAGGGCCAATCCGACATTTCCGTATGAATTCACGTCCTTGACATAGAAATGGGCGTAGCCTTCGGAATCGAGCATGCCGCCGTCGTCCATGGCTATCGGTACATTGCGTTCGATTTCGTCCGAATCCGGATTCCCGTTGACGAGTTCGAGGAAATCTCCGCCTTCCCGCAGTTCTCCCTGCCACCACAGCAAGTCGACACGGCATCCGCTGTTTGTGGAAATTTCCGGAGTGAGACCGGCTGAGATGTCCACGAATGAGGTCGTATTGCTGCTCTGGTCGTATGTATTGAACGAAGATACGCCGTTCCCTCTCATTGTTGCAAGGAACTTATAGTATCCGTCTCTCGAGACTATGTAACTGTTGGCCGTCTGGATCGATGACAGGTCGGTCGTTGCCGGAGTGGAATTGGTCGAGATGCAGCGTATAGGCATGGCGTTGGCCCGTGCTCCGGCCTTTTCCCTTTCGTACGGGATTATGTCGGAAGAGCCTTGTGTGTACACGAAGTGGTGGGCGAGCGACTCGTGCCCTGCCTCTGTCCCGACTTCTCCCGTGAAGTCGCTGCATATATGCGGTCTTGCGGAATTGAGATAGATGTACGGTTTTCCGGTTTCGGCCACCTGGTCTGTGAGCAGGGTCACATGGCCGGCACCTGCATTGTAGCCGAGGTAATTGGTCTTGGGATAGTATATTGTCTGGTTGCCGTCCATCTCGAACTTGTAGCCTTCGCCGTTTTCGTCTTCGACAAGAGTATATTGTCCGCTGATTGTCCATACTTTGGTTTCAGGCACCCTGTATCCCGGAGGGCAAGGGTCATACATTGTCTTCTGCACGTCGTCGCGCTGGTTGGCATATCCCCAGAGATAATTGTTCGGGGTACTGAGCCAGTCGTCATTGCCATCTTCTGAAGAGTAGTACATGACTCTCGGATTTCTGTGTGCAGTCGTCATGGAGACCGTATTGGCCGACTGGAAGCCGGAATAGCCGTCCGCATTGCGGTCCGGGTCGATGTCGTATCTTGACAGAGGGTCCTTGCGGCCCCATTGGTAATAGAACCCTGTGGAAAGTGCGTCGTCGCTCACTTCCGAAGGGTTGTCCGTCACTGCTCCGAGGTTTCTGTCAAGAGAGGAAAAACCGTTTCCGTAGCCCTGTGTGTCCGGTCTGTCGGTTATCCATATATGCCATGACCACAGGAGAGTCTCCCCGCTGTATGCCCCTATCAGGACATTTCCCTTGTATATGAGCGCATGGTCCGAAGCGTCGCCGGTGTTGCCCTTGACCGTGAACAGGACCCTGCCTTCGCGCGGAGCGTCAGTGTCCAGCGTAAGCATTTCCGTGCCTGTCCGTTCATCATTGTTCGTAATCAGGACAAAACTTCCGTCCATCTTTTTCATCACTGCTGAACTCCTGATTATCCCGATGCTGTCGGGAACGATGCTCACGTCGTTGTCCGGCAGGGCAAATGTGTTGCCGTTGTGGTCCGTGACCGAGTTTACGCCGTTGCCTTTGACCATGCAGTCGAAACAGTAGGAGGCGTTGGCGGATGATACTATGTAGCAGTTTGCCGTGCCGTATTGTGAAAGGTTGTAGTATGTCTTGCCGTTGTTGATGTTGAAATCTGTGTCGGTCTCGACCCATTCGTCGATTGAGGATTCAGGCTCTATCAGCCCGTTGTGGGAGAACCTGAGCGAGAAAGAGTATTTGTATCCGGAAAGGAACTCTCTGGACATTGCTATCTGCTTTTGCTCTCCTCCGCTGAACTTTACCGTAATCGTCACTATTTCGTCGATGGCCGGGGCAGCCATTATGATGTTTCCGACAGTCTCCTTGTTGCCGATGCCTACAGGCATTTCCGTATTGCTGTCTGTTATGGTATATGTCTGAGGCGCAGTGCCCTCGTATTCTACCGTAGCCGTGCCGTCTGGGGTTTCAGGAAGGGTGGCCACAAGCGTGCCCGGAAAGCCTGATACGGTAATGCCCGTAATATTCCCGAAGCGTTCTTCCCATTGCTGTCTGGCCGTCTCGTCAACGGCATATATGGCTACGGAATACTGACAGAGGACATGCGAAAATTCCACGGCAGGGATGCCGGTCTCGTAGTTTCCTCTTACAAAATTGCTTATCATCACGTCTGTGTCGCCTGTATTGACAGAGTATTGCAACTTCCGTGAGTCCGTGTCGTATGACATGCCTTCGGATGTCCCCGGATACCAGCCTATAAAGCCGATTTCGGATGTCCTGTCCGGATAATACTGCCTTGTCCCGAAAGTTATGCCGCGAAGATATCCGTTATTTGAGTCAGGGGTGCCGAGCGTGGCATCCAGCGGGGAATTGCCTGTAATTGTCGAGTTCGCATCCCAGCGGAGCATCTGTATTTCGAGAGATCCTGAATATCCCATATCGTATGGTCCGCCAGCCTTTGTGGGAGCATAGGAAATTCCTGCGGAAAGATTGACCTCCATCCCTCCGGACACGAGGTTGTCCTCCATGCTGCAGGACAGAACCGTTGCAATCATTGCCGCATATAACGGGAATATGTATGTTTTCTTCATAACTTTCCTTTCTTGCGAGTTTTATGGGACAAGAGTCCCTTCCATGTCCCCTCCGTCTTTCCAAGAAACTATGCTTCCGAGAAGACGGACTTCAGAATCCAGTATTATTGCATATCTTGTCTTGGTCCCCGCCATCCAGTTGCCGACGCCCTGCACGCTGTCGAGAGAGAAGCTTGATGAGTACGGCGTTCCGCCGATTTCATAGCTGACGTCTATCGTGACAGGAGACGTGACGTTGTCAACGGGC